>CANRKY010000148.1 GCA_947631355.1 uncultured Marvinbryantia sp.
GGCAGAAGCCTTGTGGTGGGGAAACCGGCGGCAATGATGCTGGTGAAGAAGAACGCAACGGTGACGATCTGCCACACAAGAACGGTGGATATGCCGTCTGTGGCCAGAGAGGCCGATATCATCATCGTGGCCGCGGGACGCGCGGGCGTGGTCGGCGCGGAATACGTAAAACCGGGCCAGATCATCATTGATGTGGGAATCAATGTGAATGAGGAAGGAAAGCTCTGCGGAGATGTGGATTTCGCGGCGGTGGAGCCGGTGGTGGATGCCATCACTCCGGTGCCGGGCGGCGTGGGAAGCGTCACCACATCCGTGCTGGTGGGCCATGTGGCGGAAGCCGCCATGCGGACACTGGAATAAATCTCATATACGCAGATAAAAATAGGGCTGTCACATAATAGGCCGATGCAGCGAGTCGTCTATGGTGGACAGCCCTGTCTTTTGCGGAAGGACAGAGGGCATCGAGGGACGAGGCATCTTGTGGATCGTCCCGTGATTGCAAAAAGGAGTATTTATGGCGTACAAAGTGTTGATCGTGGAGGATGACCGGGTGATCACAGAGCAGATCTGCGTCTACCTGGATTCTTTCGGATATGAGACAAAGGCGGCGGAAGACTTTTCCAACGTCACGGCGCAGTTTGCGAAGTTTCAGCCGCAGCTGGTGCTGATGGACATTTCTCTGCCGTATTATAACGGATATTACTGGTGCAGGGAGATACGGAAGATCTCGAAGGTGCCGGTGATCTTTCTTTCCTCCGCTGCCGACAACCTGAATATCGTTATGGCGATCAATTACGGGGCGGACGATTTTCTGGCCAAGCCCTTTGACCTCAGCGTCCTGTCTGCCAAAATGCAGGCTGTTCTGCGCAGGACGTACGATTTTGGCGGACAGACCAGCCTGCTGGAGCACCGGGGCGCGGTGCTGAATCTGGACAATACCACAGTGACTTACAGTGGAACCACGGTGGAGCTCACCAAAAATGAGTTCCGCATTTTGCAGACGCTTCTGGAAAACAAGGGCAGGACGGTATCGCGCGACACTCTGATGACGCGTCTGTGGGAGAGCGACAGCTTTATTGACGACAACACGCTTACGGTGAATATGACCAGGCTGCGCAGAAAGCTGGAACAGGCCGGCCTGTATGATTTTATCACCACAAAGAAGGGGATGGGGTATCTTGTGGAGTAAGATTGCAGGCGGATATATCAGGCGTATCCGCGGCGGGATCCTTTTCTTTGGGATCCTGTTTTTTTGTTTTGGAACCGTACTTTTCCTGTATCGGGCCGCCGTGCCCATGGAGGCTGTGGGCTACGCGGCGCTTTTGTCCGCCGTGTTCGGCGGGCTGATCCTTGCGTGGGATTTCAGGCGCTATGCCCGCGCGTGCCATGAGACCGGCAGACAGTGCTCACTCGCGGAGCCCGCGTTGGAAATGCTGCCGCCGCCCATGGATCTGCTGGAGGAAGACTACCAGAGGCTGGCGGGCGGACTGCAGGAAATGTACCGGCGGCTGGAGAGCGAGCGGGAGAGTGAATACCGCGAGCGGACCGATTATTTCACCATCTGGATCCATCAGATCAAAACTCCCATCTCGGCCATGCACCTCCTGCTGCAGAATCAGAAGATGGAAAACGGCGATGCGATGGCTGCGGAGCTGTTCAAGGTGGAGCAATACACGGACATGGTGCTGCAGTACCTCCGCCTGGGAAGCCCGGTCAATGACTTTGTGCTGGACACCTACGACCTGGATCAGATGATCCGCCAGGCGCTGCGCAGATATGCGCGCGTTGTTATCCAGAGTAGGCTGACCCTGAATTTTCAGGAGACGCACAGGCAGGTGGTCACAGATGAAAAATGGATGGTATTTGTGATCGGGCAGATCTTGTCGAACGCGGTGAAGTATACCGAAAAAGGGAGCATCGCGATCTATGCTCCGGATGATGAGAGTCTTGTGATCGAAGATACCGGCATTGGGATCGCGGCGGAAGACCTGCCCCGCATCTTTGAAAAGGGCTACACCGGCTTCAACGGCAGGATGGATAAAAAGGCCACCGGCCTGGGCCTGTATCTGTGCCGCAGGATCTGCGAAAAGCTAAATCACACCATCACCGCGGAATCGAAGCCCGGCAGCGGAACCAGGATCATTCTTCGTTTTTAACTTTTTCGCCGTGCCGGCACATCCTTTTTTTGCAGAAAAGGGTATCAACAGGAAATGTGTGATTCTTACAATTTTGAAAGGTTTCCTTTTGAATTGAAAGGAAAAACGATGGCTGTCTTTTTGGCAGGGCACTATAATCGGAGCTGACAGATGTGTCACATGCTGCGTATGAAAAAAGACAGAAAGAGGGATGTGTAAATGGCAGTTTTGGAAGTAAATCAGCTGCGCAAAGTGTATACCACGCGCTTTGTGGGCAATCAGGTGCAGGCGCTCCGGAAGGTCAGCTTTTCGGTGGAGCCGGGAGAATTTGTGGCGATCATGGGGGAGTCCGGTTCCGGAAAGACCACATTGTTAAATATTCTGGCCGCGCTGGATAAGCCCACGGGCGGCGAGGTGAAGCTGAACGGGAGGAGCCTGCAGGCGATCGGGGACCGGGAGCTTTCCGCGTTCCGCAGGGAAAATCTGGGGTTTGTCTTTCAGGATTTTCATCTCCTGGACACGTTTTCCGTGCGGGACAATATTCTGCTCCCGCTGGTACTGTCCGGGTGCAATTATCATCAGATGGAAGAACGCCTGTATCCCATCGCGGATAAACTCGGCATCCGGGAGATCCTGGAAAAATTTCCCTATGAGGTGTCCGGCGGGCAAAAGCAGCGGACGGCGGTGGCGCGGGCACTGATCACCCGCCCGAAGATCATACTGGCCGATGAGCCCACGGGCGCGCTGGACTCCCGGGCGGCGGACAGCCTGTTAAAACTGTTTGCCGACATTCACGCGGAAGGGCAGACCATCCTTATGGTGACTCATTCCATAAAAGCGGCCAGCACGGCCATGCGCGTGCTGTTTATCAAAGACGGGGAAGTGTTCCACCAGCTCTATAAGGGCAATATGAGCAGTGAGGAAATGTATGAAAAGATTTCCGGCACCCTCACGGTGCTGACAAAGGGCGGTGAGCATCATGCGTAGAGGGCTTTACCGCGCCATGGCCCTGGTGAACATCCGCAGCGGCCGCAGGTTTTATCTGCCCTTTCTTTTCACCATTTTGATGACGGTGTCCATGTTTTACAGTATGTGCAGCATCAGCCGGAACCCGGCGTTCGCAAAAAATTCCACCGTTCCGGGGATCCTGCGATTCGGCGTTGTGGTGCTGGGGCTGTTCTCGTTTGTCTTTTTGTTTTACACCAACAGTTTTCTGATGAAGCGCAGGAAGCGGGAACTGGGGCTGTATTCCATCCTTGGGCTGGAAAAGCGGCATATCACCCGCATCCTGGCGTGGGAGACAGGGCTGCTGGCCTTTGCCGGCATCGCCGGAGGGCTTGCCCTGGGCCTTTTGCTGGACCGCCTGATGTTCCTGGTTATTTTATGGATGTTTCAATATCCGGTATCCACCAGCTACCAGGTGTTCCCGGAGGCGATATCCGCCACGTTTGCGGCCTTTGCGGGGCTGTTTGCGCTGATCTTCCTGTGGAATGTGTATTCCATCCGCAGATCCTCCGCCATAGAACTTTTAAACAGCAAAAGCGCGGGAGAGCGGGAGCCGAGGGGAAAAGGGCTCCTCACACTTCTGGGCGTCCTATTCCTTGGAGTGGGATACTATCTGGCGCTGTCTGTGACCAATCTGGTGACGGCGCTCAACACGCTGTTTCTGGCGGTGATCCTGGTGATGCTGGGCACCTACTGCCTGTTTGTGGCGGGCTGCACCGCCGTTCTGAAAATACTGCGGAAATGGCGGAATTATTATTACCGCACCAACCATTTTGTGGCGGTGTCCGGGCTGATCTACCGCATGAAACAGAACGCGGTGGGGCTGGCAAATATCTGCATCCTGTCCACAGGGGTGCTGCTGATCCTCTCCACCACGGTGTGCCTGTACGCCGGTATTCAGGAAATCCTGGAGGAGCGGTTCCCCAAAGAAATCTCTGTGCAGTATGACAGCAGCACCGTGCAGGAAAACGCCGCACTGGAGCAGCTGATACGGCAGACGGCCGCGCAGCGGCAGGCAGAGCTGCAGGATCTGCAGGGTTATCGGAGCATCACGGTGGTTGTGGAGCGGCAAATGGATGCGTTTGTCTCGCTGGACGAACAGGCCACAAAGTGGGAAAATCTGGCCGCGCTGAATTTTGTGACCGCACAGGACTATCAGAAATTAAGCGGGGAAACGGTGGACCTGCAAAAAGGGGAAGTGGCCGTGTACACGGCAAAGGGAGAGCCGCTGAGCGGGTTCTCCTTTGCGGGCGAATCCTTCCATGTGCGCCGGGAGCTGGCCGGCTTTCCCATAGAAAACAAATTTGCTTACATGGCGGCAGGCTGGCACAACATCGTGGTGGCGGACGATGCTGCGCTGGAGCACATCGACGAGCTTCAGAAAAGCATTTATCAGGGAACGGCCGCCAGCGGGCTGGAGTACATCCTGTCCTTTAATGTGAAGGGCGGGGAGGAAGCCGCCCTGGCCTTTGACCGCGCGCTGAAAGACGCCCTGCAGGAGCACGCGGATACCGTGAAACTGCCCTCCGTAAACTGCCGCTACCAGTTTCGGGAGGACGTGCACGGCCTGTACGGCAGCATGCTGTTCCTGGGCATATATCTGGGCGTTATCTTTCTTTCGGCCACCGTGCTGATCATCTATTACAAGCAGATCAGCGAGGGCTACGAGGATCGGGAGCGCTACGTGATCATGCAGAACGTGGGGATGGACAGGCGGGAGATTCGGCAGTCCATCAACAGCCAGGTGCGGCTGATGTTTTTCCTGCCTCTTATGACGGCGCTTGTGCACTGCACGGCGGCATTTCATATCATGAGGCTGGTCATGACGGGATTTTACATGAACAATGTGCGTCTGTTCGCGGAAGTGACATTGATCGTGGCCGGTGTCTTCACCGTGGGCTATCTTTTGGTATTTCTGGTCACGTCCAGGACATATTACCGCATTGTGAGCTGAGAAAATGATTCGGAAGAAATCGCAAAAGATGGTTTGGACATAAAATTGACAAAATTGTTTTTTGCATATTGAAATCACAAAGCGCATATGCTATAATACTTTATGGCATATGATGATATAATTTGCATACCAACAGAAATCGAAATCCCCAGAGGTGGTTGCTCTGGGGATTTCTATTCCTAATTCTGGCGGTGGGAAGGCTTAACCCCACAGGTTAGTTGCCGATTATTCGCTGCTGTCTAACCATTTGATGATATAGTGGCAAACTATACCAGCCGCAACGGCAGCATAAAATGATGCAATAATTTGCATGCCAAACACCTCCTACTACAATATATTTATGGTTAATACC
>CANRKY010000149.1 GCA_947631355.1 uncultured Marvinbryantia sp.
GGGCGGAGTCCCGGCGTTTGATGAGGTGAAGTATTCCCTCATCAGCAACCGGGGCTGCTTTGGGGGCTGCAATTTCTGCGCGCTGACCTTTCATCAGGGCCGCATCGTGCAGGCCCGCAGCCAGGAATCCCTGCTTGACGAGGCAAGGCGGTTCACGGAGGAGCCGGGCTTTAAGGGCTATATCCACGATGTGGGCGGCCCTACGGCAAATTTCCGTTTTCCGGCCTGCCAAAAGCAGACATTGCACGGCGCCTGCCCGGACCGGCAGTGCCTGTTTCCGCAGCCGTGCAAAAATCTGACGGCGGATCACAGCGATTATCTGGAGCTTTTGCGCAAATTGCGGGCGCTGCCGAAGGTAAAGAAAGTGTTCATCCGCTCCGGCATCCGCTTCGATTATCTGATGGCGGACGCGGACGATACCTTTTTCCGGGAACTGGTGCGCTATCACGTGAGCGGCCAGCTGAAAGTGGCCCCGGAACACGTGTCGGACGCGGTTCTGGAAAAGATGGGAAAGCCGCGGCATACCGTGTATCTCTCTTTTGTGCGCAAATATCAGGCGCTGAACCGTGAATATGGGAAGAACCAGTTCCTGGTTCCCTACCTGATGTCGTCCCATCCGGGCAGCACGCTCATGGAGGCGGTAGAACTGGCGGAGTACCTGCGTGACCTGGGCTATATGCCGGAGCAGGTGCAGGATTTTTATCCGACTCCATCCACCATATCCACCTGCATGTACTACACCGGGGTGGACCCGCGCACCATGCAGAGCGTGTACGTGCCGGTGAACCCGCATGAGAAAGCCATGCAGCGGGCGCTGATCCAATATCGCGACCCGAAGAACTATGCCCTGGTAAAGGAAGCCCTGATCCGGGCGGGGAGAGAAGATCTGATCGGCTACGGCAGGCAGTGTCTGATCCGGCCCAAACCAGGAGAAGCAATATCTGCGAAGAACGGCGGCCGTATGGCAATATCCGCGAAAGACGGTGACAGGACGATATCTGCAAAGAGCAGTGGCCGGACGACAATATCCGCAAAGAACAATGGTCGGACGGCAATATCCACAAAGGACAGTGGTCGGACGGCATCCGCGAAGAACGGCGGCCGGGCGGCATCTGCAAAGAGCGGTGGCCATATGGAAAATGGAAATGGAAGAAAGAAGAAAACGATTCGGAATATACACAAAAAGAAGGTGGCACAGTGAAAAAACCGGATAAAGGAGAATACGGGTATGTCCGTGCGCAGAAGAAAAGGAGAGTGCTGATCACCTCCATCTTGTTTGCCATTCCGGTCATTATTTTCCTGACCGGCTATTTCCACACGGGCACGCGCAACAATCTGTTCACGTTTGTGGCGATCATGGGGTGTCTTCCGGCCAGCAAAAGCGCGGTGGGAATGATCCTGATCCTGCTGCAGAAGCCCCTGGAGCCGGAGCTGTACCGGGAGATCATCAGCCATGTGAAGGATATGACCGTCCTCTACGAGACCACCGTGAGTTCCTACGAAAAAAATATGCCGATGCCCTGCATTGTGGTGAGCGGCCTGAACGTGGTGTGCTACAGCCCGCAGCTGAACACGGATGTGGCGTTCGCGCAGAATCACATCAAAAAGATCCTGCAGGGGAACGGCTACCGGGCGGATGTGAAAGTGATAAAGGAACTGAAACCTTTTCTGCGCAGGGTGGACGAGCTCTACGCCCACCGCGCGGAGTGGGAGGCGGCTGTGCCTTTCACGCCCGATGAGCGCTATCCCGGCGCCACAAGAAACGAGCTGGTGCGCCAGGTGATCTTGTGCATCTGTGTGTAATGGCGCGATATGATGTGATTTTTATGTTCTGAATGGCATGCAATGTGCGACTGCCAGCATCGAATGACGCGTCATGATGTGATTTTTATGCTCTGAATAATGTGCCTGAGACATGCCGATGGAATCATATGCATCGAATGGACATAGATGGTTTCCAGATGTTATAAATTGTGAGGGGCTCGTTTGGGATGAAAGAGATCATTGTGGAAGAAAAAGACGCCGGACAGCGCCTGGACAAATTGCTGGGGCGCTGTCTGCGCAGTGCGCCCAAAAGTTTTTTTTATAAAATGCTGCGGAAGAAGAACATCACTTTGAACGGAAAAAAGGCCGCGGGAAGCGAGCTGGTGCAGCCGGGGGACTGCGTGCGCCTGTATATTTCCGAGGAGACATACAAGAAGTTTTCCGCGCAGGAAACCACCCGCTTCATTCCCTGTGCAGAGCCGCTGCCCAAAGAGCTGGTGATCTACGAGGACCGGCATATCCTGGTGGCGGATAAGCCGTCGGGAACGCTCTCTCAGAAGGGGGATGCAGGGGATGTGTCCTTGAACGAGCAGATTCTGGCCTATCTGGCGCAGAAGGGCGAGGTGACGACGGAAAGCCTGCGGACGTTTCGCCCGTCCGTGTGCAATCGCCTGGATCGCAACACCAGCGGCCTGGTGCTTTTTGGGAAAAGTCTGGCCGGGACGCGGGAGCTGTCCCGGTGCCTGCGGGACAGAAGTTTACATAAGTATTATCTCTGCCTGGTGAAGGGCAGGACTATGCAGAAGATGCGTATGGAAAATATCCTGGTCAAAGATCAGCGGACCAACCGGGTATCGGTGGCCGAGGCCGGAAAAGAGGGACAAGAGGGCTGGGAGAATGCGGCGCAGATCCGCACGGAGTGCAGCCGCCTCTGGACGGACGGCGCGTATTCCCTGCTGGAAGTGTGGCTGATCACCGGGCGCGCACATCAGATACGCGCGCACCTCGCCTATATCGGGCATCCGATCATCGGGGACGGAAAATACGGCGATGCGGCGGAAAACAGAAAATTCCGCAGCCGGTTCGGCGTGAAAAGCCAGCTGCTCCACGCGTGGCGCGTTTCCTTTCCCGCTCTGGAGGGTGAGCTGTCTTACCTTTCCGGCCGCACTCTGGAAGCGCCGCTCCCGGCGGAGTTTGCGCGGGTGGCCGAAGCACTGGGAGTTCCGGGAAATCTTTTCCAGTGAACAATTAATTGTTATTCATAGGTTGTGCGATTCCGTTCACAGGCAGAAAAGAAGGCTTCCGCCACATGTAACAAGGAGGATATCATGGCTACATGGAATTCCCGCGGGCTGCGCGGCTCGCTTCTGGAGGATCTGATCAACCGCTCCAACGAGGTGTATCTGGAAAAGGGGCTTGCCCTGATCCAGAAGATTCCCACGCCCATTACGCCCATCAAGATCGACAAGGAGAACCGGCACATCACACTGGCCTATTTTGACCAGAAAAGCACCGTGGATTACATCGGCTGCGTGCAGGGCGTCCCTGTGTGCTTTGACGCGAAAGAGTGCACCACAGATACCTTTGCCCTGCAGAACATCCAT
Source organism: uncultured Marvinbryantia sp. (assembly GCA_947631355.1). GTDB lineage: Bacteria > Bacillota > Clostridia > Lachnospirales > Lachnospiraceae > Marvinbryantia. The sequence goes on from CANRKY010000149.1 coordinate 3,369, forward strand.
CCCCATCAGATCCGGTTCATGGAGAATTTTGAAAAGCAGGGCGGGGTGGCCTTCCTTGTGATCTATTATACCGGGCGGGATGAGATCTTTTACCTTCCTTTCGCGGATGTGAAGCGCTTCTGGGACAGAAAAGAGCAGGGCGGGCGCAAGAGCTTCCGCTATGAGGAGCTGGACCAGGAGTTCCGCCTGTCCAGGAACAGAGGCGTGCTGGTGCCCTATCTGGAAGGACTCAAAAAAGATCTGCTCCGCAGGGATTGACATTTATCTGCCCGGTCCGTATAATGAACGAAGTGATTTTGGAAGACAGTCAGGTGATTTTATGGATAAACGGTTACTACACACGCCGGATGGCGTGCGGGATATTTATAAAGACGAGTGCGAGCGCAAGCTGAAGATCCAGGACGCGCTGCACGGGGTGCTGAAGCTGTACGGGTGCCGGGACATCGAGACCCCCACCTTTGAATTTTTTGATGTGTTCAGCCGGGATGTGGGCACCACGCCCTCCAGGGAACTCTACAAATTCTTTGACAAAGAGGGAAACACCCTGGTGCTGCGCCCGGATATCACGCCCTCCATCGCCAGGGCGGCGTCGAAGTATCTGGACGACACAGAGGACATCACGCGGCTGTGCTACGTGGGAAATACCTTCATCAATCACTCCAGCTATCAGGGGCGGCTGAAGGAGACCACCCACCTGGGCGCCGAGGTGATCGGCGGCGCGAGCGATGTGCAGACGGACGCGGAGACCATCGCTATGGTGGTGGACTGCCTGAAAAAGGCCGGCCTGGAGCGGTTCCAGATCAGCATCGGCCATGTGGAATACTACCGCAGCATCGTGCGCGGAACGGAGATCCCGGAGGAGACAGAGGCGGAACTGATCGATTACATTTCCAACCGCAATTTCTTCGGCGTGGAAAGCCTCACAGCTTCCCTTCCCATCTCGGACGCCGGCAGAGAGGCGCTGCGCGCCCTGCCGTCTCTGTTCGGGGGCGTGGAGGTGCTGGACCGTGCGGAAAAACTGGCAGAGCGCGCGGGAGCCGGCTGTGCGGTCACAAAGCTGCGGCAGGTGTACCGCCTGCTGGAGCATTACGGCGTGGCGCAGTACATCAGTTTTGACCTGTCCATGATGAGCAGCTACAATTACTATACCGGCATCTTCTTCCGGGGCTACACCTACGGCACCGGGGATGCGCTGGTGCGCGGCGGGCGCTACGACGGGCTGCTGGAGCACTTTGGAAAGAAAGCGCCTGCCATCGGATTTGTGGTGGTGGTGGACGAGCTCCTCTCGGCGCTGGCGCGCCAGGATATCGCCGTGGAGACAGAGCCGGAACCGGTGCGGATCGTCTATTCCGAAAAGGAGGACGCGCGGGCTATCCGCCTGGCATGTGCCATGCGCGGGGACGGCAGGCGGGTGTCCATGCAGTTTCAGCACGCGCCGTCCAGAGAAGATGCGGACAGATTCCAGAGCCTCTGCAGAGAATACGGGATGGAGGAGAGCGCGACATGAGATATTTGACCCTGGCCCTCACAAAAGGACGGCTTGCCGGGCAGACGCTTGCGCTGCTGGAAAAAACCGGGATTCACTGTGAGGAGATGAAAGATCCGGACACGCGGAAACTTATTTTTGTCAACGAAGAATACAAGCTGAAATTCTTTCTCGCGAAGGGGCCGGATGTCCCCACGTACGTGGAATACGGGGCGGCGGACATCGGCGTGGTGGGAAAGGATACCATAGATGAGGAGGCGCGCAAGCTGTACGAGGTGCTGGACCTGGGTTTTGGCAAATGCAGGATGTGCGTGTGCGGGCCGAAAAAGGCGGAGGAGCTGCTGAAATCCCAGGAGCGCATCCGCGTGGCCACCAAATATCCACGGATCGCGAAGGAATATTTCTATAACAAAAAGAATCAGACTGTGGAGATCATCAAGCTGAACGGCTCCATTGAGCTGGCCCCGCTGGTGGGCCTCTCGGAAGTGATCGTGGATATTGTGGAGACGGGCTCCACCCTGCGGGAAAACGGGCTGCAGGTGCTGGAAGAAATCTGTCCCCTCTCCGCGCGGGTGGTGGTGAAC
>CANRKY010000150.1 GCA_947631355.1 uncultured Marvinbryantia sp.
GCTCGTACACTCTGGCGGCCTGCTCTGGCAGCCTGCCTGCTGCCCCGGCCCCCTGCCCGGTGGGCACGATGGCGTAGTGGTCTGTGATCTGTTTGTCGTCCACGTAGCGGGAGCGTCCGATCACCCTGTGGCTGCCCCGCTGCAGGATGTCTTTCACGAAGCCGGTCACGGGGAAAAACGCCTGCAGTCCCCGGATGTTTTTTTCGATCTCCTTTGCCACCGCCGAGGAGAGCACACGGGCGTCCGTGCGGGGGTAGGTGACCATTTTTTTCTCGTACAGTTCCTGCACCGTGCGCAGTGTCTCGTCCGGGCTCATTTTAAACAGCCGGGAGCACTCGTTCTGCAGCTCCGCCAGGTTGAACAGCAGCGGCGGGTTCTTGTTTTCCTTTTTCCGCTCGATGCTGTTCACCACTGCCTGCAGCGGCTCCTGCGCGCGCAGGCTGTCGATGAGCTTCTGGGCGTCCTCGCGCTCTTTGAACCCGTTTTCTTTGTACAGCAGCGGGGAGTTTGCGTAAGCCGAGCCTTCCACGGCCCGAAATTCCCCCTCAAATTCGCCGCCCCCGTACTTCATGGTGCTGACCACGCGGTAAAAGGGGGTTTTTACAAACTCCCGTATCTCCCGCTCGCGCCGCACCACCATGCCCAGCACGCAGGTCATCACCCGCCCCACAGAGATCACGGTGTAGCGGGTGTTCAGATAGTTGGAGATGGCGTTCCCGTATTTCAGGGTCAGCAGGCGGGAGAAATTGATCCCCATCAGGTAATCTTCCTTTGCCCGCAGGTAGGCCGCATCCGCCAGATGGTCGTACTCCGAGAGGTCTTTTGCCTCGCGGATGCCGCGCAGGATCTCCTCCTCCGTCTGGGAATCGATCCACACCCGCCTGCGCTTTTTCGCGGCGCGGTCCACCTTTGCCTGCTGCTCCACCAGGCGGTAGATGTACTCTCCCTCCCGCCCGGAGTCGGTGCACACGTAGATGGTCTCCACATCTTTGCGGTTCAGCAGCCCGCTGACGATCTGAAATTGTTTTGCGACAGCCGGGATCACTTCGTAGAGAAAATTTTCCGGCAAAAAAGGAAGTGTCGCCAGGCTCCACTTCTTGTATTTTGCATCGTAAACTTCCGGATAGCTCATGGTGACCAGGTGCCCCACGCACCAGGTGATGATCACATGGTCGCCCTCCAGGTATCCGTTGTGACGGGTGGTATTCACTTTTAAAGCTCTGGCAAATTCCTGGGCCACGCTGGGTTTCTCCGCGATAAACAGGGATTTTGCCAAAGCGCGCTCGCTTTTGTTCATGTTCTGTCCTCTTTTATGTGCGCAGGCTGCGCCCGCAGAAAAGATAGCGCCCCGCGCCGTAGCAGCCCAGCCCCAGAACCGCCAGGATCACCGAGGCGAGCAGCGCCATCAGGGAACCCCGGGCAAACAGTTCCTGCCGGAACAGGCTGAAGATCGTGATGTACTGCAGCAGAAACAGCTGTCTGGGAAAAAGATAGTACAGCAGATAGATCCCGTACAGCGCCGCCGGCAGAGCGGCCTCCACGATCCAGTACGCCGTTTTTTTCCGGATCCTGTCCGCGCAGGATATCAAAAAGCACCAGCCGCCCACAAAGAGCTGCAGGCACATGCCTCCCAGGTTCAGGGCAATGTAGGTGTTGCTGTTCCAGACGCCGGTGAGGTCGTACACATGGAACAGGCAGCCGAACAGCATGGACAGGGAAATGAGCAGAAACATATTCAGCGCCGCAAAAAATGCTTTTGTGGTGATCACCTGCGCCGGGGTCACGCTGGCGGATAACAGAAAGTCCATGGTCTTGTCGGCCTCGCACATCCGCACCGTCCGGTGCGCCAGCACGATCTCCATCGCCATGGGGATGATCACCACCGGCAGGGTGTCCCAGAAAATATCCGATATCTCCATCAGCCGCATGCCGCGGATGGCCGCGGCCAGCAGCAGGCTGAAAAACTGACACAGATAGCAGATCAGGATCGGTTTTTTGTTGATCAGGAAGTCCTGTTTGAGAATGGGTATACTAGGCATACAGGTCTCCTCCATAGATGTGCGCGAATGTTTCTTCCAGGCTTAAGGGGACCGGCTCCACGCTGGTGACATAGTGCCTGGCAAGCGCCTGCAGAAGGGGCAGAAGTTCGCCCTGCACAGACACCACCAGGTTGCGGTCTTTCATGCTCTTGATCTCAAAAGGTTCTTTGGAAAATTCCATGGCCGCGCGGCTGCTGCCAAACTGCACCAGATACTGGCGGTACATATTCTCCCGCATATTCTCGATATCTCCCAGATAGACCATGTTTCCTTTATCCAGCAGCCCCACCCGGTCGCAGGTGAGATCCGCGATGTCCACCGTGTTGGCGGTGAGCAGCACCATCTTGCCCTTTTCTTTTTCCTCCAGGATCAGATCCACCAGGATACTCCGCGCCCTGCTGTCCAGGTTGCGGAAGGGATTGTCCAGAAGGATCACCGGCGGGTTGTGCATCAGGGCGCACACGATGCCCGTCTTCTGCACATCGGCGGAAGTCATGTTGTCGATCTTCTCGTCCACATCCAGATCCAGCTTCCGAGCCGCCTGAAACAGGTGCTCCCGGTTGCGGATGCCCCGCAGCTCCGCGTTGGAGCACAGGAACTGTCTGCCCGTCAGCGCGGCCGGGAGGGCGATCTTGTCCGGCAGGTACCCGATGTCTCTGTGCAGCACGGCCGCCTGCTTCACGCAGTCCTTCCCGTTGATGGCGCATCTGCCTTTGGAGGGTTCTTCAAACCCCATAAGCATGCGAAGCGCGGTGGTCTTTCCGGCGCCCTCGGCCCCAACCAGGCCAAAGACCTCGCCCTCCTCCACCTCGAAGGAGAAATCAAATATTCCGTTTCCGCCCCCATAGCGCTTCGTCAGATTTTTAAAACGTATCATTTATACTCCTCTTAACCTCACGCCAGTATCGCTCCCGAAGGCAGCGGTCATTTTGCGCTGATGTAGCCCAGCTTTGTGAGACATTCCGCGCAGAGCACCGCGCCGCCCGCGGCCCCGCGCACCGTGTTGTGGGAAAGGCCCACGAACTTATAATCGTACACGGTATCCGGGCGAAGTCTGCCGATGGAAACGCCCATGCCGTTCTCGTAGTCCACATCCAGCTTCACCTGCGGGCGGTTGTCCTCCTCCAGGTACTGGATGAACTGCTTCGGCGCGCTGGGAAGGTTCATCTCCTGGGGCAGCCCGCTGTAATTCACCAGCTTCTCGATGAGCTGTTCTTTTGTGGGTTTCTTGCGGAATTTCACAAACACCGCCGCCGTGTGCCCGTTTAAAACCGGCACGCGGATGCACTGGCAGGTGATCACGGGCTCGGACGCCTTTTCGATCACCCCGTCCTTGATCTGTCCCCAGAGGCGCAGAGGTTCCTGCTCGGATTTTTCTTCCTCGCCCCCGATGTACGGGATCACGTTTTCCACCATCTCCGGCCAGTCTTTAAAGGTCTTTCCCGCGCCGGAGATCGCCTGGTAGGTGGTGGCCACCACTTCATAGGGCTCAAATTCTCTCCACGCGGTGAGGGCCGGCGCATAGCTCTGGATGGAGCAGTTGGGCTTTACCGCCACAAATCCTCTCTCGGTTCCCAGACGCTTTCTCTGGAACTCGATCACCTGGAAATGCTCCGGGTTGATCTCCGGCACCACCATGGGCACATCCGGCGTCCACCTGTGGGCGCTGTTGTTGGACACCACGGGGGTCTCCGTCTTCGCATATTCTTCCTCGATGGCGCGGATCTCGTCCTTGGACATGTCCACCGCGGAGAACACAAAGTCCACCGTGGACGCCACGCTCTTTACATCGCTCACATTCATCACAACCAGTTTTTTCACTGCCTCCGGCATGGGCGTTTCCAGTTTCCATCTGCCGCCCACGGCCTCCTCGTAGGTCTTGCCCGCGCTCCTTGCGCTGGCCGCCACCGTGACCACCTCAAACCAGGGATGGTTCTCCAGCAGTGAGAGAAAACGCTGGCCCACCATTCCGGTGGCCCCTAAAACTCCGACTTTCAGCTTTTTTTCCATTTTTTTCCTCCTCATCTTTGCAGGATATGCCTGCGCCGCTATATTTATGCCCTGCGGGACATGCCTGTTTATTCCTCCTGTGCGGGGACTGTCAGAACCTTGTTTCTGGCAAGGTATTCTTTTTCCTCCCCGATGGCCTCTTTCATGGCCTCCCTGGAGGGAGCCCCCTTTGTCTTTCGCCTTTCCACACAGGTTTCCAGGCTGATGGCCTGGTAGACGTCCTCCTGAAATACCGGGCTGACCGCCTGAAATTCTTCCAGCGTCAGATCTGAGAGCGCCTTATTTTTCTCTATGCATAGGAGCACCAGCCTGCCCACTATGCCGTGGGCGTCCCGGAAGGGCACGCCGCGGTTCACCAGATAATCCGCGGCATCTGTGGCATTGGTAAAGCCCTGCATCGCGCTCTCCTCCATGCGCGCTTTTCGAAACTGCATGGTGGAAAGCATGCCGGTGAACAGTGCCAGGCACCCCTTCACCGTGTCTATGGCATCGAAGGTAAATTCCTTGTCCTCCTGCATGTCTTTGTTATAGGCAAGGGGCAGCCCCTTCATGGCGGTAAGAAGCGCGGTCAGCGCCCCGTACACCCGCCCGGTCTTCCCGCGGATCAGCTCCGCAATGTCCGGGTTCTTTTTCTGGGGCATGATGCTGCTGCCGGTGCTGTAGGCATCGTCCAGCTCCACAAACCGGTACTCGTTGCTGTTCCAGATGATGATCTCCTCGCAGAAGCGGCTAAGGTGCATCATCACCGTGCACAGGGCCGCCAGCAGTTCGATCAGGTAGTCCCTGTCTGACACGGAATCCATGCTGTTTACCGTGGCGCCCTGAAATCCCAGCAGGCCGGCCGTGTACTCCCTGTCTAAAGGATAGGTGGTGCCTGCCAGCGCGCCGCTTCCCAGCGGGCACGTGTTCATTCTCTGATAGATATCTGAAAGGCGCTGGCGATCCCGCTTGAACATTTCAAAGTAGGCCCCCAGATGATGGGCCAGGGTGATGGGCTGCGCTTTCTGCATGTGGGTGAACCCCGGCATATACGTATCCAGATGTTCCTCCATCATGGAGAGCAGCTGTTCCAGCAGCGCCCGCAGCAGGCCGTCCAGCCCGCAGATCTCCTCCCGTATATACAGCTTCATATCCAGCGCCACCTGGTCGTTCCGGCTTCTGCCGGTGTGCAGCTTTTTCCCCGCATCCCCGATGCGCGCGATCAGGTTTGCCTCCACGAAGCTGTGGATGTCCTCGTATTCCTCGGTAATCTGCAGCGCCCCGCTTTCCACATCCGCAAGGATGCCCGCAAGCCCCGCAAGGATCTGCTCTTTTTCTTCCTCGGTGAGGATCTTCTGCGCCGCCAGCATCTTTACATGGGCCATGCTCCCCCGGATGTCCTG
>CANRKY010000151.1 GCA_947631355.1 uncultured Marvinbryantia sp.
CCCGGGTGTCATTCACGTGTCCCACCAGGCTGTACTCGAAAGTCAGCCGCCGGCCGGTGGCCGCAAAATAGGCGCGGCAGGCCGCCAGCACTTCCTTAAGTTCATATTTTTTCGCTATGGGCATCAACTCCATGCGCTTCTCCTGGGAGGACGCGTGCAGTGAAAGTGCCAAGGTGATCTGCAGCTTTTCCTCCGCCAGGCGATAGATCGCGGGCACAATGCCGCAGGTGCTCACCGTGATGTTCCGCTGGCTGATGTTCAGGCCGCGCTCGTCTGTGAGGATATGTATAAATTTCAGCAGATTTTCATAATTGTCTAATGGCTCGCCCGTCCCCATCACCACCAGGTTGGAAACGCGCTCTTTGCTGTCCCTCTCGATCTGGTAAACCTGGGAGAGCATCTCCCCCGGCAGAAGATCCCTCTGCCACCCGCCGATGGCGGACGCGCAGAACCGGCAGCCCATGCGGCAGCCCGCCTGGGAGGAAATGCACACGCTGTTCCCGTGATGATATTTCATCAGCACACTCTCGATCACATTGCCGTCCCACAGCCGGAACAGATATTTCCGCGTGCCGTCTATGCGGGACTCCAGCATATCCACGATCTCCAGGTTCCGCCACGCAAACGCCTGCTCCAAGCGCTCCCGCAAAGGCAGCGGCAGGTTGCTCATCTCCTGGGGCGACTGCACCAGTTTCTGGTGGAGCCACTGCCACACCTGCTTTGCACGGAACGGCTTCTCCCCCAGCGCCTCCAGCGCCCCAGAAAGCTCCGCAAAATCCAGGGAGCGGATATCCTGCATTTCCATCATTTCACCCTCTTTAATCTGGCCAGGAAAAACCCGTCCGCATCGTGGATGCCGGGCAGCAGCTGCAGATAACCCGCCTTCGTGGTGCGGCTGTGCAGAGCCTCACATAAATACGGGTCGATGCTCTCCAGCTGGAACGGATAATTGTCCAGGAACCACTTCACGTTGTACTGGTTCTCGTCCGCGCCGATGGTGCAGGTGCTGTAAATCAGCACGCCGCCAATTTTCACATACTGCCACACCGTATCCAGGATCTTCCGCTGCAGTCCCACCAGCTCCTGCTGTTTATAATCCGTCATCCGATACTTGATGTCCGGCTTTCTCCCGATTACTCCCAGACCGGAACAGGGCAGATCCGCCAGCAGGATGTCCGCCTTCTCCACCGAATCCGGGTCGAACACGGTGGCGTCCTGCCGCACCACCGCCATATTGATGCGCCTTGTGCGCTCCAGGTTCTCCTGCATCAGAGACACTTTATACTCCGTGAGATCCCGGGCCTCCACATAGCCGCTGCCGTTCAGCTTGTCGGAGAGATGCAGGCTTTTCCCGCCGGGCGCGGCGCAGACATCGATGCAGTAATCCCCCCATTTGGGGGCCGCCGCCTCCGCCACCAGCATGGAGCTTACGTCCTGCACCTGGAACAGCCCGTCGCGGAACGCCTGGATGCTCTGCAGGTGGTCGTAATCGGAGATCTCCAGGGCGTAGTCCAGGTACGGCACCTCTTTCACCGTGATCCCCTCCCCGCGCAGCATCTGCTCGATCTCCTCCCGGGAAGCCCTGCTGAGGTTGCAGCGGATGCAGGTGCGGCTCTCCCTCGCCAGCCCCTGGCAGATGCGCTCCACCGTCTCCATGTCAAACTGCGCCATCCATTTCATCAGGATCCAGTCCGGCATAGAGTAGCGCACGGACAGATACTTCCGCGGCGTCCTGGCCGGATCCGGCCAGACGACATCCTCCAGCCCGCGCGCGGCCGCCCGCAGCACCCCGTTCACAAAGCCTTTTAAGGTGTAAAATCCTTTTTTCTGGGCCAGCTTCACCGCCTCGTTGCACACGGCCGCGTCCGGCACGCTGTCCATGTATTTCATCTGGTAGAGGGACATGCGCAGAAGGGTGCGGATAAAAGGTTTCATGTCCTGCACCTTCACGCTGGAAAACTGCTCCAGGATATAATCCAGCTCGATCAGGTTTTCCACCGTGCCCTCCACGGTCCTGGAGAGGAACGCCCGGTCACGCTTGTCCAGATACTGGTACCTGGCTAAAACCTCCCGCAGGACAATGTGGCAGTAGCGCCTCTCCTCTGTGATCTCCATCAGTGTTTCCACAATCAGTTCTCTTATATTGATCGTATCAGTCACGGTCTCTCCCCCTGGCAAGTATGATCAGCCGCAACAGCTGCAGAAGCGAGCTCGCCAGAGCCGCCACGTAAGTCAACGCTGCCGCGGTAAGTACCTTTCTTCCCCCGCTCAGCTCCTGGGCGCCCAGCATCCCGGTGTCCTCCAGCACCCGCAGGGCCCTGGAAGAAGCGTTGAACTCCACCGGCAGCGTGACCAGCTGGAACAGCACCGCCAGGGAAAACAGGATAATGCCCGCCATCATAAGGGGCCGCAAAGAAAACAGGATGCCAAAGAGAAAGATGGGCCAGGAAAGCTGCGACCCGATGTTGGCCGCGGGAACCAGCGTGCTGCGCAGCACCAGCGGGCCATAGTGCTTCTGATCCTGCACCGCGTGGCCGCACTCGTGGGCCGCCACACAGACCGCCGCCACGGAAGACGAGGCGTAGGTGCTGTCCGACAGATTTAAGGTCTTATTCCTGGGATCGTAGTGATCCGTCAGCTTTCCCCGTATGTGCCGGATCTGCACATCGTAGATCCCCGCCGCGCGGAGCACCCGCTCCGCGGCCTGCGCGCCGGTGAGCCCGGCCATGCACCGCACCCGGTTGTATTTCGCAAACGTAGAATTGACGCCCGCACTGGCGATCATGGTGAGCACCAGCCCCAGCAGCGCCAGCAGCATGGTGGGGTCAAAATAAAATCCGCCGTACCCCCGCCCGTATCCATAATAGTGATTCGCATAACTTAACAGCATATCTCGTCTAACCTCCTGTCATTCCAGTTGATCTTCCTCGGAGACCGGAAAGCCCCGCAGGAACAGTTCCGTCTCCATCCTCTTTTTTCCTTCCAGCTGCAGTTCCTCCAAAAACAGCAGGCCGCTCCCGGTCTGCACAGCCAGCTCCCGCTTTGTGCAAAGCACAACTTGCGCCGGCTGCGCAGCGCTGTTTTCCGCTGCTGCGCGCGCCCGCCATATCTTCAGGGTCTTTCCCCGCAGGCGGGTGTAGGTGCCCGGCCAGGGGCTCAGCCCTCTTACCAGGCGCTCGATCTCCTCCGCGCTTTTTGTCCAGTCGATGTGCCCCATCTGCTTTGTGAGCATGGACGCGTAGGCCGTGGGGCTGTCTTTTGGCTGGGGCCGCGGCGTCACCGCGCCGTTTTCCAGGGCGTCCAGCGTCTCCAAAAGCAGCTGCGCCCCCGTGTCCCGCAGTTTGTCAAACAGGCTGCCGCCCGTCTCGTCCGGGGCAAGGGGCACCTCTCTTTGCAGGAGGATGTCCCCGGTGTCCAGCCCGGCATCCATCTTCATGGTGGTCACGCCGGATGTTTTTTCCCCGTTGATCACCGCCCACTGGATCGGGGCCGCCCCGCGGTATTTGGGGAGCAGGGAGGCGTGCACATTGACACAGCCGTATTTTGGCAGCTCCAGGATTTCCCGCGGGATGATCTGTCCAAACGCCACCACCACGATCACATCCGGCTGCAGGTTTTGCATCTCCTGAAGGAATCCCGGTTCCCGCACCTTTTCCGGCTGATACACCGGGATCCCCGCTTTTTGCGCCAATTCTTTTACCGGCGGGAACTGCATCACGTTCCCCCGCCCCTTTGGCCTGTCCGGCTGGGTGACAGCTGCCGCCACTTCATGGCCGGACGCAAGCAGCGCCTTCAGAGAACCCTCGGCAAAATCCGGCGTTCCCATAAAAACAATCCTCATAGGCTATTCTTCCTCCTCATCCGTCTGCTCGGGCAGCTCGGAATTATCATAGAGTCTCCCCTCTACCAGTGAAGTATACATGATCCCCTCCAGATGGTCACATTCGTGGCAGATGGCCCGCGCCAGAAGGTCGGTGCCCTCCAGCTCGTACTCCTCCATATTCTCATCCAATGCCCGCACTTTTACATAGTCGGGCCTGGTGACGATGCCGCTCTTTCCCGGCAGGCTCAGACATCCCTCATAGCCGCGCTGCTCGCCGTCCGTCTCCAGGATGACCGGGTTGATCAGCACGATGGGGTCCTCCCCCACGTCCACCACCACTACTTTTTTCAGGACGCCCACCTGGGGCGCCGCAAGGCCCACTCCGTTCTGCTCGTACATCGTCTCGAACATATCGTCAATGAGCGCGCGGATGCGCGGCGTCATTTCCTTTACCTCTTTGCATTTTTTCTCCAGGATCGCGTCTCCCTGGATCCTGATATTCCGGATTGCCATAATCTGCTCCTTCCTGTTTCCCACTGCCTGCGCGGCAATGCACATCCTGTATGTCTCTTTGGGGCAGGCACTGCGCCTACTCCGCGTCAAAAAATATATGCACGTTCCGGTAACCTTCGTTCGCCTCTATATACTGCTCCAGCCGCTCCTTGATGGCCGTGAGCTCACGGAGGTCTCCGGCTTTTACGTAAATTACCTTGCGGTACATTTCCTGAATCCTGGCGATACTCTCCTCCGCCGGGCCGATCACATTGCCCGCGCTGTTCCGATATATTTTCAGGATCAGTTTTTTCAGATATTCCATGGCCGTCTGCAGATGCGTCTCATCCAGACAGGTGCCGTGTATGGAAAGCATCTTCCGCACAGGCGGATAGCCCGCCACCGCGCGGTAGCTCATTTCTTCCTCATAAAACGCCTCGTAATCCTGCGCCGCCGCAGTGCGGATGCCGTAGTGCTCGGGGTCGTAGGTCTGGATGACCACTGTGCCCTCCCGGTCGCCGCGGCCAGCGCGCCCCGCCGCCTGGGTGATCAGCTGAAACGTGCGCTCCGCCGCGCGGTAGTCGTCCGCGTACAAAGACAGATCCGCCGCCAGGATACCCACCAGCGTGACATTGGGAAAATCGTGCCCTTTCACGATCATCTGCGTCCCCACCAGGATATCCGCCTCCTGGTCGGCAAAGGCGGACAGGATCTTTTCGTGCCCGTCCTTCTCCCGGGTGGTGTCCATGTCCATGCGTAGGACCCGCGCTTTCGGGAACGCCCTCTGCACCATTTCCTGCGCCTGCTGGGTGCCCACCCCGAAGGCCCCGATAAACGGGGAGCCGCACTCTGGGCATTTGCTCACTTTCGGCTGGCTGTAGCCGCAGTAGTGGCAGATCAGCCGGTTATTTTTGTGGAGCGAGAGGGACACATCGCAGTGGGGGCACATGATCACATGCCCGCAGGCCCTGCAGGACAGAAACCCGGAATATCCCCGGCGGTTCAAAAACAACATGATCTGCTCGCCTTTTTCCAGGCGCTTTTCCATCTCTTTTTTCAGGGTCTC
>CANRKY010000152.1 GCA_947631355.1 uncultured Marvinbryantia sp.
CCCACGTTGATCACCGCGTCCGCCTCGGTGACGCCGTGGAAAGCGCCCGCCATAAACGGATTGTCGTCCGGCGCGTTGCAGAATACCACCAGCTTCGCGCACCCAAGGGAATCCCGCTCCTTTGTCTTCTGTGCTGTCTCCAGGATCACATCGCCCAAAAGGCGCACCGCATCCATATCGATGCCGCATTTTGTGGAGCCCACATTCACAGAGCTGCACACCCGCTCCGTCTCCGCCAGCGCCTGGGGAATGGAGCGGATCAAAAGCTCATCCCCCGCCGTCATGCCCTTGCTCACCAGGGCGGAGTATCCGCCGATGAAATTCACGCCCACCTGATCCGCCGCGCGATCCAACGTCCGCGCCAGCGTCACAAAATCTTTCGGCGTTTTGCACGCGCTCGCGCCAACCAGCGCGATGGGCGTCACGGAAATGCGCTTATTCACGATCGGGATCCCATATTCCCGCTCGATCTCCTGCCCCGTGGCGACCAGATTTTCCGCCAGCGTGGTGATCTTTTGGTAAATCTTTTCATTCAGGCGCGCAAGATCTGCGTCCACGCAGTCCAGCAGGCTGATGCCCAGCGTGATGGTGCGCACATCCAGATTCTCCTGCTGGATCATTTTATTTGTCTCATTCACCTCAAATATATTGATCATATCCGCTTCCCCTTCTCTCCTGTGCCATTCTGCCATTGCTTCCGTCACAGTTTCTGTCTTCGCTCCTGCCGCAGTGTCTGCCTTCGTTCCAGCCGCAGCGTCTGTTTTCGCATCTGCCGCAATGTCTGTCTTCACTTCTGCCGCAGTTTCTGTCCTTACTTCTGCCGCAGTGTCTATCTTTGCATCCGCGCTTACAGTCTGTGCATCATGTCGAAGATTTCTTCATGCTGGCACAGGATCACCACGCCGATGCGCTCTCCCAACGCTTTCAGTTCCGCGGAGAAATCGCCGAAGTCTTTTGTGGACGCGGAAGTATCCGTCACCATCATCATGTTGAAAAATCCATCCACGATAGTCTGCGATATATCCAGGATGTTCACGTTATTTTCCGCAAGATACGTACACACTTTTGCGATAATGCCCACCGTGTCTTTTCCCACCACGGTAATGATCGTCTTTTTCATATCCACATTCCTCTCTTTTTCTTAATCTTTCTCTTAAAAGGACACCGGGCTGGACGCCATGTCGCGCTTTGCCACCTCGATGCGGAAATCATCGGCGTGATAGGGATTTTCTCCCAGCGTCACCTCCGCGCGGACCGTCTCATACGCCAGTTCCTCATAATTGTTTTCCAGGCTCAGGTGGCCCAGATAAATGCATTTCATGTCATCGTGCAGGATCCGGCACAGCAGCCGCCCCGCGTTTTCGTTGGACAGATGCCCCCGATCGCTTAATATGCGCTGCTGCAGATAATAGGGATAGCTGCCCGCCTGCAGCATCCGCACATCGTGGTTTGCCTCCAGCAGCACCACGTCCAGCCCCTGCAGGTGCGCCACCGTGTCCTCCGTGTAGATCCCCAGGTCCGTCACCACCGCGGCCGAGCGGTTCCCAGCGTTTACGCGGTACGCCACCGGCTGCGCGGCATCGTGGCTGGTGGCAAAGGGCAGGATCTCCATATCTCCTATCTGAAACGGCTCGTCCGCGCGGATCTCACGGTACAGCCCCGCATCGATCGCCCCCAGAGAGGTACATCTTTTTACCGCCTCCAGCGTTCCTTTTGTGGCGTAAATGGGCACGCCGATCTTGCGGGCCATCACCCCGATCCCCCGGATGTGGTCGGAGTGTTCGTGCGTGATCAGTATCCCGTCTATATCCTGCAGCGTCCTGTCTATGCCGTTCAGACCGGCCTGCGCCAGCTTTGCGCTGACTCCCACATCGATCAGCACGCTGGTCTGATCCGTTCCTATGTAAATACAGTTGCCGCTGCTTCCGCTGGCCAAACTACACAAATCCATGTTCTCTCAGTCCTTTATCTATCTGTTCATACGTATTTTCCATATCATCGCTGCTGTTGTCAACCACAAATCCGCAGGCGGCGCGAAACTCCTGTTCCGACTTCTGGTTCTGCAGGATCCGGCGGGTCTTTTCCTCTGTGTATCCCCTGGAATCCGCCAGGCGCCGCACGCGCACAGAGTCCTCCACATGGATATACCAGATCTCATCGCAGATCTGCTCGTAGTGATCCTCCAGAAGCAGCGCGGCCTCCAGCACCAGAAACGGCGCGCAGCCCTCCTGCCGGTGTCTGCCGACCCAGTTTCTGACAGCCTCTTTCACTTTTGGGTGGACAATGGCATTTAAAGCCAGCACCCGCTCGCGGTTCCCGAATGTCTGCGCGTACAGCGCGCTTCTGTCCACGCCGCCGTCCCTGCACAGAACCCCGTTTCCAAAAGCCTCCGCTATGGGAGCGCAGCAAATGCCGCCCGGCTCCATCAGCCGATGCGCCTGTTCATCCAGCTGCAGCACCGGCGCATGGTATTTCTCCTGCAGATAAGCGAGAACAGTGCTCTTTCCAGAGCCCACGCTGCCGGTGATCCCTAAAACCTTAATGTGCCTCATACCAGTTCATACCCACATTCATATCAATCTCCATGGCCACGCGCACATGCACCGCGTTCACCATTTCTTCCGACAGGATGTTTTTCACTGTTTCCGTCTCCGCGGGATCCGCCTCGACCAGCAGCTCGTCATGCACCTGCAGGATCAGCCTGGAGTTTAAGTTCTCCCGCTTCAGGCGCTCGTTCACGCGGATCATGGCGATCTTTATGATGTCCGCCGCCGTGCCCTGGATGGGAGAGTTCATCGCCACGCGCTCCCCAAAAGAGCGCTGCATGAAATTGCCGGACCGCAGCTCCGGCACCGGGCGGCGCCTTCCAAACAGTGTGGACACATACCCTTTTTCTTTTGCGTCCTTCACCGCCTGATCCAGGAACGCCTTCACTTTCGGGTACGTCCGGAAATATTTCTCGATATAATCTCCCGCCTCTTTCACGCTGATGTGCAGATCCTCGCTCAGGCCGAACGCGCTGATGCCGTACACGATCCCGAAATTCACCGCCTTCGCGTTTCTCCTCTGCAAGGGCGTCACCTCGTCAAACGGCACGTGGAACACCTGCGAGGCCGTCATCCTGTGGATGTCTGCGTTCTGCGCGAAGGCATCGATCATGGTCTCATCGCCGGACAGCGCGGCAAGCACGCGCAGCTCGATCTGCGAATAATCCGCGTCGATCAGCACATACCCCTCTTTTGGGATGAACACTTTGCGCAGCAGCCGCCCCAGCTCCGTGCGGATGGGAATGTTCTGCAGGTTGGGATCCGTGCTGCTGATGCGGCCTGTGGCCGTGATGGTCTGATTGAATGTCCCGTGGATCCTGCCGTCCTCGGCGATAAAGTTGGCAAGGCCGTCCGCGTAAGTGGATTTCAGTTTTGCGAGCTGGCGGTATTCCAGGATTTTCGCCACAATGGGGTGATCCATGGCCAGCTTTTCCAGCACGTCCGCGGCGGTGGAAAATCCGCTCTTTGTCTTTTTCGCGCCGGGCAGACGCAGTTTTTCAAACAAGATCACGCCCAGCTGTTTCGGGGAGTTGATGTTGAACACTTCCCCCGCGTCCGCATAAATCTCCTGTTCCAGGCGCGTGATCCCCTCCTGCAGCCTGTCCCCGTAATCTTTCAGCTCCTGGGCGTTCACCCGCACACCGGCCTGCTCCATGTCAAAAAGGGTGTAGGCCAGCGGCATTTCTATGGTTTCATAAAGCTCCTTCATCTCCAGATCCGCCAGCTGTTCTAAAATGGCAGGCCCGGACATCAGGGCCGTGTACGCCTGGCAGCACTCCGGGAGATGAGCCTTTTCCGGCTGCTGCGCGAACGCCTGCTCCGCGGTCAGTTTTCCGATCAGTTCCTGTCTGCCGGGGAGCAAAAGCTGCGCAAAGTCCTTTGCGATATCCTCGTATGGATACTGCCCTTTCAATGGATTGATCAGATACGCCCCGATTCCCACATCTATGGTCTTTTCCCGCTGGGAGAAAAACGCCAGCTGCTGCTTGACATCGATCGTGTACAGCTTCTGCGCGCTCCCGCAGGCGCTCTGAAATTCCTGCAGCAGATATTCTCTGCTCAGCTCCTCTGTCTGCTTCAGAAAATAGATCCCGCCGTCCTGAAAAGCAAGCGCCAGGCCGTAAAAGTTCTGTTTCTCTCCCCACAGGAAAAATCCGGCCTCTTTTGCCTCCCGCAGTTTCGCAAACGCCTGCTCTGCATCAGCCTTCTCCGTGACCAGCCGCGCCCCGTCCAACGCATCGTTTTGCTGTTCCCTGGAAAATCGGGGCAGGATGCTTTTCAGCTCCAGCCGCCTGCAGATCTCAAAAGCCTTTTCGGTGTAGAGATTTCCCATCTTCGCCTTTTCCAGATCCAGGGTGAACGGGCTCTCGGTGTTTATCTTTGCCAGCTTTTTGGAGAGCTGCGCCAGATCATAGTGCTCCCGCAGGGACTGCTGCGCCTTATTGGGCTTGATCTCATCCACATGGGCGTAGGCATTTTCGATGGAACCAAACTGCGCGATGATCTTTCCCGCCGTCTTTTCCCCCACCCCGGGGATACCGGGAATGTTGTCGGAGGCATCGCCCATCAGGGCCTTCATATCCACAATCTGCGCCGGAGTGACCATGTATTTCGCGATCACTTCCTGCGTGTTGTAATCCTCCACCTCCGTGCCCCCCTGCTTTGTTTTGGGAATACGGATGCGTATGTTTTCAGAGGCAAGCTGCAGCAGATCCCGGTCCCCGGAGATCACGGAGACCGTCAGGCCGTCCGCCTCCGCCTTTTTGGAAACCGTGCCCAACAGGTCGTCCGCCTCGTAGCCCTCCAGCATCATCAGCGGGATGTCCATGGCGGCAAGGAGCTCCTGGATCACCGGCACCTGCTGGCGCAGTTCATCCTGCATGGGTTTGCGCGTTCCCTTGTACTCCGCAAACATTTCATGGCGAAACGTGGGCGCGTGCAGGTCGAACGCCACGGCAAAATATTCCGGCTTCTCCTCGTCCAGGATCTTAAACATGATATTCAAAAACCCATAGACCGCGTTGGTGTGCAGCCCCTCGGAATTGGTCAGATCCGGCACGCCGTAAAACGCGCGGTTCAAAATGCTGTGCCCGTCTATCAAAACTAATTTTCCCTGCATGATCTCCTCCTGTATCTCCTATCTTCGCGGTGCCTCTGTCTGTGGCGCGCCTGTCCGTGATGCACCTGTCTGCGCTGCCATTGCCTGCGGCGCTTCCGTCTGCGGCACGGTACGCACTGCCCCTGTCTGGGATGCGCCTGTCTGTGGCATGCCCGCCTGTGATGTGTCTGTCTGTGGTGCCCCTGTCTGCGCTGGCTCTGTCTCCGGCGT
>CANRKY010000153.1 GCA_947631355.1 uncultured Marvinbryantia sp.
GGGGATGCGTATCGCTGATGGACACCGGGCGCTTTTTGATCTTTGCCTTTTCCCTGGCCGGAGACACCCCCACCGTTTCCTTCTCGCCGTTTTCGTTTTCCTTTTCCTCGGTCTTCGCATCCTCGTGGATGTACTCGATCACTTCGTCATCGTCCCGCAGTTCTTCCTTGAGAACCGTCTCATACTGCGGCTCCGCCTCCGCGTTGGAGAGAAAGATCTCGGTGGGCATAAAGGAACAATATTTCTCCAGCACCTCGCGGGCCCGGTATTCATTGGCAAATTCCACACTCTCCTCGTTCAGGAAAAGCGTGATCTCGGTTCCCACCGTGGTCTTACTGCCGTCCCCGATGGTGTACTGCGTGCCGCCGTCGCACTCCCAGTGCACGGGCACAGCCCCCTCTTTATAGGAAAGCGTATCGATGTGCACCTCGTCCGCCACCATGAACGCCGAATAGAAGCCGAGGCCGAAATGGCCGATGATCTCGTCCCCGTTGGCGTTGTCCTTATATTTCTCAAGGAAATCCGTAGCCCCGGAAAACGCGATCTGTGTAATATACTCCTCCACTTCTTCCGCCGTCATACCCAGACCGGTATCAATAAATTTCAGCGTCTTGTCCTTTGCGTTGACGATCACATCCACCTTATTCTTGTACCCCTCCGGGAATGTGAACTCTCCGATCAGCGCCAGCTTTTTCAGCTTCGTGATGGCGTCGCACGCGTTGGATACCATCTCCCGCATAAAAATATCGTGGTCTGAATAAAGCCATTTTTTAATGATCGGAAAAATGTTTTCACTGTTGATGGAAAGATTGCCTGTCTTGTTCATACTTTATCACCTCGTTATTTTTTCATAAAGCACAGTCACTGTTCGATTATGTATTATAATACCCTGTTCTCGTAATGTCAAGAAAAAATTAGCACTCGATTAGATCGAGTGCTAACAATGTATTAAAAAGATGTAATCCGTTTAATTGGATCGGATCTCCTGACGCATAAATCCCACGTAAGAGCAGCCAAACGCGATGAGCATCAGCGCCGCCAGCCCCGTAAGGTCAGGCCACACCAGAAGGACGCTCTGCCCCAGGCTCAGATAGCCGTTTACCGCTCCGTTCAGCTGATCCACCGTCACGATGTTCACGGAGCGCACCATGGGATCCATGATCGTAGACACCGCCTCGCTGTACAGGTAATACGGAGAGATCCGGTTCAGGTTGAGTTTCAGGGTATAATTGTGCAGGGAGTTGAAGATGATGCCGTACTCATCCTGCATAGGATACGCCGCGTTTGCGATAATGCTGGCGATCAGGCTCATAAAGATCGCAAAAAAGATCCACAGAGAGATGGAGGCCAGCGCCGATGTAGCCGCATGGCGGCAGAACACGGAAAACAGTATGGACAGCGCCAGCCAGAAGGCTATGTAGATCACCGTAAAGGTAAGAAAGATCAGGATCCTCCACACCTCCTCGCCGGTCGGTTTGATCCCGGTGCTCAGAAGCCCCACCGCACCCACGGCGATCCCCATGGTGTAAATGATCACCGCGATAACCGCCGTCCCTGCCAGAAACTTTCCTATGATGATGGAATCGCGGTAAATGGGCTGTGCCACCAGACGGTTCAGCGTTCCGCCCGCCCGCTCGCTGTTTATGGCGTCAAACCCCAGGGCAAGGCCGATGATCGGCCCCAGCAGCGCTATAAAAGACATAAACGAGGGGATGGAATTTCCGCTTGCCGTGTATAAACTCAGGAACAGATAATTACTCCCGGACGCATCCGGGAGAGCGGAAATCGCCCCGTACAGGCTGGCAAATCCGGTGCTCCCGATCAGGATGAGAAGGATCAAAAAGCGCTTGCTTTTCAGGTGATCGGTCAATTCCTTATGATACAGCGCTCCGAGTCCCGTTGTTTTGCGGATCCGTCTACCTGTTTTCACTGTTTCGGATCCGTTTTTTCTTTTTTCCAGAATCATTTCTTTCATCATGTTGTCCCGCCTTTTCAAAATAACGTCTATAAATTTCATCCAGGTCGCCGCCCCGCTGATGCAGGTGCAGGATCGTGTACCCGTTTTCTCCCAGGAACCGCGTGATCTGTGCGCGGATATCGTTCTTTGCCGTGATCAGGAACGTATTTCCCTCTTTTTTGATATCCTCCACGCCTTCCTGCTGATACAACATTCCCAGGAGCCTGTCGTCACAGGGCTGCACCGAAAGTTCCAGAAGGTAAGCGCCGTCCCGGCGGATGTGCTCCTCCAGCTCTTCCAGCGTGCCGCAGGCGATCAGCCGTCCGTCCACAAAGATTCCCACCCGGTCGCACACCTGCTGGATCTGATGCAGTTGGTGAGATGAGATCAAAAGGGTTCTGCCGTCTTCCGTGGAAAGCCGGCGGATCATATCCAGCAGCTCCCTCATGCCCTCCGGGTCAATTCCCAGTGTGGGTTCATCCATGATAATGATCTCCGGGTCTTTCATCAGCACATCCGCAATGCCAAGGCGCTGGCGCATCCCTTTGGAATAGGTGCCGACCCGCCGGTCCGCCGCCTCTGTCAGCCCCACCTGCTCGATCAGCCGATCGATCTTTTCCTCCAGTTCCTTTCCGGACAATCCGTTTAAGCGCCCGGTAAACCGCAGGTTCTGTCGGCCTGTCATATCCGCGTAAAATCCCACGTTATCCGGCAGATAGCCGGTCATGCTTTTTACCTCCAGCGGGTGATGCGCGCAATCCATCCCCTCAATCTGCGCAGAGCCGCCGGTGGGTTCCGTCAGCCCCAGCAGCATCAGGATCGTGGTGGTTTTCCCCGCCCCGTTGGGCCCCAGCAGGCCAAACACCTCGCCTTTCCGGATCGTGAGATTCAGATCATCCACCGCTGTCTTTGCACCGTATTTCTTTGTCAGGTGCGATAGTTCGATCACATTTCTGTTTTCTTCCGCCATACTTAACGTCTCCCATACTTTTTAAATATTGCCGCCAAAGCGCAGATCAGCACCACGATCACAGCCACCGCCGCGATCCCCCAGGTGGTGGAGGTTTTCACCGACACGCGGAAGTCCGCATTTGCGGAAGTCTCTGCGTTCCTTGCGCTGATTGAAACCACATAGTCTCCGGTCACAGCGTTTTCCACCGGTTTTACAGTGGCGGTCACCGCTGTGGTAGCGCCCGCTTCCAGCACATCAATGGTCGATTCGCTGAAGCTCACCTCCCAGTCTGTGGGGGCGTTGGATGTGAGATTGATATTGGAAAGATCCACATTCCCGGTATTCGTCACATTTAAGGTAACCGTGGAATCCTTGTCTGCATACGCGTCAAAGCTGAGCCTTCCGTCCGGCGTGGAGACCTCCATTCCATAGGTTCCCGTGATCTCCACAGTGAGATCCAGATTTAAAGTATCGCTCGCGGAGATCGCCGTGCATGGAATGGTGTATTCCCCTTTCTCCACTTCCTCCGGCGGCACCACACCGATGGTCATGCCCTGACTTCCGCCGGCATCCACAGAAAGGTTTGCCACATTGGCGCTTTCCCCGGAGGGCGTAAATGTAACCTGCCACCCCGTGGGCGCCTCCGCCGCCAGACTGTAGGTCTGATTGGTACTGCGGTTATTCACGATATTGGCGCTGAAACTAAATGAGGTGCCCGATGTTCCCTGCTGCTGCGGATATTCCGAAGTAAACGCACTCTCTCCGCTCTCCTCCTGGCTGACCGTCACCTCCAGCGTCAGCGTGTCCGCATTGCCCGCTCCGGCATCCGCCTGCAGCTCCAGTTCGTAGGTGCCGTCCGCCGCCTCCGATGGAACAGTGAGACTAAAGCTGGCCTGCGCCCCGTCCTCTGCGCTCGCTGCATTTTCCGGTTTCACATGAATTTTGGTGATCTCCTTGTTGTCGCCTTTAAAATAGCCACTCCAGTTTTCCGGAAGCGAGGACGCCAAAAGAGAGACATCACACCCTTCCTCCCCGACACATGTAAAATCCAGCGGGAAACTGACCGTCTCCCCCGCTTTCACCGTGATGCCGGGATAGTCCGTGCTCATATCCACCTCCGGCGTCTGTGCCGCGCACACCGGCATCGTTCCAGAGAGCATCGCCGTCACCGCCGCTGCCGCCAGAATCCCCAGTCCTTTATTCATCTTCTTTTTGTAATCCATTGCTTTTGCACTCCTTTCTGCTCTTTGAGACCCATTTAAAATCGATCCCCGTTTTTCACTGGTTCCTATTCTCATACGGCAACCTGAAATGTACCTGAAAAAGTTGTGAAGAATCCTTGAACGAATATTGAAAAAAATGTGAAAGCTATTCCATTGTTTCATTGTTGTGCTATACTCTCTCCTGAGGTGATTTTTATGAGGATTCTGATCGCTGCCGAAGACATCTATGCCGCAGAGGCAATCTGCTTCATGCTGGAAAAGGAACATTACACCATCGACATTGCACACAGTGAAGCGGAGGTGCTGGCTCATATCCGACAGACACGGTACCACGCGCTGGTGATCGATCTCTCTTTTGCGGACGCCAAAGATATCCGGTTTTTGGAGACCATACGAGAGCTGGATCCGGCGGTGCCCATATTATTCCTCACCGACAAGACAACCGGGGACGAGCGCGCGGCTATTTTAAACGGCGGCGCAGACGACTGCCTCTCCAAGCCCGCTGCCGCCAGCGAGCTTTCCGCCCGCCTGCACATTCTGACCAGGCGGAACGCAGCTCACGATCCGGCCATCCTTGCTTTTGGAAATATCCGGCTGGACTGCCACCGCTATCTACTGAGCTCTGCCGACAAAAGCCTGCGCCTGAACAACCGGGAATACCAGCTGATGGCATTATTTATGCGCAACCCGCGCTGTATATTTTCTACGGAGCATCTGATGGAAAAGATATGGGGACTGGAAACAGAAACAGAGATTGATGTGGTGTGGACATACATAGGATTTCTGCGGAAGAAGCTGCGCAGTCTCTCCGCCGAGATTGAGATCCGCACGATACGCGGAGCAGGGTATATTCTGGAAGAAGTGTCAGGAGAAATGCCGAAAGAAACGGCTTCCCAGCCGGGCACACGCCCATAACTGCTGATGACATTTACCATGTATGCAACACGAAATGCAACACAAAATAAAAAAGTCCTGCAAGTACAGGACTTTCAAAGCTGCGGGTAGCCGGACTTGAACCGGCACGGAGTCGCCCCCGAGAGATTTTAAGTCTCTTGTGTCTGCCTATTCCACCATACCCGCAAAATGGGACCTATAGGGCTCGAACCTATGACCCTCTGCTTGTAAGGCAGATGCTCTCCCAGCTGAGCTAAGATCCCATATATTATAAGGAGCGTGCACCCATTAGAATCTCGCTTCGCGAGATGGGGTGCCGCCTATCACGATCTGCTGCGCAGATCATGAC
>CANRKY010000154.1 GCA_947631355.1 uncultured Marvinbryantia sp.
AATTCTTCTTTTTCCACGTTGGAAGGCACTCCTCCAGCATCATCAGGAAGCCGTGGTAAAGCCCCCAGACAACAAAGGTCACATTGGCCCCGTGCCAGAGGCCGGTGCAGAAAAACACGATGAATTTATTCAGCACTGTGCGCGCACGTCCTTTGCGGTTGCCGCCCAGCGGAAAATACAGATATTCCCGGAACCAGCCGGACAGGGAAATGTGCCACCTGCGCCAAAATTCCCGGATGCTGTCGGAAGCATAGGGGTAGTGAAAGTTTTCCCGGAAGCAGAATCCAAACATCTCTCCCATCCCCAGGGCCATGTCGCTGTATCCGCTGAAATCAAAATAAATCTGCATCAGATAGGAAACCGCCGCGATCCACGCCGTGCAGACATTGATGCTGCCGGGATCCGCGCCAAACAGCGTGTCGGCCGTCAGCCCCATCACATTGGAGATCAGCACCTTTTTCGACAGCCCGGCGATAAACCTGCGCATGCCGTGGGCCGCGTGTTCCGCCGTCACCCGGCGATTGTCGATGCGCTCCGCGATATCGTGGTATTTCACGATGGGCCCCGCGATCAGCTGGGGGAAAAAGGAGATGTAGAGCAGCACCTTCGCAAAACTTTTCTGCGCCTGGGCGTTCCCCCGGTATACATCGATCACATAGGACAGCGCCTGGAACGTAAAGAACGAGATGCCGATGGGAAGCGCGATCTGCGGAACCGGGAGGGAAAATCCCGCCGCGTTGATCGTCTCCGCCAAAAATCCCGCATATTTAAACACTGCCAAAAGCCCGATGTTCAGCAGCACAGCCGCGGCCAGGACAGCTTTCTTCTTTTGGGGACTGCCATTTTCCACCAGGCGGCCAAACAGATAGTTGCAAAACGAGGAGGCGATCATCAGCAGCACATAGACCGGCTCCCCGTACGCGTAAAAGATCAGGCTCGCCGCGATCAGCAGCACATTTTTTGCCCGGATGCCCGGCAGCAGCCAGTGCAGCAGAAACACTGCCGGCAGAAAAATACTCAAAAACGTAATCGAACTAAAGACCAATTTTTTTCCTCTCCCTGCATAAAATAACCACTGCAGGATCCCCGCCGTACGGTTTTTCCTGCAGTGGTCCCTGTATCTTCTACTGCTCTATATCTTTCATGCTGAAGCTGAATCTGCCCATCTTGTCTTTTCCGAGGCAGACCACCTTTACGACATCTCCGAGTTTCAGCACATCCTCCACTTTGTCGATCCGGCCCTTGGAGATCTTGGAGATGTGAACCATGCCCTCCTTGCCCGGAGCGAACTCCAGAAACGCGCCAAATTCTTTGATGCTCACCACCGTTCCGGTGAATACCTGACCAGCCTCAAACTCTGTGGTGATGATGCGGATCATATCCATGGCCTTCGCCATTTCTTCCTTGTCGGTCCCGCAGATGGAAACTGCTCCGTCATCTGTAATATCGATCTTCACGCCGGTGCGGTCGATGATGGTGTTGATGGTCTTTCCTCTCTGACCCACCACATCGCCGATCTTCTGCGGATCAATGTTGATCTGGATGATCTTCGGCGCATATTCGCTCAGCTCTGAGCGCGGCTCCGCGATGGCCTTCGCCATCACTTCGTCCATGATATATAGGCGCGCCTCTCTTGCTCTGGCGATCGCCTCCTCGATGATGGGACGGGTGAGGCCGTGGATCTTGATATCCATCTGGATCGCGGTGATCCCTTCATGCGTGCCCGCCACTTTGAAATCCATATCCCCGAAGAAATCCTCCAGGCCCTGGATATCCGTAAGTACAATGTAATCGTCATCGGTGTCCCCCGTCACCAGGCCGCAGGAGATGCCTGCCACCGGTTTCTTGATGGGAACGCCTGCCGCCATCAGAGACATGGTGGACGCACAGATGCTCGCCTGGGATGTGGAGCCGTTGGACTCGAATGTCTCGGACACCGTGCGAATCGCGTAGGGGAACTCCGTCTCGGAAGGCAGCACCGGCACCAGAGCACGTTCCGCCAGCGCGCCGTGGCCGATCTCGCGGCGTCCCGGACCTCTGGAGGGTTTTGTCTCACCCACGGAATAGCTGGGGAAATTATAGTGGTGCATATAGCGCTTGCTGGTCTCTGTCACATCCAGGCCGTCCAGCCTCTGGGCCTCGGAAAGGGGCGCCAGTGTGGTGATGGTGCAGATCTGCGTCTGTCCTCTGGTAAACATGGCGGAACCGTGCACACGCGGGATCAGATCCACCTCCGCGGCCAGCGGGCGGATCTGGTTGATGGCGCGTCCGTCCGGGCGCTTGTGGTCTTTCAGGATCATCTTGCGAACCGTCTTTTTCTGGTACTGGTACACTGCCTCATCGATCAGGCCCAGCCACTCCTCGTTGTCCGCAAATTTTTCCGTCAGCTTATCTTTGATCACGCGGATATTTTCTTCCCGCTTCTGCTTCTCATCGGTAAATACCGCTACTTCCATCTCCTCCGGAGATACTTCTTCGCGGATGGCCGCAAACAGTTCCTCCGGAACCGCGCAGCTTGTGTAAGTGTGCTTTTCTTTTCCGCACTCCGCCACGATGGTGTCGATGAAGCGGATCACTTCCTGGTTCACTTCATGGGCGGCAAAAATTGCCTCGATCATCTTGTCTTCCGGCACTTCATTCGCGCCTGCCTCGATCATGATCACCTTGTCCCTGGTGGAAGCCACGGTGAGCTGCAGATCAGAGACTGCCTTCTGCGCCGTGCCGGGGTTGAACACAAATTCTCCGTTCACCAGCCCCACCTGTGTGGTGGATATGGGCCCGTCAAAGGGGATATCGGAAATGGTGGTGGCAATGGCGCTGCCCAGCATGGCCGTGAGTTCCGGAGAGCACTCCGGATCCACAGACAGCACCAGGTTGTCCAATGTCACATCGTTGCGGTAATCCTTCGGGAACAGCGGGCGCATGGGGCGATCGATCACGCGCGCGGTAAGCACCGCGTTCTCAGACGCCTTGCCCTCTCTCTTGTTAAATCCTCCCGGAATCTTTCCCACGGAATACATTTTTTCCTCATACTCCACGCTCAGGGGGAAGAAGTCGATCCCCTCTCTGGGCTTCTCGGACGCCGTAGCCGTGGACAGCACCGTGGTGTCGCCATAGTGCATCAGCGCCGCTCCGTTTGCCTGTGCCGCAACTCTGCCCACATCTACGCGCAGCGTTCTTCCGGCCAGTTCCATAGAATAGCTCTTGTACATATGCTCTCTCCTTTTCTTTTTGCGGCACAGTCCGAAACAACTGAAAAAACAGTCTGGCCGCCCAAGGGATGCCTGCCTTCTGTGCCTTTTTTCTCCCCTCCAGGCTCTCTTTTCAGTGGTCTCGGCTCTTGTGCCGGATTTTTATAGCGCGCGGCGGCAAATAGATTCCTTACACTTGCAGATCCGAGATCCGCAGATCGATCCTCTTTGCATCCGCACACAAAAAGGGCGGTAAAACCGCCCTTTTTTCTCACTTATTTTCTGATTCCTAATTTTTCGATCAAAGCACGGTAACCATCGATATCGGTTTTTTTCAGATAAGCCAGCAGGCCCCTTCTCTGACCTACCATTTTCAGAAGTCCTCTCCTGGAATGATGATCCTTCGGATGCTCCTGAAGGTGCGCCGTCAGCTCCTGAATCCTTGCTGTCAGCACCGCGATCTGTACTTCCGGTGAACCGGTGTCGCCCTCTTTGCGGCCGTACTCCGCGATGATCGCCTGTTTCTTTTCCTTTGCAATCATGGTCTGATTCCTCCTTTATTTTTTTACCGCCGGACACTAAGGGATGGTCGGAGATTCCTGTCCCTGGGTATCGGCTGATTTCACACCATCAAAGTATAGCATACTGTATCTTTTCAGTCAACCAGATTTTTCCGCGCAGCTCCGAACAATTTTTCTGCGCGATCCCGAAAGTAGTTTCTTCCGAACACAATGTCCCGCTGCATCTGTTCCTTCAGCTCCTCGATGTCCGCGAATTTTTGTTCCGGACGCTCAAAGGCAAAAAACTGCACCTCGATCATCTGCCCGTACAGATCTTTGTCAAAGTCGAACAGATAGGTCTCCACGCCCCGGAAGTATTCCCCCACCGTGGGTTTGTATCCCACATTGGTGACGCCGCACACTGCCTGCCGGTCGGCCCCTTCTGTCTGTTCCCCAGGCAGGATGGTCTTTGTGGCGTATACCCCGTTGGGCGGAAGCAGTTTCCCCACGGACGGAATGAGATTCGTGGTGGGGATCCCCAAAGTCCTTCCGATGTGTCTTCCGTGCAGCACTTCTCCCTGCACCATGTAGGGATAACCCAGCAGATCGTTCACCAGGCGCATATCCCCCTTTTCCAGCGCTTCTTTTATATAGCTGCTGCTCACATCCCGGTCTCCCAGGCGCTCTTTTTCCACCACATCCAGCTGATAGCCCAGTTCCTTTTGCAGCGCGGCCAGAAGACGGCAGTCGCCCTTTCGCTGATAGCCGAAGCGAAAATCGCTTCCCACGGCGATGTATTTTGCCCGCAGGCGCTTTACCAGCACCTCGCGCACAAAGGTCTCCGCCTCCATGCCGGAAATCTGCGGGAGGAACGGGCAGTCCATCCACCAGTCCATCCCCATGGACCGCAGGAGCTCTTTCTTTTCCCCTTTGGTCAGCAGCGCCTTTGCCTTTGGATCCGGCCAGATGGTGATGACCACGCTGGCCAATCCTTCCTGTTTTTTTTCACTGACGCGGCGGAGCAGTTTCTGGTGTCCGCGGTGCAAGCCGTCAAATTTTCCCAGCGTGACCGCCGTGTCCCGGTCCATGGTATAATCCATGAGGCCCTCTATATATTTCATGCCGTTCCCTCCTGCCCGGACAGAAACATTTTCACCGGATGCAGCATTTTGTCTTCTCGCCGCTCGTAAATCCCGCAAAATTGTCCTTTAGAATCATAGAGGCGCACCTGTGCGCACGCCGCGGCATCCCGCACCGTCTGGCCTTTCGCGCTCTCTCCTGCCGGACTGTCTGCTTCAGCGCGCTGCCCTGCCAGGCCTTTGGCACTTCTCTCTGTCCGCCTGTCTGCTTTCACACTCTGCCCCGCCAGGCCGTATGCCCGCACCTGGCTGCCGCCCAGCACATTCCCGTTGTATAGCAGGCGGTCCGCCTCCGGCCGCGTGCACAGCGCCGGTTTTTCCAAAAACATGGCGTCCACCGGCAGCACGTGCTGTTCAAACAGCCCCTGATCTGCCAGGTCTTCGATCTGCCCCAGGGTGAGGCTGTCTTTTGCCGTGAACACGCCTGCTTTTGTGCGCGTCAGCGCTTCCATGCAGCCGCCGCACCCCAGCTTTTCCCCGAT
>CANRKY010000155.1 GCA_947631355.1 uncultured Marvinbryantia sp.
CAATACATAAAAATAAATTTGACATAAAAAAATAAGCCTGACAAGGCTTTCACGAGATATGGGTGTCAAAAACCCGAAGATTATATCATAAAGTACGATAGTACGCAATACATAAAAATCAATTTGACATAAAAAAATAAGCCTGACAAGGCTTTCACGAGATATGGGTGTCAAAAACCCGGAATGAAGAACTGATGCGGGCCATGGGCTGTACCATTTTTTTCTATTACACGGCGCCGAACCAGATTCTGCTGAAATAACGCCCATGGATCCCACGAGAAAAGTGCTCTGGGATTTCGCTGAAAAGTGCCGCGCAAACTTGTAATTCAGGAGAAAATATGGTATTCTGAAGAAAATGGGGAAAGTCTATCCGACGGGCAGAAAAAGGGAGATTGGAACTGCCTTGCCGGAGGAAAGCGGATGCGAGGTATTGGGTATGCAGAACAGGAAAACGAAAAATAGAAATAAAAAATGGAAAAGCGGGTTTACCCTGGTCGAGCTGATCGTCACGCTGGTGATCCTTTCGATCATCACCGCCGTGGCCACGCCCGCCCTGCTGGGCTACATCGATGAGGGCAGGGCGAAGGAGTGCGAAACGCGGATGAAGGCGCTTGCTGTTGATATAGCCAGCGCTAGGTCGGCGTATGAGATGGACGGCGAGATAGGGGACGGCGCTGGAGAATTTGACCAGGATCAGATAAATGCTTATGTAGCTACATTGAGCGCCGACAACAGATCCTGCCCGGAGGGCGGAGATTATGAATGTAAGTATAATAAGAGCAGCAAGCAGATTGAGATTCACTGTGTGAAGCATAATCTCACAGAGGACGTAACGGGAAATGAAAAATTTAAGCTGGATGTAGCACTGACACAGACGGAAGCGCCGGATCCATCGGCAGAGCCATCCGCAACACCTGCGGAAAAACCATCGGCGGAGCCATCCGCAACGCCCACAGATGAACCGTCGGCGGAGCCATCCGCAACGCCCACAGATGAACCGTCGGCGGAGCCGTCCGCAACCCCCACGGAAGAACCATCGGCGGAGCCGTCCGCAACCCCCACGGAAGAACCATCGGCGGAGCCGTCTGCGACACCTACGGAAGAACCATCGGCGGAGCCATCCGCAACCCCCACGGGAGAACCATCGGCGGAGCCGTCCGCAACACCAGGGGAGCAGTCCACAGAAAAAGAATCTGAAACAGAACCTAAAAAAGAAAATGAGGACTCGCTGACATCCAATACGCTGAGAGTCTGGACAGACGGAATGGGTGATCCGGTCAATGTGCAATATGAAGAGTTGCTTGCACTTATGGATGCGACAGAGGGTGGAAAATGGGTTGATCATTCGGAACACGTAAAATTTGATCAACTCGGCAATGTACAGGTGTATGACCAGACAAGGGGCGGTACTCATTGGGTGGAATACCAGAGTGCGAGTGGAGACACTGCTAGGGTTACCATACAGATTGGGTATGCCATTAAAAGTATAAGCCAGTTTATGTATAAAGACAATGCTAGTAGCCGAAATTTCGGAGAGGAGATAGAGGTAGAGGCTAAGCTTGACCCGGAGCATACGACAGATGTGCGCGCGGACAGACCAATACAGTGGTCTGTGACGAATCCGGCGGACGAATCGCCTGCGAAAGGTGTGAAGGTGGAGCCTTTGGATGAGCGAGCGCAGAATGTGGTTGTTACATCGAGCACGCCGGGTAATTTTAAACTTATAGCAAGTGTGACGAGCGAGAAGCCAGATGTAGGCACAGCAACGCACAGCGAATCTATAACATTTAATCCCTACGTCTTACAGGATATCATTGTGCCAACGACTCTGCAGGTGAAAAAGGGCGAATCCGCGCAAATAGATGTGCAGCTTGTTCCGGCGGCCGGATCGAATCTGGTCACTGTGCAGAAAGAATACAGTTATTCTTCGGAAAACATTGAAATAGAAGATGGGACAGTGTATGGACTGGAGGTCACCGGGAACGACCCAGTTTCTGTTAATGTGAAGGTTACCGTTGGCGAAAAGACGCTCAATAGAGATTTTAAGGTAAGGGTGCTGCCGAAAGACGCGATACAGATGTCAGCTGCGCCGTTGGATCTGCAAGTGGGAGATAAAGCGCAGATACAGGTTTCTTGCATGAAAGGCAATGAGTCGGTCGCTTTGCCGAATGACATGCAGTTAAGTTATGCACTAGCTAAAGGGGGATCAAACAATATTTCTCTTGGAAATAGTACGGGCAAAGTCCAGGCAAATAGTAAAACAGAAGCAGGTTCGCCGGAAGAAGTGATCGTCACGGCAAAAGATAACAACGGGGCTTGGTTGGCAGAGTGTTCCTGCTATGTGACGGTGCGGCCCAAACAGAAGACTGTGAGGGGAGTCGCATATAATGTTGTTTCCTGGCAGGAAGTACAACAGGCTATATTAAACAATACACCTATGGCCTGGCCGCAGATATATTATTCGCAGGTGGATCGAAACGGAAAAACTATGGATTGTTTCTGCATTTTGAAACGGGGGCAAACCTTTGCAGATGATGTAGCAAACTATACTTCTATCGAGGACTACATCAAATTGGGCGGTTATGGGGATCAGTTCCTTATAGGCACAATTGATGATAACTACGTTCCGGATGTGATGCCAACGGACAAACCGGGTGATTTCCGCCTTTGGAATGAGAAACTTTATATGTGTTTGCAGGAGTATAGTTCAGATGATAGTTTCTGGGGCGACCGTGGTAAATACGTTGATCAATATTATGTACTCATACCACAAGCAAACAATTAATATCTGATGCACAGAGCGGGGGTCGGCAGAATAGCCGGCCCCTTTTACACGCCAGCCCATGTCATATGCCATCCGTGCGCCAATGTATGCCCTGTGCCGAAGATATGTTTATTGCAACTCGTTTTCGAATATGTTATTATGTACACAAAATAAGTCCTGCCCGACAGGGCGGGGCGGCCGCGCACCGCAGGGGATCCTGCGGGCAGAAAAAGGGGAGATCACAACATGAAATTAAATCAGCTTTTGGAAAGACTATCGTATGAATGTGTGCAGGGCACGCTGGATGTGGAAGTGACGGATATCGTCAACGATTCCCGGAAAGCATCGGAGGGGTGCCTGTTCTTTTGCATCCGGGGAGCCGTGGCAGACGGGCACAAGTTTGCGCGGGAGGTTGCGGAAAAAGGCGCAAAGGTGCTGGTAGTGCAGGACGCGGTGGACGTGCCGGATACGGTCACCGTCATCCGAGTGCCGGACAGCCGCTACGCCATGGCGCTCATTGCGGCGGCGTGGTACGGGTACCCCGCGGAAAAGATGAAAGTGATCGGCATCACGGGGACAAAAGGCAAGACCACCATCACCTATATGATCAAATCCATTCTGGAAGCAGCGGGCTTTCGGGTGGGCCTTATCGGCACCATAGAGGCCATCATCGGAGATACGGTGATCCCGGCCAGCAGCACCACGCCGGAGTCCGTGACGATCCAGAAATATCTGGCGCAGATGCTGGAGATCGGGTGCGACTGCGCGGTGATGGAGGTGTCCTCCCAGGGGCTGATGCTGCACCGCACGGCGGGCATCCCCTTTGAGATCGGCATTTTCACAAACCTGGAGCCGGATCACATCGGGCCTGCGGAGCACAAAAGCTTTGAGGAATACCTGCACTGCAAATCCCTGCTGTTCCGCCAGTGCCGCCTGGGCATCCTGAACAGGGACGATGCGCACATGGAGGAGATCCTGGAGGGGCACACCTGCCGGGTGGAGACCTTCGGGTTTGACGAAAAGGCAGATTTTTGCGCCATGGATGCAAAACTGGTATCAAAGCCCGGCTATCTGGGAATTGCTTATCATGTAAAGGGAAAGCGCGACTTCGCTGTGGAGATCGACATTCCCGGCACATTCAGCATCTACAATTCCCTGGCGGCCATCGCCGTGTGCGATTGCTTCGGCGTGGAGGAGGCCAAAATGATCGCCGCGCTGAAACAGGTAAAGGTAAAAGGGCGCATCGAGATGATCAAGGTGTCGGAGGATTTCACCCTGATGATCGATTACGCCCACAACGCCATGAGCCTGAAAAGCCTGCTGACCACTTTGAAAGAATACCATCCGAAGCGCCTGGTGTGCGTGTTCGGATGCGGCGGGAACCGCGCCAGATCCAGACGGTTCGAGATGGGCGAAGTGTCCGGGAACTACGCGGACTTTACCATCATCACCTCGGATAACCCCCGGTTTGAGGAGCCGGAGGCCATCCTGGCGGACATCGAGACGGGAATCGCAAAGACAGACGGAAAATATATCAAGATCATCGACCGCAAAGAGGCCATCGCCTACGCCATCCATCACGGGCAGCCCGGCGATGTGATCGTGCTCGCGGGAAAGGGGCACGAGGATTATCAGGAGATCCGCGGGGTAAAATATCCGATGGATGAGCGGGTGCTGATACAGGAAATACTGGCAGAGGACGCGCAGGGATGAGCAGAATGTTTGCGGACGTTATCGTAAATATATCTCATGAAAAACTGGATCACACCTTTCAGTACCGGGTGCCGGAGGAGTTTCAGGAAGACGTAAAGCCGGGAGCGGTGGTGCAGATCCCCTTCGGCAGGGGCGACCGCCTCACCAAAGGCTATGTGGTGAAGGTCACGGACACGCCGGAGTACGAAGTGGCAAAGATGAAGGAAATCCGGGATGTGCTCAGAGATGGGACATCGGTTTCCGGGGAGGATCGCCTGGTGGCGCTGGCGGCCTGGATGCGGCAGATGTACGGGGCCACCATGATCCAGGCGTTAAAGACGGTGATCCCGGCCACACAGAAAGTGAAGCCGAAGGAAAAGCGCAGCATCTGCCTTTTGCTGGGAGAGCAGGAGGCACAGGAAAAACTGGAGTTTTACCGAAAGAAAAATCAGAGGGCCAGGGCCCGCCTGCTGGAGGCGCTGATCCAGGAGCCGGAGATCCCGTACGAGATCGCCGCGGGAAAGCTGAACATCCAGCCTGCCACCCTGCGGGCTTTGGAGGAGCAGGGCGTGGCAAAGTGCCGCGCGGTGCAGGTGTACCGCAACCCGATCCGTGAAAAATACGGGAGAGCCGGGCGCGTGGAACTGAACCAGGAGCAGCAGAAGATCGTGGAGGACATGCGCCTGCACTGGGACGACCCGGCCTGCCGGGTGTCGCTGCTGTTTGGCGTGACTGGGAGCGGAAAAACGGAAGTTTACATGGAGGCCATAGATATCGCACTGGCCCGGGGGCAGCAGGCCATTGTGCTGATTCCGGAGATCGCCCACACCTATCAGACGG
>CANRKY010000156.1 GCA_947631355.1 uncultured Marvinbryantia sp.
GCGTCTTTTTGTAGAGCATGTTGATGAGGTTGTCGGTGTCCGCCCCTTTGCGCAGCTCCAGCACGATGCGGATGCCCTCCTTGGAGGACTGGTTGGAGATGTCCACGATGTCCGTGGCTTTTTTCGCCTCCACCAGCGCCGCGATATCGTTCAGGAATTTCCCGATGTTCGCGCCGATCATGGTGTAGGGGATCTCGCTGATCACCAGGTTTTCCTTTCCGCCCTTCGCCTGCTCCACAGACACCTTGCCCCGCAGGTGGATCTTCCCCGTGCCCGTCTCGTAAATTTCCTTCAGCTCATCTTTGTTGATCACGATGCCGCCTGTGGGAAAATCCGGGCCCTGTATATACTGCATCAGTTCTTCCGTGGTGATGCCGCCGTTTTTGATGGTGGCGATGGTGGCGTCGATCACTTCCCCCAGGTTGTGGGGCGGGATGCTGGTCACCATACCCACCGCGATGCCGTCCGCGCCGTTTACCAGCAGATTGGGCAGGCGCACCGGCAGCACCTCCGGCTCCTTTTCCGTCTCGTCAAAATTGGGGGCGAAATTCACCACATTTTTATCCAGATCCGCCAGGAACGCCTCCTGCGTGATCTTCTGCAGCCGCGCCTCGGTGTAGCGCATGGCGGCGGCCCCGTCCCCCTCGATGGAGCCGAAATTGCCGTGCCCGTCCACCAGAGGCAGCCCTTTTTTGAAATCCTGCGCCATCACCACCAGCGCCTCGTAGATGGAGCTGTCCCCGTGGGGATGGTATTTACCCATGGTGTCCCCCACGATGCGGGCGCACTTGCGGTAGGGCCTGTCGTAGCGGATGCCCAGTTCGTACATATCGTAAAGTGTGCGCCTCTGCACGGGCTTCAGCCCGTCCCTCACATCCGGCAGGGCGCGGGACACGATCACGCTCATGGCGTAGTCGATAAAGGATTTTTGCATAATCTCGGAATACTCTGTCCGGATGATCTGCGGTTCGCGATTCTGCATAGGCTCCTCCTTCTATACGTCCAGGGCGGCGTCCTGCGCGTGTTCATAAATGAACGCCTTGCGCGGCGGCACCTCGGTACCCATCAACAGCTCTGTGACACTGGACGCCATGCGGGCGTCCTCGATCTCCACCCGTTTCAGTATCCTGGTCGCGGGGTTTAAAGTGGTCTCCCAGAGCTGCTCCGCGTCCATCTCCCCCAGCCCCTTATAGCGCTGCAGGGTAAAATTCTTGTGCGTTTTCCGGTATTTTTCCAGCGCCTTATCGTCATAGAGGTATTCCTCCGGCCCCCGGGCAGGCATGGCCTTGTACAATGGCGGCATGGCGATGTATACGTGCCCCTCATAGATCAGCTCCGGCATGAACCGGTAGAACAGCGTCAGCAGCAGCGTGCTGATATGCGCGCCGTCCACATCGGCATCCGCCATGATGATGATCTTGTCGTAGCGCAGTTTTGTGATGTCGAAGTCGTTGCCGTACCCCTCGGAAAAGCCGCAGCCAAACGCGTTGATCATGGTCTTGATCTCCGCGTTTGCCAGCACTTTGTCGATGCTGGCTTTCTCCACATTCAAGATCTTACCGCGGATGGGCATGATGGCCTGATAATTGCGGTCGCGGGCCATCTTCGCGGAGCCGCCCGCGGAGTCTCCCTCCACAATAAAGATCTCACAGTTTTCCGCCTTCCGGCTCTCGCAGTTCGCCAGCTTGCCGTTGGAGTCGAAAGAGTATTTCTGCTTCGTGAGCAGATTGGTCTTTGCCTTTTCCTCGGTCTTTCGGATCTTTGCCGCCCGCTCCGCGCAGGACAGCACCTTTTTTAAGGTCTCCAGGTTGCGGTCGAAATACAGGATCGCCTCATCGCCGCACACTTTTGCCACGGCTTTGGCGGCGTCCTGATTGTCCAGCTTTGTCTTTGTCTGCCCCTCAAACCTTGGAGCGGGATGCTTGATGGACACCACGGCGGTCATGCCGTTCCGGATATCCGCCCCCGTGAAGTTGGCGTCCTTTTCTCTTAAAATGCCCAGTTCTCTCGCGTAATTGTTCATAATAGCGGTAAACGCCGTCTTGAACCCGGTGAGGTGTGTGCCGCCCTCCGCGTTGTAGATGTTGTTGCAGAAGCCCAGCACGTTTTCGTGGAACTCGTTCACATACTGGAACGCGCACTCCACGGTGATGCCCTCGCACTCGCCCTTCAGATATACCGGCGGATCCTGGATGGTCTCTTTATTGCGGTTCAGGTCTTTCACGAACCCCACGATGCCGTCCGGCTCACAAAATTCCAGATGCTCCGTCTGCTCTCCCCGCCGGTCCTCAAACACGATGGTGAGGGACGGGTTCAGGTACGCGGTCTCATGCAGGCGGCTCTTGATCTCCTCCGACGCGAACCGCGTCTTCTCAAAGATTTCCGGATCCGGCAAAAAGTTTACGCTGGTGCCCGTGGTCTTTGTTTTCCCCACCACCGGGAGCAGGCCGTTCACCAGATCGATCACCGGCACGCCGCGCTCGAAGCGGTCGTGGTGGATGCTGCCGTTCAGGCTCACTTTTACGTCCAGATAGGTGGACAGAGCATTGACCACCGAAGAACCCACTCCGTGCAGGCCCCCGCTGGTCTTATAGCTGTCGTTATCAAATTTTCCGCCCGCGTGCAGTGTGGTAAAGATCAGCCGCTCCGCAGGCACGCCCTTTTCGTGCATGTCCACCGGGATCCCCCGGCCGTTGTCGTTTATGGTGGCGGAACCGTCCTTTTCCAGAAATACTTCAATGCGGTCGCAAAAGCCCGCCAGATGTTCGTCCACCGCGTTGTCCACGATCTCATATACCAGGTGGTTCAGCCCTTTCCTGGAAACGCTGCCGATATACATGCCGGGGCGTTTGCGCACTGCCTCCAGCCCCTCCAGCACCGATATACTGGCCGCGTCATAGGTCATCTTTTTTGCCATTTTTCGTTCCTTCTTCACAATATCTGGTTTTTCTCATCTGGTATTATAACAACATCTTGCCAAAAAAAGCAAGCAAAATGTCCCGGACACGAAAAATGCACACATTGGAAAACAGCGCGCAGCCCAATACCCGGTAGAAGTCCGCCAGGCAGGTCTGCACGGGTTTTTGCTTTTCGGAAAGCAGAAGGAGCAGGAGGGATTCTTTTTCGCGCTGCCACCAGCCGCGCCAGAAGTCAAAGTCCGACCACTTTGTGGGCGTCAGATCGGCGGGCAGGGACAGGCGCATGGCCGTAATCCCCGCAAGCAGCGCCGCAAGAAATGCCGCCGCGAGAAGGATCCCCGCCCGCTCCCGGGGATGCGCCCCCGCCATGCGAAAGCAGAGTCCCAAAAACACGCACCCCGCCGCCAGCGGGACTGCCGCGCATAAAAGCCGGGCGATATAGGACAGGATATCCATCCGGATCAGCCGCCCGGAGATCCCGTGGCGCACGAAAAAAGTCTGCTGCAGGGTCTCCGGGGAAACGCGCCCCTCAAGCCGTATGGAGAGATCCGTGAAAGACTGCGCGGGGTCTTCCAGGACAACGGTGTCTTCTGCCTGGTATAAAATGCCGCGCACCGTCCGCTGCCGATCTCCCGCCCAGATTGTGCACCCCACTGCCTGCACAGTGCCAAAAAGGGCCAGCGCCGTGTGTTTGTCGATCAGGCAGCCGTCTGTGTCCTGTGCCGTGAGCGCCGCACAGCCGCGCATCACCAGATCCGACCTGCCCTGCATCGTGACCAGAGACACTGTGTGGCTGCGGCCGAGCCTTTCATTTTTCACCTGCACCTCCGGATCCTGCCGCCATGCCGCAAACGCCATCGGGTGCTCCTGCTGCGCCTCCAGCGCTTCCATGCTCCCTGCCTGTCGGCCGTCAAGGGGCTGATCCAGAAGGATATAGGCCATGTTTTCACAGGCGGAAAGACTGGCCGCGCACTGTTCCATGTGAAAATACAACACAGACAGAAGAATCAGCCAGAGCACGGCGCGGATGATCCTGCAATATTTTCTCATACGGTCTTTTCCTCCTCTGTCTGATTCTCTGTTCGATCTTTCTCTGATCCTCTGTACAGTTCGCTGTCTTGCTTTCTCTTTCTGATTCTCGGGCTGACCCGCTGTCTGGCTCTCTCTTTCTGATTTTCTGGCTGACCCGCTGTCTGAGCCGATATGATCTTCTGCTCAATTTTCCATCAACCGTACCCTGCTGCCCTGCGCGATCATTTTGTCAGACGACACGATCACCTGCTGGTCGCTTCCGATGCTCCCTTTCTGGAGCGCCGCCATTGTCTCGTTTTTTTCGAGCACCGTCACATCCAGGCGCTGTGCGGTAAGTTCTGTTCCCAGCACGGTGCTGCTCTGCACCAGGATATAGACGAAGTTTTTTCCCTGATCTTCGTATACCGCCTGTATCGGCACGCAGCAGTCGTATGTCTCGGAGCTTCGCACGGCCTCCATGGAAGCAAACACGCCCGCCTCCAGCGCGTCCATCGGAAGCTGCACCGTGACATCTAAAAGCTCCTGGTCTTCCTCGTCTGTGCGCACATTGTCCACCGTCAGGTTTTCCAGCACTTTGTTCTGGCCTGTTTTTACCGTGACCGCGTCTCCCCTTGCAATGTACGGCTCCTGGCTCTGGGGAACCTGCACCATTAGTTTGTTGCCCGATGTTCTGTCATACAGCAGCACCGCCGTACCATTCGGCGTACGGTCGCCCGTGGTCAGATAGATGTTTGCCACCACGGCATCAATGGGCGTCTGCACCTGCCCGTCCGCCCGGTATAAGCTTTCCAGCTTTTTCAGCTGCAGTTCCCGCTGTTCCCGCGTGATCTCATCGATCTGCGCGGTGCTGTCTGTCCCTTTGGGCGCGGACGCGTCTTCCACCGCGCGCCCGGCTGCCCGCAGGCTGTCGTTTGCCGCCGTCACCGCATCATTGTACGCCTCCTCTTTTGCGCGTATCTCCTCCAGCAGCTGCGCACGCATCTGCTGCGCGCTCTCCCCTGCACCGGCGGCCTGCTGCTGCAGATATTCCTGCAAAGCGGCGTCCGCCTCCTTTTTTTCCTGCTCTTTTAACCGTATCTGCTTTTCCGCATCGTCCAGCAGCGGTTGATTTTCCCTGCGGATGCGCTGCTCCAAAAGCCACAGGCTCTCCGTCTGCTGGCTGTCTGTCTCCGCCTCAAAAATAATCTCCGGCTCGCTCTCCGTCTGCGGCGCATTGGTCTGTGGCATGTCTGTCTGCGGCGCATTGGTCTGTGGGGCATCCGTCTGCGGCACGTCTGTCTGCGGCGCATCCGCGGTTTC
>CANRKY010000157.1 GCA_947631355.1 uncultured Marvinbryantia sp.
TGTCTTTTTAAATTCCAGCATTTCCGATTCTTTCCCTAAATTCATAAATTTCCACACCTCCAAGAACAATGTATCACGCTTTTCCATAAAAGTCATCAAAAATGGCACTGTAATGGCACTGAAAATGGCACTGAAAAATTTAATTTAAAAACAGCGAAATCGCGCTACCTGTTAACCTTTTAGAAATGTTTCCTGTTGTAACCATATCAATGCTGTCAGAGAGCATTTCTCCGGGACAGCTCGACATCATTTGATGGCGATCACAAAATCGTTCCACTTCGCGAAGTCCCGCAGCGCCCTGCCCACATACTGCTCGCTGGTGTCGTTCTGATGTCCTGGTAAAACTGGTCGCACTCCCGATCTCCTTGATGGTGATCTCCTTAAAGCTCATGGTCTGATAGAGCCGTTCATATCCTGTTTCGATAAAGATTGAACTGATAGAATAAAAAGAGCCCGACAGCAACTATGCCTTATGAACATCAGCAGTTCGATCAGCATAAATCACTGTCAGGCCCGCCCTACTGAATCATATGAGCAGCGCAGTTCCGGTTTATTTTTCGGTTAACACGGAAAAGAGACTGCCAATTACAGCAGCCTCATATTTTGCCTATTGAACGGATACGTTACACTGACCGGAATAATTCAACCCAACTGCAACCAGAGTATCGTCCCGTTTCAGGCCAATCGTATGATTTGCACCAGCCGAGACAGCCACAATATCTGTCCAGTCGTATATCCGGCCCTGTCCGCTCGTATTTGATCCGACAGCCACAACCGTACCGTTTGATTTTAAACCGACGGTAAAATGATTTCCAGCGGATATCGCCACAATGTCCGTCCAGTCAGATACCTCACATTCTCCCTGGATATTATCCCCGTCTGCCACCACAGTACCATCGTTTTTCAGACCGACAAAATGTGTCCTACCACCGGCTATCGCCACAATATCCGTCCATGTTTCCACGCTTTCCAGGCCAACATCTATTATGGGGTTAGTCGATTTTGTCACCATCACTGTCCCATCCTTTTTCAGACCGGCTGTATACACGTTGCCCGCGGCGACCGCCGTGATGTCCGTCCAACCCGATACGTCGCACTGCCCGCACGTATTCTCCCCAACCGCCAGCACAGTGCCATCTGAGCGCAGGCCTACCGTATGGGCGACTCCCGCGGATATTGCCACAATATCTGTCCAGTCTTCAATCTCATCCTCGTAGTTTCCTGCACCCAATACCGTGCCGTCCGACCGCAGGCCTACCGTATAATCCGAGGCAGCGGACACTGCCACAAGATCATTCCACTGCGACACATCGCATTGTCCGTACTGGTTCCCGCCGACCGATGTCGCTGTCCTGTCCGGTCTTATCCATACCGTGTGCACTTCCCCGGCCGAAATTCTCTCGGACGGACTGCTGTCCACCGATACAATACTCTCTGTCTCCCCATCGAAATCCGGCGCTCCTCCCGGAAGCAATGTGACCATCTGTGACTGCGGATATTCCTCCTCAGAACCATCAGTACAAACCAGATTAAATGTGATATCCTTCACATCCTTCACATCCGTGACCCCATATCCCTCCAGCTCGCTAAGCGGGAAATCTATAAAGCAGAAAGCGCATTTTCCTGCGTCGACCGAACATCCGGCCGAATAACCTTCAAACCCGTTTATCCTTACGCCCAGCGCGCCGACAGAAATACGCTTGTCGGTCTTGTTCTGTACAAACAGAGCCGCCTTATAATTATCCGCGTCGGCTTCATACCCCACAGCAGTAACTGTCGCCTGATCATTGTCCAGAATAACGACATCCGTATCCTGGGGCGTCCGCTCAAACAGCTTGGCCCGTTCCTCCCCGTAGGGATAGACATGCGCCATGCCCTGCGCGACAGGCTCCGGCTGCAGACTGGTATCACTGTCATCATAGATGGCGTAGGAAAATTCAACATCCGTATATTCCCCAATGTCGTAATTTCGCATATCGCTCGCGTAATACCACAGATCACTGCTCTTTGTTTCCCCCGGCTGCACATGTTCCTGCCAGTAACGCTCAAATTGAACGCCATTGATATACCCTTCTTCTGTGGAAATACTATACGGGGTATCCGCCGACTTATTTTCAATCTCCATCAACAATGTGCAGGAATCATCTTCTATCTCAACCGCTGTGACCCGCATGGCAAGCTGTTCTGTATCCACGACCGTTGTCGGCGTAAAATCCGATGCTTCATAAGAAACTGCGGTGATATCTTCTTCCTGCTTTTTCGTTTCATTCCGCGTATGACCGGCATTCTTCCCGCCGCATGCACTCAAAAGGGGCATTGCCCCAAAACATAGCAACAAGAATCCGACTGTTCCTTTTTTCATATTGCTCCTTTCCTAAAGTAACGCCGCAATTCTTCTTTTCTTACTCCGTCACAGAAACCGTATAGGTGATCATTTCGCCCGAGCCATCGGTAGCTATGCCAACAATCTTCGTGGTCCCGACCGATATTCCGACCACCATTCCCGTATTTGACACCATCGCCACGTTCTGGTTGTCGGAACCCCACACGGCCTCTCCGCCGTCGACTGTCCCAAGTTGCTTTGCCTCCATCACCTTGATCATCACCACATCCTCCGCAGCAGGATCCGCGGCCGCTTCAGATGCAGCAGGATCTGCAGCCGACTCGGATACAGCGGTAGCATCCGAAGATACGCTTTCCGCTACGTTTTCAATTTCCTCTCCCGTAACGGCAGCATTATAAAAACCGCCACACACGCTAGACAGGAACAAATAATATACGCCCGGTTGTAGATCTACCTTCTTGTGATAGACCGCCGGCTCCGACTCATTACCATTGTAGATGCTTTCTTTCCCAAACACATCCACCTGATACGCGTCCCGAAGTCCGACATCCATATTCGCCATATAGCAGTTTACCAGAATGTCCACCTCGCCTGCGGAAGCCATAGTAAATTGATAGTAATCGTACCCATCATCTTTCCATAAAATTCCCGCCTGCTTTTCCCCGGAAGAAATCGGTGTTGCTTCCTCCGCCTTATTGTTTGGTTCCTTCTCAGATGTTTCCAGTTCCTTGAATTCCGCGCATAATCTGTATACGCTGCTTTCCCCGTTCTCCTTATTCCAGAGCGGATCATACACTTTAATGCAGTATGTACCCTTCTCTAAAACAATACTTTCAGTCTGAAAAGTGACCGGCTCCGCCGTCGTTCCGTGATAAAGAGTTGCGCTGGCATAGCTGTTTACAAGATCCGTATCCAGCACATCGAAGGTGACTGCGTACATATCACTCTGTATGCGGGCAGTCAGCTCCCCGTCTGCTGGAAGCTCAACCGTGTAATAATCTGCATCGTCCGTAGATTCCATTTCCTGTTCAAGCCAGCTTCCATCCACAGCCAGATCCGTGTAAGAAATCGCCAGAGCCGGAATTCTGCAGGCTACCGCCACAGATATTGCTGCTCCCAAAATAAAGATTCTTTTTTTCATTTATATACACCTCCCTGTTCATCATATTTTGTCTTTTCCATCGTCAAAGCGCATTTTGATAAGCCAAGTATAGCAAACAGGATGTTATTTTTCAAGGGCGAATACCCTTAATGTTACTCCACACGGCTTTGAAAGTTCCGTCACTCTCCCGCGAACGCCTGCGCGATGGGCGAATCCGCCGGCAGCACGATGGTCTTGTCGCTTCCGGTCATGGAAGCTTTCAGGGCGTCCAGGCTGCGCACATAGGAGTAAAAGTCGGTCTTGTCCTCATCGGAGTAAGCGTCCGCCAGGATGCGCATGTACTCGGCCTCGCCCTCCGCCACCAGGATCTCCGCCTGGCGCTCGGCATCCGATATCTGGATGGCCACTTCTTTGTCCGTGGTATTGCGGATCACCTTTGCCTCGGAATTTCCCTCCGCCGTGTAGGTGGCCGCAATGTTGTTCCGCTCGGAGATCATGCGCTCGTAAACCGATGCCTTGTTGTCGTCCGGCAGATCCAGCTGTTTCATATCAAACATCAGCAGCTCAATGCCATACTGCGCCAGATTGTTCCCGATGCTGGTCATCACCGCCTCCGCAAGTTTGCCCTCGCGGCCGCTGATCACCTCGTCCTGGGTCAGGCTGCCGATGGTGTTTTTCGTGGCGTTGTAAACCGCCGTGTTGATGCGGTTCTCCGCATTGCTCATAGAGGAGTTCAGCGACTGGGCGAATTTCAGGGGATCCGATATGCGCCACAACACGTAGCTGTCTCCGATCATGGTCTTCTTCTCTTTTGTGATCACATCCGACGGCACCAGGTCGTACAGCAGGATCTCTTTTGGCAGCGTGCTGGCCTCCTGGATAAACGGCGCTTTCAGGCTGAACCCTTCGCTGTCTATGACGCGCACCACTTTTCCGAACTGGCGGATCAGCGTATATTCATTTTTCTGTGTCACCACGATGGAGGATACCAGCAGAACCAGCACCGCCACCGCCGCAACTATCCCTATGATCCATCCTTTTTTCTTCATTGTTCATTCGCCTCACTTTCACTGGTCTTCGAAGTTTCTGTTTCCTGCGCACTGCTCCCGGCAAAGGATTCCAGGGGCAGCAGTTTCTGCACGCCGTCCCCGCTGTCGATGATCACCCGCATGCCCGGCAGCACTTCTTCCATGGTCTCATAAAACATACGCTGCTTCGTGACCACCGGATTTTTGCTGTACTCCTCGTACATGGCGTTAAACCGGGCCACCTGCGCCTCCGCCTCGTTAATGCGCATCTGCTTCTGCGCCTCCGCGTCCTTGATCACCTGATCCGCGGACGCCTCCGCCTCCGGCAGTTTTTCGTTGCGGTATTTGTTCGCGTTGTTCAGCGCGGTCTCCTTG
The DNA here is from genome assembly GCA_947631355.1 of uncultured Marvinbryantia sp. Taxonomy (GTDB): domain Bacteria; phylum Bacillota; class Clostridia; order Lachnospirales; family Lachnospiraceae; genus Marvinbryantia. Next base: position 4,850 of record CANRKY010000157.1, read on the forward strand.
CCCTGTTTGGCGTTCTCCACCGCCTTAAACGCCTGCACCACATCCGCTGTGGGCGGCTCGGAATCCTGCATCGTGATGTTCACCAGCTGGATCCCGATGTCGTGCTGTTCCAGTTTTTCCGTGATCATGTCTTTGATCTTAGACTGGATCTCTCCCTTTCCGGTGGTCAGCACCTCGTCCACCGGGTAGCTGCCGATCACCGTGCGGATGCAGCTCTGGGCCACATTTTTCAGGATCACTTCCGGCTGATAGGACGCGTACAGATAGTTCACCGGCTCCACGATGCGGTATTCCACGAAGAAATCCACGTTGATGAAGTTATAGTCCGATGTGATCATCACGCTCTCCGACTCGATGCTGGCGTTGGTCATCTGGTCGTACCCGATGGGGAAGCCCTGG
>CANRKY010000158.1 GCA_947631355.1 uncultured Marvinbryantia sp.
TGCCGGAGATGCCGTAGTCTGTCCACTGCAGTTCCCCGCGCTCCGTGTACATTCGCTTCTTTGCCGGATCTGCATCTTTCGCCCCGCACTGCAGTGCGATCAACGCCTGCATCCGAAGTCCGGAGAGCTGCCGCACAAAAGGTTCCGAGACTTTCAGCGGCACCAGCGCCTCCAAAGGAGGCACCAGAGCATGCCCGCATTTTTCGGCGAGGGCGTAGCCGCTCCCGTCTGAGCCAGTCTGGGGCGCGGCCATGGAGCCGGCGCAAAGGATCACCGCGTCCGCCTCATAACGCCAGGAATCGGTCTGCACAAAAAAGCGCTGCCCCGCTTTTTGGATCATGGTCACCTTCTCCCGGCATTTGAGCTTGATCTTCCGCCGCTGCAGTTCCATAAGGAGCACGTCCAGCACCGAGACGGCCTGCCCGGTCACGGGGTATACATAGCCGTCCCGGTCATACGTCAGCAGCCCCAGGCCACGGAAGAACGCCAGGGTGTCCGCCACGGAAAACTGACCGAGCACAGCGGAAGTAAAGTCCTCCCCCGCGCCGCGGTAGCATCCCGCGGCCTGCCGCAGATTCGTGAGGTTGCAGCGCCCGCTCCCGGTGAGCAGCAATTTCCGCGCGGGCCTGTCCATCGCCTCCAGAACCGTCACCGAGGCGCCGTGTTCTGCCGCCGCGATGGAGGCGGTCAGTCCGGAAGCCCCGGCTCCTATCACAATGATCTGTCTCATAATTCCTCCGGTTTCACCAGCCCTTTGTCCACCAGGCTCTGCAGGGACTTCAGGATCCCCAGTTTCGCGTGTTCCCAGGTGAGCCCGCCCTGGAAATAGGCCGCGTAGGGCGGCTTTAAGGGGCCGTCCGCGCTCAGCTCGATGGAGGATCCCTGGATGAACGCTCCCGCGGCCATGATCACATCGCTGTCATAGCCTGGCATGGCCCATGGCTCCGGGCGCACATAGCTGTCCACCGGCGCCGCGGCCTGTATACCCTCGCAGAAGGCGATCAGCCCCTCCGGCGTGCCAAACTCCACCGCCTGGATGATGTCGTGGCGCTCCTCCTGCGCATTTGGCACCACCGAGAAGCCGAGCCGCTCATAGATGTTCGCCGCAAAAATGGCGCCCTTTAAGGCCGAGGCCGTCACCGTGGGGGCCAGGAAAATGCCCTGAAAGAAGCTGCGGTTCACACCCAGCGAGGCGCCCACTTCCCGGCCCAGGCCGGGGGTGGTCAGGCGGCACGCCGCGTTTTCAATGCACTCCCGGGTGCCGGCGATATAGCCGCCCACAGGGGCCAGGCCGCCGCCCGGATTTTTGATCAGGGAGCCCACCACTATGTCCGCGCCATAGTCGGACGGCTCCTCCCACTCCACGAATTCCCCGTAGCAGTTATCCACAAGGACCAGGATATCCTCGCGGATGCTTTTCACAAACGCGATGGCCTGTGCGATCTTTGCAACCGAGAGGGACGGCCTGGTCTGGTATCCTTTGGAGCGCTGGATCTCCACCATTTTCGTCTTTGCTGTGACGGCGGAGCGGATCTTTTCAAAGTCGAACGAGCCGTCTTCTAACAGATCTACCTGGCGGTACGAGACGCCGTATTCCGCCAGAGAACCCCGGGACGGGCGGATGCCGATCACTTCCTCCAGGGTGTCGTAGGGTTTCCCAGAGATAGACAGCAGTTCATCCCCCGGGCGCAGGTTCCCGAAAAGAGCCACCGCCAGGGCGTGGGTGCCGCAGGTGATCTGGGCCCGCACCAGGGCGGCCTCCGTGTGAAAAATATGGGCGTACACTTCTTCCAGGGTGTCGCGGCCCGGATCGTTATAGCCGTAGCCCGTTCCGGAGGAAAAACACTCCGCGCTCACGCGGCACTCCTGCATGGCGCGCAGCACTTTATACTGATTGTATTCCGCCGTTTCCTGAATCTTCGCGAACCGGTCTTTCAGGCGCTGCTCCGTTTTTTCACCGATCGCCCACACGGCGGGGCTGATGCCAAAAGCCGCCGCCATCTCCGTCATTTTCCGGTCCCGCCCGGCGGCGGGTTTCAGTTCAAGTTCTGACATAGAGAGATTCCTTTCTGTTCTGTGATGATCTTTTTCATGGCGTCCAGCATTTCTTCCGGGCCGGAGAACTGCTCTTTGGAAAGCCAGATCACCTCTTTTTCCCTTTTAAACCAGGTGATCTGCCGCTTTGCGAAATGGCGCGTATCCCGCTTCAGGCGGTACACCGCCTCCTCATAGGTGCAGGCTCCGTCCAGGTAGTCCAGCATCTCTTTGTAGCCCAGCCCCTGCATGGACACCATATCTCTTGTGAAACCTCTGGCCTTTAAGGCGCGCACTTCCTCCAGCAAGCCCTGCTCCAGCATCTGATCCACCCTCCGGTCAATCTTTTGGTACAGGGCCGCCCGGTCTTCGTTCAGCACAAAGTAGGCGAACTGATAGGGAGATTCCCTCTGGCGCTCCCGCGCATTGTGCTCGGAGATCGTTGCGCCGCTTTGATGGTAATACTCCAGTGCGCGCACCACGCGCTTCACGTTGTTGGCGTGGATCTGCCGGGCTGACGGCGCGTCAACGGCCGCGAGCATGTCGTGAAGATACTGGGCGCCCTTCTCCCGCGCCAGCTGCTCGAGCTTTCTGCGGTACGTATCGTCCCCGTCATTTTCGGTAAAATCGATGTCGTAGACCACCGCCTGGATATAAAAGCCGGTGCCGCCCACCAGGATGGGGATCTTTCCCCTGGCGTATATATCGTCCATATATTTCCGGGCCAGCTTCTGAAAAATAACCACGTGAAATTCCTCGTCCGGCTCCAGCTCGTTGATCAGATAATGGGGCACGCCCTGCATTTCCTCCGGGCGGATCTTCGCGGAGCCGATGTCCATGCCTTTATACACCTGCATGGAATCCGCGGAGATGATCTCGCCGCCCACCGCCTTTGCCAGCGCGATGGAGAGCGCGGTCTTTCCCACAGCCGTGGGCCCGGTGAGGATTAGTAACGGTTTCTTTGTCATATCACACGATCCTTTTGAATTTTCGCTCCAGGTCATACTTCGACATGGAGATGATGGTGGGTCTGCCGTGCGGACAGTTGTAGGGATTGTCCAACGTCAGCAGCTCATCGATCAGCGCGTGGATCTCCGCGGCGGACATTTTGGTGTTTCCCTTTACGGCCGCCTTGCAGGACATGGACGCGATCTTTTCGTCGATCATGTCGCCCTTCAGCATATCCGTCTGCATGGCCAGGCCGTCCAGCATTTCCAGGAACAGATCCCGGTCTGCCAGGCCGAACAGGTTGTCCGGCACCGCCCGCAGGGCGTACTCTCTCCCGCCGAACTCCTCGATCTCAAACCCCACGGCCAAAAAGCGGTCCCGGTATTTTTCCAGGATGGCCGCCTCCGCCATGTTCAGAGTGAGGATGATGGGCGGATTGAGATTCTGGGAGGTAAATTCCCGCCTGGAGAGGGATTTCATGGTCCGCTCATAGAGCACCTTTTCGTGGGCCGCGTGCTGGTCGATGATAAACAGTTTGTCCTGAAACTGCACCAGCCAGTAAGTGTCAAAGATCTGCCCGATGATCCGGTGCTCCTTCACGCTCTCCCGGGAGAGCAGGCGATCTTCAAACAGATCCATCTGTTTGCCGCCGGAAACATGGCCTGCGGGCTCACGCGCTGCTGCCCCCTCTGTACCTGTCGTTCTGTCTGTTGCTGCAAGTCTGCTTGCAGATGTCGGGCTGTCTGCTGTTTGTCTGCCTGTTGCTGTTGGCCTGTCTGTGGATGTCAATTTCTCCGCTGATCCGCCGTTTTCCACATCAGAAGATTTCATCGGAGAAGATCCATCGACAAACGCAGCTCCCGCAGAGAAAGCCCCTCTCCGAGAGGATTCCCCAGCAAACCCAGCGTCCGTAATGGAAGTCTTTGTCCTGGCGGGTTCGCCATCTGCCATGCCATAGCGTGGCTGTTCCCGCACAGATCCGGCAATTCCCGCGTTTTTCCCCTCTTTTTTCCGGCGCTCCGTCTCAAAGGGCTCCGGGATCCTAGACGGCGCTTCCAGGCGCGGCAGTTTTTGCGTTTCCTCTTTTCCGGGGACGGCCTCCACGATCAGCTCCCGCCCGGAGAGGGCGCGCTGCACCGCATCGTAGACCGTCTGATACATTTTTTCATTGTCGGCAAAGCGCAGTTCCATCTTCGTGGGGTGCACGTTGATATCCAGATCCTTCCCATTTATGGAAAACAAAAGCACGGTAAAGGGATATTTGTGCTTCATCATAAACGTGTGGTAGGCGTCCTCGATCGCCCTGGAAATGATGTTGCTGCGGATATATCTGCCGTTGACAAAATAGTTTTCATAATTGCGGTTGCCCCGGGAGATCACCGGCTTTCCGATAAAGCCGCGTATGCTTGCCGCCTCCGAGTCCGCGGAAAATTCGATCAGGTTCGCGGCGATATCCCGCCCGTATATGTTGTAAATAATGTCTTTCAGGTTGTGGTTCCCGGATGTGTGCAGTTTTGTCTGATTGTTGGAGATGAATTTGAACGACACCTCCGGGTGAGACAGGGCGATGCGCTCCACGATATCGCTCACGTACCCGGCCTCTGTCTGCGCGGTCTTTAAGAATTTTTTCCGGGCCGGGGTGTTGTAAAAAAGATTGCGCACCAGGAACGTGGTGCCGCCGGGCGCCCCGATCTCCTCCATGCTCTTTTCTTTTCCGCCCTCGATCACATAGCGCACGCCGGTCAGGCTCTCCGCGGTCTTAGTGATCAGTTCCACCTGGCACACCGCCGCGATGCTGGAGAGCGCCTCGCCGCGAAACCCCAGGGAGGTCACATCCAGAAGGTCATCCACCGCCCGGATCTTGCTGGTGGCGTGGCGCAAAAACGCCAGGGGCACCTGCTCCGCCTCGATCCCCATGCCGTTGTCCGTGATGCGGATAAAGGAGATGCCGCCGTCTTTGATCTCCACCGTGACGGCGCTGGCCCCCGCGTCTATAGCGTTTTCCAGGAGTTCTTTTACAATGGAGGCCGGGCGCTCGATCACTTCGCCGGCCGCGATCTTATCTATGGTCTGCTGGTCCAGGACCGCAATTTTGTTCTGCATGGATCACACTTCCTTTTTGTACCGGTTCTTCAGGCGGCTCTGCAGCCGATTCAAGGTGTTCAGCGCCTCCAGGGGCGTCAGGGTGGAGATCTCGATC
>CANRKY010000159.1 GCA_947631355.1 uncultured Marvinbryantia sp.
GGATGCCGAGGATTGCGGGAGAAAAGTTCACCTGGTACATTTCTCCGACGGTCGTCAAATGGGTGCTGCCCATCTGTCTGATCCTGATCCTGCTTTTGATCCTGTCTGTGGTGGGGTCGGTGGCCATGCTGGCGGTGCGCTACTTTATTCCCATTCTGCTGATCATCCTGCTGATCCGGCTGTGGAGACGGGGATAAAATATGGCCGGGACAATATGATACAGGAACCGTATGATACAGGAACAGTATGATACAGGAACAGTATGATACAGAGACAGTGTGATACAGGGACAATATAATACCGGGACTGCGCGAGGCAGCCCCGGATTTCTTCGTGGAAATGTGAAACAGCAGGTAGGGGAGCTACCTGCTGTCTCGAGGGGAGTATAAATAATTAATAAGGGGTCGTAAGAGGATTACCTCTTACATTTCGAATTATAATATATTATGGAAAAAATTGCAATACATATTTTAAAAAATATTAAGGAATAATAAGCATTGTAACTAATAGTTAACATTCCAGGAGGTTAGAACCATGGCAAAAAATAAGAGCACAAACAGCACAAACACAAGCAATAGTGGTATGAACAGCGCCGCGAACACAAGCAATAGTAAAATGGGCAGCGCCAGCAATTCCAACAGCACAAATTCTTCTGCCGGCGCCAATAGCCAGAATAAGGCTCAGAACAGCGCGGGCAGCAGCGCGCAGTCTCAGGATTGTGCACGCAATTGCAAGTAATTAGAAACAAACATCTGAATAGTCAGACAATGGAGCTGTCGCGGGATGGCTCCATTTTTTTTTGCGCTTCTGAAATTTTGGGGAATGGGCGTGGGTGAGGCAAGGATCGGGCGGAGATTTTCGGAGAGCGGATCTCATACACGGGCGGATATTCCGGTGCATATATTGGAATATAGAAATGTTTAAAGAGCAACAGGAGAGCAGAGTATGGATTTTGAGATGATCGCGCCCGGGCAGCTGGACGAATATGTGAAAAATCCGGATGCCCTTATCATAGATCTTCGCGCCCCGGAGGAATACCGGGAGCGGCACATCAAAGGAGCCGTAAATATACCATATGAGATGATCCGCGGCTGCTGCATGTTCCCAAAGGACTGCTGGCTGATCCTCTACTGTGAGCGCGGCGGCACCAGCATGACTGTGGCGAAGGAACTGGCGCAGAACGGATACCTGGTAAAGAGCGTGGTGGGCGGCATCCGCGCTTACCGCGGCAAAATGACAGAGACATATTGACAGTATCAATGGCTATTTGATACAATTTAGCTGATTCGGTACAGGGGTGAAGACGGGAATGAAGACAGTGGAATTGATCGCCCCATGCCACTTCGGCATGGAGGCAGTCTTAAAAAGAGAGATCCTGGATCTGGGCTACGAGATCAGCCAGGTGGAAGACGGCAAAGTGACGTTTCTGGGAGATATGGAGGCAATCTGCTGCGCAAACATTTTTCTGCGCACGGCGGAGCGCGTCCTTCTCAAAGCGGGAAAGATTCACGCGGAAACATTCGATGAACTGTTTGAGCGCACCCGGGAGCTCCCATGGGAGGATTACATTCCGCGGGACGGGAAATTCTGGGTGGCAAAGGCGACGTCCATCCAGAGCAGGCTGTTCAGCCCGTCCGACATCCAGTCGATCATGAAAAAAGCCATTGTGGAGCGCCTGAAGACGGTGTACCACCAGGAATGGTTTGAGGAGAGCGGGGCGTCTTATCCCATACGCGTCACGTTTCGGAAGGATGACGCCGTGATCGGCATAGACACATCGGGGGATTCCCTGCACAAGCGGGGATACCGCCTGCAGACGGGCAAGGCGCCCATCACGGAAACCCTGGCGGCGGCGCTGATCGCCATGACGCCGTGGCGCGGCGACCGCATCCTGGTGGATCCTTTTTGCGGCAGCGGCACCATCCCCATAGAGGCGGCCATGATGGCGGCCAAAATAGCGCCGGGAATGAAGCGAAAGTTCACGGCGTGCGCGTGGGACAACCTGATCTCCCCCGCCCTGTGGCAGGGCGTGTATGAGGAGGCGGAGGAGCTGGCGGATTCTAATATATCCACAGACATTCAGGGGTATGACCTGGACGGGAATGTCATAAAAATAGCCAGAGAAAACGCAAGGCGCGCCGGGGTGGACCATTTGATCCATTTCCAGCAGAGGCCGGTGAAAGACCTGAGCCACGCCAAAAAGTACGGTTTTGTGATCACGAATCCGCCCTACGGGGAGCGGCTCGCGCAGAAAGACGAACTCCCGCAGATGTACCGGGAATTTGGGGAGGCCATGAAAAGGCTGGACAGCTGGTCGGAGTATGTGATCACGGCTTACGAGGACGCGGAAAAACAGATCGGCAGAAAAGCGGATAAAAACCGGAAAATATACAATGGGATGATGAAAACATATGTCTATCAGTTCCTGGGCCCAAAGCCGCCCCGCGGGAACAGGCAGGAGAACAGGGTTGATTAAACGGATTGAGATAATATTGGAGATATGTCTGCTGGTGCTCGTGGCGTGGCTGGCCTGGTCCCTGGCAAAAGGAACCGCGGCTCCCGCGGAAGTCTGGTACCAGGGAGAGATCACACTGGCGGACGCGCAGGCGGGCACGCCCCCCGCGCGCTACGATTCCCGGGCGGCGTCCCGGTCGCCCTCTGTAAAAGATCAGGGCACCCTGGGCACCTGCTGGGCGCTGGCGGCCTCCTCCGCCATGGAGGCCTATTTTCTGCCGGAGGAGCAGCTTGTCTTCTCGGCGGACCATCTGTCCTTAAAAAACAATTTCGCCAAAGAACAGAACGACGGCGGAGACTACACCATGGTGATGGCCTATCTTTCCGGGTGGCAGGGGCCGGTGTGGGAAGCGGACGACCCCTACGGCGACCGGTTCTCGCCGGACGGGCTTGCCCCGGTGAAGCATGTGCAGGAAATGCAGATGCTCAAAGAAAAAGACTACACCGCGGTGAAGCAGGCCATCCTGCAGTACGGGGCGGTACAGTCTTCCATCTACATGGACCTGAAAAATGCGTTCAGCTCCTCCCTGTACTATAACCAGTTGGAATATACGTATTATTATGATGGCCCGGAGAAGGCAAACCACGACATTCTGATCATCGGCTGGGACGATTACTTCGATGCCTCCAGGTTCAACCGCAGCACCACAAAGAACGGGGCCTTTCTCTGCCAGAACAGCTGGGGAGAAAAATTCGGGGATCAGGGGACATTTTACGTGTCCTATGAAGACGTCAATATAGGAAGAAACTGCATCATCTACACGGATATCCAGGATACCGACAACTACGACCGCCTGTACCAGACGGATCTGTGCGGCTGGGTGGGCCAGCTGGGCTACGGGGACGGCGACTGTTTCTTCGCCAACGTGTATGAGGCGAAGGAGGAGGAGACCCTGGAGGCGGTGGGCTTTTACAACACCGGCTGCGACACGGGATATTCCATTTATGTCGTGGAGGAATTTGAGGACACGGACTCCTTCCTGCCCCGCAGCCCGCTGCAGAGCGGCAGGATCGAGCAGATGGGATATTACACCATACCGCTGCACCAGTCAATCTCCCTGCATCCGGGAGAGCGCTTCGCGGTCATGGTGGAGATCAGCACGCCGAACACCATGTACCCGGTCGCCACGGAATATGCCGCCGATGAGGCCACAAAAACAGTTGATATTTCGGATGGCGAGGGGTATATTAGTCATAATGGCGTTCTCTGGACGCGCACCGAAACGGAACACGAGGCAAATGTCTGCCTGAAAGCATACACAAAGATCAGATAAGGAAGTGCGCCATGGAAAAGAGGATTGTATTTGCTACCGGAAACGAGGGAAAAATGCGGGAGGTCCGCATGATCCTGAGAGATTTTGGAGTGCCGGTGCTTTCTCTGCGGGAGGCGGGTATCCGGGCGGATATCGAGGAGAATGGAACCACCTTCGAGGAAAACGCCCGCATCAAAGTCTGCGCCATCGAGAGACGAGCGGGGCAGATCGTGCTGGCGGATGACTCCGGCCTGGAGATCGACTGCCTGAACAAAGAGCCGGGGGTTTACTCATCCCGGTATATGGGGGAGGAGACTTCCTATGATATTAAGAACAAAAAGATCCTGGAGCGCCTGGCAGACGTCCCAGAGGATAAGCGCACGGCCCGGTTTGTGTGCGTGATCGCCGCGGCGCTGCCGGACGGCAGAGTGCTCACGGCGCGCGGGGCCATGGAAGGGCGGATCGGCTATGAGATCGCGGGGGAAAACGGGTTCGGCTACGACCCCATCTTTTACCTGCCGCAGTATGGCTGCACCTCCGCGCAGATCAGCCCGGAACTGAAAAACCAGATCAGCCACAGGGGCATTGCGCTGCGGGTCATGAAAGAGGAACTGAAAAAAATTTGGGATAAGGAGAACTGTTTCTATGAAAATACTGATTGTCAGTGACACGCATCGCAAAGATGCCAATTTGGAAAAAGTGCTGGCAGTTGAAGGCCCGGTGGACCGGCTGATCCATCTGGGGGACGCGGAGGAGAGCGAGGGGAGCATCCAGGCGATGGCGGACTGTCCGGTGGATATCGTGTGTGGGAACAACGACTATCTGGGAAACATGCCAAAGGAAAAAGAGATCCGGCTGGGAAAATATAATGTGCTGCTCACCCACGGGCATTACTACTATGTTTCCCTGGACACCAAAATGCTGGCGCGGGAGGCGCGGGCGCGCGGGTTTGACATAGCCATGTACGGCCATACGCACCGGCCCAGGATCGAGGACAAAAACGGGCTTGTGCTCCTGAATCCCGGAAGCCTGTCTTACCCCAGGCAGGAAGGGAAAGAACCCAGCTATATCATCATGGAGATCGGGGAGGACGGGAACGCAAAATTTGAAATGAAATATATCAAAAACGCCTGATTACTTATGAGATAAAATCTGTAAAATCTGTAAAAAACGGTTGACTTTTTGCATCCCCTATAATATAATTTGAATTGCGTCAATCGATAGGTCACGTCAGCGGCCGGGTACAGTGGATAAAAAAGCTGTTGGCTGCAGGATGTGCCGGTGATCAGGCACAGCGGTGACCGGATATATGGGTTATGGGGCGTAAATGGAATCGGGGTGTGGCTCAGCTTGGCTAGAGCGCCTGGTTTGGGACCAGGAGGTCGCAGGTTCGAATCCTGTCACCCCGAT
>CANRKY010000160.1 GCA_947631355.1 uncultured Marvinbryantia sp.
ATTTTCTTTTTCCTCCGTATTGTATACTTCATATGCAAAGAGGAGTGTGGAAAAGCCACACTCCTCCAAGATTTTTTCAGAAAGAGTTTGGTAGTCAACTTTCTTTCCAATAAATCCACTGTCGCCTTTCAGCAAAGATCAGATCACAGCGCATCCATCCTTTACTCCGCCGCCCGGCAGCCGTCTTTCATGGACTGGATGTACGCTTTCACATGGGGCACGCAGTCTTTCCCGTACTGCCCGCAGATCCGCACAATGGCGCTGCCGACAATGGCTCCGTCCGAGAGGGCGGACATGCTCTTTGCCTGCTCCGGAGTGGAGATGCCAAAGCCCACCGCGCAGGGGATGTCTTTTGTCTGTTTCACCAGTCTCACCATGCTCCCCACATCGGAGGTGATCTCTTTGCGCACGCCTGTGACGCCCATGGACGAGACGCAGTACACAAAGCCGCTGGCGTCTTTCGCGATCTGCGCGATGCGCTCGTGGGAGGTGGGCGCGATCAGGGAGATGAAATCCAGGCCGTATTTTTTGCAGATGCCGTCAAATTCTCCTTTTTCTTCGTGGGGAACGTCCGGCAGGATCAGGCCGTCCATGCCGATCTCCGCAGCCGTCCTGATAAATTCTTCTGTGCCGGAGGGCAGCCCCTCTTTATTTCCCACGCGGTACGAGAACACCACGTTTGCATACGTCATAAATACCATGGGAATGGAAGTGTTTTTCCGGATACGGCGCACCATGTCAAAAATCTTGTCTGTGGTTACACCGCCGGAAAGGGCGCGCAGATTCGCCTCCTGGATGACCGGCCCCTCCGCCGTGGGATCGGAAAAGGGGATCCCCAGTTCGATCAGGTCTGCACCTGCTTCCTCCGCCGCGTATACGATCTGTTCCGTCACTTCCAGAGACGGATCCCCGCAGGTGATGAACGGAATAAATGCCTTGCCCTTCTCAAAGGCTTTCTGAATGTTACTCATGAATATCCTCCCCTCTGTATCTGGCAATCGCCGCGCAGTCCTTGTCCCCTCTGCCGGACAGGTTGATAACGATGATCTGGTCTTTGCGCATCGTGGGCGCGAGCTTGCAGGCATAAGCCACGGCATGGGCGCTCTCGATGGCCGGGATCACGCCCTCCATCCGGGACAGATATTCGAAGGCGTCCACCGCCTCATCGTCTGTCACCGCCACATATTCCGCGCGGCCCTTGTCGTACAGGTCGGCGTGTTCCGGCCCGATGCCCGGATAATCCAGCCCGGCGGAAATGGAGTACACCGGCGCGATCTGCCCATACTCGTCCTGGCAGAAATAGGACTTCATGCCGTGGAAGATGCCCAGCCTGCCGGTGGCTATGGTGGCAGCAGTCTCCGCGGTGTTCACGCCCCGGCCCGCGGCCTCGCAGCCGATCAGGCGCACGTTCTTGTCTTCAATGAAGTTGTAGAACGCGCCGATGGCATTGGAACCGCCGCCCACGCACGCCAGCACCGCGTCCGGCAGCTTTCCTTCTTTTTCCAGGATCTGCTGCTTGATCTCTTTGGAGATGACAGACTGGAAATCACGCACGATGGTGGGAAAGGGATGCGGCCCCATGCAGGAACCCAGCACATAGTGGGTATCCTCCACCCGGTTGGTCCACTCGCGCATGGTCTCGGACACCGCGTCTTTTAAAGTGCCCGTGCCGGATGTGACCGCGTGCACCTTCGCGCCCAGGAGCCGCATGCGGTACACGTTCAGCGCCTGGCGCTTCGTATCCTCCACACCCATAAACACTTCGCACTCCATCCCCATCAGGGCCGCCGCCGTAGCCGTGGCCACGCCGTGCTGCCCGGCTCCGGTCTCCGCGATGACCCGCGTTTTTCCCATTTTTTTTGCAAGAAGCACCTGGCCCAGCACGTTATTGATCTTGTGGGCCCCGGTGTGGTTTAAGTCTTCCCGCTTTAAATAGATTTTCGCGCCGCCCAGATCCTCCGTCATGCGGCCCGCATAATACAGAAGGGACGGTCTGCCCGCATAATCGTTTAAGAGCTGTGTCAGCTCCCGCTGAAAATCGGGATCGTCTTTGTATTTCTGATAGGCTTCTTCCAGTTCCAGAACCGCGTTCATCAGGGTTTCCGGAATGTACTGGCCGCCATGCTGCCCAAATCTTCCTGTACTCATATTGTTCTTCTCCTTTTCGAAGTTATGTCTTTGCTTTTGCGCACAGCCCGCACGGCTGCCGCGATCTTTTCCGGGTCTTTCACGCCGCCTGTCTCCACGCCGCTGGAAAGATCCACCGCCCAGGGGCGCATTTTATCGATCGCCCCCGCCAGGTTTTCCGGGGTGAGCCCACCGGCCAGAAACCAGGGGCGGGATACCTGTTTTACCAGTTCCCAGTCGAACGCCCTGCCTGTGCCCGTGCCGTTGTCCAGCAGAATATAGTCCGCGCTGCTCTTTTCCGCGCTGGCAATGTCCTCCATGGATGTCACGCGGAACGCCTGGATGATTTTTTTGTCTGTCCGTGCGCGCAGCCTGGCGATATACGCCTCGTCCTCCTGCCCGTGAAGCTGAGCCAGGGAAATGACCCCGGAATTTAAAAGTTCGGCAATCGTTTCCACCTTTTCGTTTACAAACACGCCCACCGGAAGGATGCCGTCCCGCAGGCGTTCCCGCAGATCCACCGCCTGCTGCGGCGTCACGTTCCGCCTGCTTTTGGGAAAGTTGATCACGAATCCGATGAAATCCGGCTGCTGCTCGTTCACATAATCGATGTCGCAGGGGCGGCTTAAACCGCAGATCTTTATTTTCGTCTCCATTTTATCCGGTTCGCCTCCCATCTTTCCTGTATCCTGCAGATTGTGCGCTGCAGCCATTCCCTGCCGGCTATTCGATGCGGCTTTTTTCCCACTGCAGTTTCTTACCCCCGCAGCGCATCCAGCATGGCTTTTTTGTCTTTTGCCCGCATCAGGGTTTCCCCGATGAGCACGGCGTCTGTGCCGTTCTCCCGCAGGGCCGCCACATCCTGCGGCGTGCGGATGCCGCTCTCTGACACGAACAGCACTTCTTTTGGCACCATATCCCGCAGCCTGCGGCTCTGGGTGATGTCTACCTGGAAGTTTTTCAGGTTGCGGTTGTTCACGCCCAGAATCCGGGCGTCCGCTTTCAGCGCCCGCTCGATCTCCTCCTCCGTGTGCGCCTCCACCAGAGCGGAAAGCCCCAGCGCATCCGCCAGCTGCCCATATGCCTTTAGCTGCGCATCGTCTAATATGGCGCAGATCAGAAGCACCGCCGAGGCTCCCATGGCTTTTGCCTGATAGATCATGTATTCATCCACGGTAAAGTCTTTGCGCAGCACCGGAATGGATACGTGGCGCACGATTTCTTCCAGATAGCTGTCTTTTCCCAGAAACCAGTAGGGCTCCGTGAGGCAGGAGATTGCCGCTGCTCCCGCTCTGTCGTATTCCATGGCAATTTCCAGATACGGAAAGTCTTCCGCGATCACCCCTTTGGAGGGAGATGCCTTTTTCACTTCGCAGATAAAAGAAATTCCTTCCGCCGCAAGGGCTCTCTCAAAAGGAAAGCCCTGTGCAGATTCTTTTTTTTCTTCGCGCAGGCGCTCCTCCGCTCTGCTTTTTACTTCCCGCAGAGGTAGTACACGCCGTTCTTCCTCTATCCGCTCCCTGGTCTTTGCCGCGATCTCATCCAAAATATTCATATCCGCCACTCTCCCGCGTCCTGTCACATACTGTTATCCACAGCGCGCCATGTTTGTCGCATACTGTTTTCCACTGCGTACCATGTTTGTCGCACACTGTTATCCATGGCGCGCCATGTTTGTCGCATACTGTTTTCCACTGCGCACCATGTTTGTCGCATACTGTTTTCCACTGCGCGCCATGTTTGTCGCATACTGTTCTCCATGGCGCGCCGTGTTTGTCGCACACTGTTTTCCATGGTGCGCCGCGTTTGTTACATATTACTCAGTTTGATAAATTCTTCTAATTTTTTCTTTGCCGCGCCGCTGTCGATCAGGTTCTCGGCCATACGCACGCCCGCCTCTATGGAGTCCGCCTTCCCGGCGATGTAGAACGCAGCGCCCGCGTTTAAACATACCGCCTGCCGTTTCGCGCCCTTGTCTTTGCCGTCCAGAATATCTCTTGTGATCTGCGCGTTCTCCTCCGGCGCGCCGCCCACCAGGTCGTTTTTACCGCAGCGCTGATAGCCGAACTGTTCCGGTGTGATCTCGTAGGAGGTAAATTCTCCGCCGCGTATCTCGCAGACAGTGGTGGGCGCGCACATGGAAATCTCATCCAGTTTGTCCTGCCCGTATACCACCATACCCCTGTTCACGCCAAGGTTTGCCATTACGCGCGCAAGGGGCTCCACCAGCGCTTCTTCATATACTCCCATCAGTTCCATGTTGGCGCCTGCCGGATTGGACAGCGGGCCCAAGATATTGAATACGGTGCGGATCCCCAATTCTTTGCGAATGGGGCCAACGTATTTCATGGCAATATGATAATTCTGTGCAAACAGGAAGCAGATGCCGATTTCTTTTAAGATTTTCGCGCTCTTTTCCGGGGAGATGGCAATGGCCACTCCCAGTGCCTCCAGCACATCTGCCGCCCCAGATTTGGAGGACGCCGCGCGATTGCCGTGTTTTGCCACCGGCACGCCACCCGCCGCGATCACCAGTGATGCGGTGGTGGAGATATTGAAGGAATTGGAGCCATCGCCGCCGGTTCCCACAATCTCCAGCACATCCATGTTGTGCAGCAGTTTGATGCAGTGCGCGCGCATGCCAGACGCGGATCCGGTGATCTCGTCAATGGTCTCGCCCTTCAAAGAGAGGGCCGTGAGATATGCGGATTTCTGCACATCCGTGGCCTCGCCGTCCATAATCTCGTTCATAACGGTCTCCGCTTCCTGATAGGTCAGATCCTCCTTTTTTGATAATTTGATGATTGCTTCTCTGATCATTTTTGTTTCCTCCTACTACAATATATTTATGGTTAATACCCCTTACAGCCAGTAAGGAATTACCCATCTTGTTGCTTAAGCTGTTAGAA
>CANRKY010000161.1 GCA_947631355.1 uncultured Marvinbryantia sp.
TAGCGGAAGGGAGATTTGAACTCTCGACACCACGGGTATGAACCGTGTGCTCTGGCCAACTGAGCTATTCCGCCATATGAAATTGCGGGAAAGAGATTGCTTTCAACCCGCTTTTTTAGTATACTATCCGTACACTTTTTCGTCAAGTTTTTTTTGATCGGGAGGGTCGTGAAATTTCATTGAAAAAATAATGGAATCTCATTGGGAAAGTAATGAAATTTCAATGGGAAGGCAATAGAATTTCCTTGAGAGATTAACGGAATTGTAACTTCCGGCGCCGTGGAGATTGGAGGAACGGCAAGCCGGAAGTTACATGGGATAAAGGTCTTTTTGATGAACGTCCTAAACCTACCATATTTTCAGAGTCTATGCAATAGGATTTCGCGAAACGGCCGATACTGCACATGAACGGAATTTTTCGCAAGAATTGTGAGAAGATTATGAAATAAGAAAGGTACAAAACCAGAAGGCACAAGGGCGGAAGAATCAGGGATAGAGGGGACAGAGGCGGGAGGAACAGAGCGGACAGATGGAAAGAGTTCTCACATATGAGATCCGGGAAGAACACTGCGGGTGCAGCATCCGGGAGTTTCTGCGGGAAATGGGGTATTCCAGGCACATACTGACCAGGATGAAAGAGACGCCGGAACCGGTTCAAAAGAATGGGCGGCAGGCGCTGTTTTATGAGCGGCTGGCCGCGGGGGATGTGCTCACGGTGACGGTTCCGGAGGAGACGCCCTCGGAGCATGTGGTTCCCGTGCCGCTGCCGTTTTCGGTCGTGTACGAGGACGAGGATATCCTGGTGGTAGAGAAACCGGCGGATATGCCGGTTCACCCTTCGGTAAACAACCATGAAAATACGCTGGCCAACGCGCTGGCAGACTATTATCAGAGGCGGGGCCAGGTTTTCGTGTGCCGGTGCATCACCCGGCTGGACCGGGATACCACGGGGCTTTTGCTGGCGGCGAAAAACATGCTGAGCGCGTCCATCCTGTCTGATATGGGAAAGGCACACAAGATACGCCGCGCGTATCTGGCAATCGCACAGGGGCAAACGCCGCCGGAAGGCACGGTGGACGCGCCCATTGCCCGGAAAGAGGGTTCCGTGCTGGAGCGCACGGTGGATTTCGCCCACGGGGCGCGGGCAGTGACGCATTACCGCACGCTGGCATACGAAGACGGCTATTCTCTGGTGCTGCTGGAGCTGGAGACAGGCCGCACCCACCAGATCCGTGTGCATATGAAATATATCGGCCACCCGCTGATCGGGGATTTCCTGTACAACCCGGATTTTCGCGTGATGCACCGGCAGGCGCTTCATTCCTGCAGCCTGTCGTTTACTCACCCCATCACGGGGGAGGCCATGGAATTTGTCTCCAGGCCGCCGTGGGAACTGTTCTCGAAGATAGCGTCTCAAAAATGAGAGAAAGGAGTGCAAAAAGATGGAGAAAAGAGCGACAGGGAAAGAAAAATCGAAGGTGGTGATCGTGCCCTGCGATTCATACGATGAGGAGACGGTGTACCGCGCCATGCAGCAGGGCATTGACCAGCTGGGCGGCATCCGTCAGTTTGTCCGGCCGGAGGAGAAAATCCTGGTGAAGCCCAATTTTCTGTCTGCGGCCCTGCCGGAGCGGGCGGTGACCACGCACCCCGCGGTCATCAAGGCGATGCTCCGTATTCTCTCTGAGTGCGGCTGTGAACACGTGACCTACGGAGATTCCCCGGGACATGGATCCGGGGAGGGCGCCGCGGGAAAGCTGGGGCTGGATGAGGGCAATGTCTACGGGGCGAAGTTTGCGGACATGGACCACGAGGTGACGGTCTCTTTCCCGGAAGGCGCGGCCGCGAAGGAATTTTATTTTTGCAGGGGCGTGGCGGAGGCGGACGCGGTCATCAGTCTTTGCAAGATGAAGACCCACGCCCTGGAGCGCATCACCGGGGCAGTAAAAAATGTATACGGGTTTGTGTGCGGCTACCGCAAGGCGGCGGGCCATGTGAAGTACCCAAATGCCAGCATCTTTGCCCGCATGCTGGCGGACATCCACCGCTGTGTCAAGCCGCGCCTGCACATCATGGACGGCATCGTGGCGATGGAGGGGAACGGGCCGGGCTCCGGCGACCCCACGCCCATGAAGGTGCTGCTGTTCTCCGCGGATCCGGTGGCGCTGGATACAGTGTTCTGCCATATGGTGCACCTGGACCCGGAGCTGGTGCCCACGAACACCCAGGGGGAGGCTCTGGGGATCGGCACGTACCATATAGAAAATATGGAGATGATCGTATCGGAGACTGTCGGCTTACATGCGGGGCAGAAAGATGGGCAGAGCAGCCACATCATTTCACTGAGAGAACTGCAGGAGCGCTTCGGGAACCCGAACTTTGATGTGGATCGGAAGGGCACAAAGAAAACGTTTCTCTCGCGGTACGCGGAAATTATGACGTCGCTTACCAGGCGCCCGCGCATCCAAAAAGATCTGTGCGTGAAATGCGGCGTCTGCGTGAGCCACTGCCCGGTTCCCGGAAAAGCGCTGGATTTCCGGAACGGCAAGGATCAGCCGCCGGTGTACGATTACCGGAAATGCATCCGCTGCTACTGCTGCCAGGAGATGTGTCCAAAGCATGCCATCACGGCGGGAAAACGCCGAAACAATTTATAGATTCTTTAGAAAATTTTAGAAACTCTTGATTGCTCTTTATACAGGATGGGTCTATACTTATAAGAAATGAAAAAAGAAGCCCGCCCCGGAAGGTTCCGCTGGGCGGGATGGCAGTTTGGAGGGAGTTCTTTGAAAAAGTTGCGGGAAAAGCTGTACGAGTGGATGCAGGGCAGAAACGGTGTGGATGAGATGGGACTGTTTCTCATCGGAGCGTCCCTGGTGTTATTACTCATCGGTTCTTTTATAAATGGGTTTCTGCTTTCTTTGATCGCGTTCGGCCTGCTGATCTATTCGTACTTCCGTGTTTTTTCAAGAAACATCGGCGCCCGCCAGGCGGAGAACAACCGTTATCTGGCGGAGCGGGAGCATCTGCGCTTTAAGTTGCAGAGCAAAAAAGTGCAGTTCAGTATGCGCAAGACTCACAAATATCTGAAATGTCCAAAGTGCAGGCAGAAGATGCGCGTGCCGCGCGGAAAAGGAAAGATCGAAGTCACCTGCCCGCACTGCGGAGAAAAATTCATCACGAAATCCTGACGAAGATTTTGCGCCTGACAGAACAATTTGCGCCCCATGGAACGCCCTGCGCCTGACAAGCCGCTTGCGTCCCATGGAGCGCTTTCTATCTTATATTACGCGTTCAGCGGGTATTTGTCCGTCAGCTCTTTTACAATGGCGGATGCCCTGGCTTTGTTGTCCGCGCTCTGGATCATCAGGGCGATGGCTTCCGCGATCTTTTCCATATCCTCCTCGTTCATGCCGCGGGAGGTAACGGCCGCCGTGCCCAGGCGCACGCCGCTTGTCACAAAAGCGGATTCCGGGTCGTTGGGAACCGCGTTCTTGTTGCAGGTGATGTTTGCCTCGTCCAGCAGCTTCTCCATGGCTTTTCCGGTGATGCCGGTGCCGCGCAGGTCAACCAGCATCAGATGGTTGTCTGTGCCGCCGGACACAATGTTGATGCCGCGCTTCAGAAGGCCCGCGCACAGCGCCTTGGCGTTCTTCACGATATTGGCCTGATATTCCTTATACTCCGGCTGCAGCGCTTCCTGGAAGCATACGGCCTTCGCCGCGATCACATGCATCAGCGGGCCGCCCTGGATGCCGGGGAAGACAGCTTTGTTGAAATTGAATTTCTGTGCGATCTCATTGCTGCTCAGGATCATGCCGCCGCGGGGCCCGCGCAGGGTTTTGTGTGTGGTGGTAGTTGTCACATGGGCGTAGGGGATGGGGCTGGGATGAAGACCCGCCGCCACCAGGCCCGCAATGTGCGCGATGTCTACCATCAGGTACGCGCCCACCTCGTCCGCGATCTCGCGGAAGCGCTTGAAATCAATGATCCGGGCATACGCGCTGGCGCCGGCCACAATGAGCTTTGGCCTCGCCTCCAGAGCGATCTCCCGCACTTTATCATAATCGATCACACCATCGTCATTTACACCGTAGGGAACCACATGGAAGTAAGCGCCGGAAAAGTTTGCGGGGCTTCCGTGGGAGAGATGTCCGCCGTGGGCCAGGTTCATGCCCATCACCGTGTCGCCTGGTTTTAACATGGCAAAGAATACGGCCATGTTCGCCTGTGCGCCGGAGTGAGGCTGCACATTTGCGTATTCGCAGCCGAACAATTCGCAGGCGCGTTTTTTAGCCAGCTCCTCCACCACATCTACACATTCACACCCGCCGTAATAGCGCTTTCCCGGGTATCCTTCCGCGTATTTGTTTGTCAGGGGACTTCCCATCGCCGCCATTACCGCCTTGCTTACCCAGTTTTCAGAAGCGATCAGTTCGATGTGAGAGTTCTGCCGGGCGATTTCCTGAGAGATCGCGTCCGCAATTTCACTGTCTGCCTTTCGTATCTCCTCAAAAGAATACATGTTTGGTTCTCCTCCTAGAATAAGTAGTCGTATGATCTTTGTGCTATGTTCCTGTGCGCGCCGTGCATGGTATCTCAAAAGCGCGCGTGTTTTAAGTATATCATATTTCTTCCGCGTGTCAACCACAAAAAGACAAATATCCGCGGCAGAAAAACACAAAAGTGTGCAAGGTTCGGGCGGGTCATCCAAAGATTATTCCTGTATCGTCTCCCACAGTAATTGATTTTCCGCGAAACTTACCGACAGTTT
>CANRKY010000162.1 GCA_947631355.1 uncultured Marvinbryantia sp.
TGAAGGAACTGGTGGATTATCTGGAGCACGGAAATATCCATCACTCCGTGAACTATCCGGACTGCGACATGGGCATCTGCAGCAGCGTGTGCCGGGTGGCCGTGAACCACAAAAACATCAAGAATATGATCGGACAGTTTGCATCGGTGTTTGGCGATGCGGATCTGAATATCGCCAACATGGCGAACCAGAGCAAAGGAGAGTACGCCTATTCGCTGTTTGACCTGGACGGGGCGGCGGAGGAAGACGTGATCCGCAGGATCGCATCCATAGACGGGGTGCTGCGGGTGCGCGTTCTAAAATGATGCTCAGACATGAGGTTCTGAAACAGCGCTCTGAAACAGCGCTCTGAAATTGCGTTCTGAAACTGCGTTCTGAAACAGCGCTCTGAAATCGCACTCTGAAACAGTGCTCCGAAACGCGGCTCTGGATCGGCGTTCAAAAATAACGCCCGGAAGGGGCATTTTGAAATATCGTTCTGCGAGAAATAAACGTGTTGCGCACCATAGCGCATCTCACAGAGAGAACGGGAAGGAAAAGAGAACATGGCACAGATGAAACCATTTCGGGGGATATGCCCCGCAGAGGGGCTGGCCGCGCAGATCGCGGCCCTGCCCTATGATGTTTACGATCGTGCAGAAGCAAAGAAAGAGGTGGCCCACAAGCCCCTCTCTTTTCTTCGCATAGACCGCGCCGAGACACAGTTCGGCGATGACGTGGACACCTACGCGCCGGAGGTTTATCAAAAGGCCCACGATCTGCTGTGGCAGATGGTGGCGGACGGCAGCTTCCAAAAGGACGAGGAGCCCTGCTACTATATTTACGAGCTGACCATGGATTCCCGGGTGCAGACCGGGCTTGTGGCCTGCGCGTCCGTGGATGACTATGTGAGCGGTGTTGTGGCAAAGCATGAAAATACCAGAGCGGACAAAGAGGAGGACCGCATCCGCCACGTGGACGCCTGCGACGCCCAGACGGGCCCTATTTTTCTGGCTTACCGCAGGAACGAAAATGTGCGCGGCTGCCTGGAGCAGGCCAAACAGGAGCCGCCCATGTTTGATTTCGTGTCGGACGACGGGATCCGCCACCGGGGATGGCGCATAGCCTCAAAGGAGCTGATCGGCAGGCTCACCGGGGAATTTGAAAAGATCCCCCGCGTTTACATTGCGGACGGGCACCACCGCGCCGCTTCCGCCGTAAAAGTGTCCCTGAACCGGCGGAAAATGGCGGCAGGCAGCGAGAGACGGGAATCGGACTATTTTCTGTCCGTCCTCTTTTCGGACGACGAGCTGCACATTATGGATTACAACCGCGTGGTGGCGGACTTAAACGGCAATACGCCCCAGGAGTTTCTGGAAAAACTGGCGTCTGTGTGCGATATCCGGGAGAACACGGTGCTGGCCCACACCTGCGAGGGCGGAGTGTGCCGCATGGAACAAATGACGGCTCCCTGCCGCCCGGAAAAAAAGGGCTGCGTGGGCATGTATCTGGAGGGCAGATGGTATGAGCTCACCTTCAAAGAGGAGTTCTGCTCGAACCACCCGGTGGACGGACTGGATGTGGCGATCCTGCAGCGGGAAGTATTGGCTCCCATTTTAGGGATCGGGGATCCGAAGACCGACCAGAGGATTTCCTTTGTGGGCGGCATCCGCGGGCTGCAGGAGCTGGAAAAGCGCGTAAATTCCTGCGGCGGCGTGGCGTTTGCCATGTATCCCACTTCCATGAGCGAACTGTTTGCGGTGGCGGACGCGCATCTTCTGATGCCGCCGAAATCCACCTGGTTCGAGCCGAAGCTGCGCAGCGGGCTGTTCATCCATGCGCTGAGCTAAAGCAGTAAAAATTTTCATCTCTGCAGCATTTCCATGTGTACAAAACGGAAAAAATATCTTATAATGAACTCAAATAACTGTGCAAAATTATGGAGGTGTTTTATGGCGGAAGATAAACTTTATGACCTGATGGACTGGGCACAGATCGAAGCGCTGGTTTATTCTGAGGAGGATAACCCCCACTCGATCCTGGGGCCGCATGTGACCGAAGACGGGATCCTCATTCAGGCATATATTCCCACGGCGGACCGCATCATGGTGCAGATCACAGGGAAAAAAGAATCCTACGAGATGACGATGGAGGATGAATCGGGCTTTTTCGCAGTGCTGATACCGGGAAATAAGATCCCGGATTATACGTTATATATTATCTTTGATAACGGGACGTCCATAGAATACATCGACCCTTATGCATTTGAGCCTGTGCTGACTCCACAGGATACGGCAAAATTCAATGCGGGGATCTGCTACGACATCTATGAAAAACTGGGCGCGCACCCCATTACGGTGAACGGCGTGGAGGGCATCCATTTTGCCGTGTGGGCGCCAAACGCCATGCGTGTGAGCCTGGTGGGAGACTTTGACCTGTGGGACGGCCGCAGGCTGCCCATGCGCAGACTCTGGGACAGCGGGATTTTTGAGCTGTTTGTTCCGGGCATCTGCGTGGGCGAGATCTATAAATACGAGATTAAGGCGAAGGGCGGCGTCACCTACCTGAAAGCCGACCCGTACGCCAACGAGGCGGAGCTTCGCCCCAACACGGCGTCTATTGTGGCGGATCTGTCAAAGTTTACCTGGACGGATGACGCCTGGATGGAAGCCAGAAAGAACACAGACACGAAAAACAAACCCATGGCGATCTATGAGATGCACCTGGGTTCCTGGAGAAAACCGGAGAACAAGCCGTTTTACAATTACCGGGAGCTGGCGCCAATGGTGGCGGAGTACGTGAAGGAGATGGGTTACACCCACATTGAGCTTCTCCCGGTGATGGAGCACCCCTTCGACGGCTCCTGGGGCTATCAGGTGACAGGGTACTATGCGCCCACCTCGCGCTACGGGAAGCCGGAAGACTTCATGTATTTCATGAATTATATGCACGAGCAGGGGATCGGCGTGATCCTGGACTGGGTGCCCGCCCATTTCCCGCGGGATACCTTCGGGCTGGCAGCCTTTGACGGCACATGCCTGTACGAGCACCTGGATCCGCGGCAGGGCAGCCACCCGCACTGGGGAACCTTGATCTACAATTACGGCAGGCCGGAAGTGAAAAACTTCCTGATCTCCAACGCCCTTTTCTGGGCGGAGAAGTATCACGCGGACGGCATCCGCATGGACGCGGTGGCCTCCATGCTGTATCTGGATTACGGGAAGAACGACGGCGAGTGGGTGGCCAATATGTACGGCGGAAACGAAAACCTGGATGCGGTGGAGTTCCTGAAGCACCTGAACTCTGTCTTCAAGAAGCGCGGGAACGGCGCGCTCCTGATCGCGGAGGAGTCCACTGCGTGGCCGAAGATCACCGGCGATCTGGACGACGGCGGCGTGGGCTTTGACTATAAGTGGAACATGGGCTGGATGAACGACTTCATCGGCTATATGTCCCTGGATCCGGTGTACCGCACCGGAAATCACGGCGGCCTGACCTTCAGCATGATCTATGCCTACAGCGAGAACTTCATCCTCACCCTGTCGCACGATGAGGTGGTGCACGGCAAGTGCTCCCTCATAAACAAAATGCCGGGAGAGATGCCCCAGAAATTTGCGAACCTGCGGGCGGCCTACGGCTATATGATGGCGCACCCAGGCAAAAAGCTGCTCTTTATGGGGCAGGAATTTGCGCAGTACCGGGAGTGGAACGAGGCGCTGGAGCTGGAGTGGAAGGATCTGGAGAACGAGGCGAACCGCCAGATGCATGCCTATTACAAGGAGCTGCTGGCGTTTTACCGCTCACATCCGGCACTCTACGAAAAAGACTACGATCCGGACGGCTTTGAGTGGATCAACGCCATCTCCGCGAATGAAAATATGCTGGTATTTGCCAGAAAGACGGACAATAAAGAGGAAATGCTGCTGATCGTGTGCAACTTTTCTCCGCTTGTGTATGAGGATCACAAGATCGGCGTTCCGTATGCCGGCAAATACAAAGAGATCTTCAGCAGCGACCGCGAGGAGTTCGGCGGGGCGGGAAACCTGAACCCGCGCGTGAAGCAGTCGAAAAAAGACGAGTGCGATGGCCGGGAAAATTCCATTACCATCAAAGTGCCGCCCATGGGGATCAGCATTTTCTCCTACGCGAAGGCAGAGCCAAAGGCTCCGTCAAACAAGGCGGCAAAGACCAAAAAGTCTGCTGCGGCTAAAAAGACCAAAGAGAGCGCCGCGTCCAAAAAGACCGGAAAGGCCGCAGCCGCAAAACCGTCGCTGAAGGAAGAACTCATCAAAAAAATGGAAGATAACTGATCATGGAAGAAAAAAGAACAGCCAGCGGCGTGCACACGCATGTCCTGGAAGACGGAACCATATATACACACAGTCATGGAGCGGATGGATCATCCGCTCCATAAACTGCACACGGCCATACCCACGAAGACCACGCCGCAGGAGCACACGGCCATACCCATGAAGATCACACTGCGGGAGTACACAGCCATAATCACGAGAGCCACGCTGCGGGAGCGCACGGTCATACCCATGAGGGAAGGCACAGCCATACGCACGACCCGGAGCAGGTGAAGTCCGTGCTGAACCGCATCTCGCGGGCAATCGGACATCTGGAGTCCATCAAGCGCATGGTGGAGGACGGCAGGGACT
>CANRKY010000163.1 GCA_947631355.1 uncultured Marvinbryantia sp.
CACCTGCTCTTTGGTGTAGCCCATCTCCTCCAGGGCGGCCAGCACGAATTTGATCATAATGGGCGGCCCGCACACCAGCGCCGTCTTGTCGGTGTCAAACGCCAGTTCCTTCAGATAGTTGGGCACGAACCCCACGTGGCCGTCCCAGCCCTCCTGTTCCCGGTCGATGGTGAGGTGCACATGCACATCCGGCGCCTTCATCCACACTTCCTGGATCTCTTTTAACTGCACCAGGTCATCCGCGGAGCGGGAGCCGTACAGGATGTCCACGCTGCCGTAGTCCGCCCGGTTGTCCAGCACGTAATTGATCACGGAGCGCAAGGGCGCCAGGCCGATGCCGCCCGCGATGAACAGCAGGTTCTTCCCCTTCAGCTCCGTCTCCACCGGGAAGTGATTGCCGTAGGGCCCGCGCACGGTGATCTGGTCTCCCGCCTGCAAGGAGTGCAGGCTGTCTGTGAGCACGCCGCATTTTTTTATGCTGAACTCCTGATATTCCCGGTTGGTCGGGGAGGAGGTGATGGAAAACATGCCCTCTCCCACTCCCGGCACGCACACCATAGCGCACTGTCCGGGCATGTGCTCAAACAGCTTGCCGCCCTCCGGCGCGTTCACGCGGAACGTCTTCACATCCGGCGTCTCCTGGCGCACATCGGTAATCACGCCCACCTGCGGGATCAGGGTGTCTCTGCAGTTACACATTTTCGCCACCTCCCTGTTTTTCAAATGCTTTGATCACTTTCACGATATTTAAAGCGGAGGGACATTTCTCCACGCAGCGGCCGCAGCCCACACAGGAGTACATGCCCTCGTTGTTTGCCGGGAAGTACACCAGCTTGTGCATAAACCGCTGGCGGAACCTCTGCAGCTGGGTGGTGCGGTTGTTCCCGCCCGCCATCAGGGTAAAGTCGGAATACATGCAGGAATCCCAGCAGCGGTAGCGCTGCACGCCGTCCGCCGTCTTATAGTCCTTGATGTCGTAGCACTGGCAGGTGGGGCACACAAAGGTGCAGGTGCCGCAGCCCAGGCAGGGCTTATAGAGTGTCTCCCACACGGGGGAATTGAATTTTTCGTCCGTGGCGTCCCCGTTCCAGCCCTCCAGCGAGAGATGAGTGTAGGGCAGTTTTTCCAGGATCGCCCGGATCTGTTCCTGTTCTTTTTGCACCTTTTCCTCTGCGCCGTCCGCCGGCTGCAGCAGCTCTTTCACAGACTCCGTGAGGCGCTCGCCCTTCTCGGTGAGGGGCTTCCAGATCAGGTCTTCCCCGATCATCCACGCGGCAACATCCGCATCCGGCTCTGCCGCATCCACGCCGAACACCTTGCAGAAGCAGGATTCCTCCGGCTCATGGCAGGCGATGGCCACCAGGATGCCGTGCTCCCTTCTGGCCCGGTAGTAGCTGTCCACCGGGTCGCTCAAAAATACTTTGTCCAGCACCTTCACGCCCTGCACATCGCAGGCGCGCATGCCGAACACCACAAATTCCTTATCCTTCAGCGCCTGGGGCTGGATCTGCAGCTTTTTCTCCTCTGTGCGGCACATATACAGTGTCTCAAACTGCGGGAAAAACGCGTCCTTCGGAGACTTCACCGTTTTCAGGGTATCCAGGCTCACTTCCGCGTCTTCCTCCCACGCCGCAAAATTCACCTGGCCGGCTGTCTTCACCGGAAGATACAGTTCCCGCTCCCCGGCGATGGCGCGGAATAATGCGCGCAGATCATTTTTCGCTATCTTATACATCACATTATCCCCTTTCTCCTACGATCCCAGGTTCGGCGTCCTCAAAGCGGTAATCCGTGAGCGGGCTCTTGCTTTCCGCATCTTCCCCCGCGTGATATTCGCCGTACAGTTCATCGATGTCTTTGATAAATTTCCGGTTGAACAGATGCAGCGGGATCCCCTGGGGGCACACCCTGCTGCACTCGCCGCAGTCCGTGCAGCGCCCCGCCACATGGAACGCCCGGATCACATGGAACATCTTCTCCTCAAAGGAGTCCACGTTCGCCTTCTGGGCGCTGTCGAATTTTGTGCTGTCAAACACGCACTTCCGGCAGCTGCAGGCCGGGCACACGTTCCGGCAGGCGTTGCAGCGGATGCACTTGCTCAGTTCTTTTTTGAAATACGCAAACCGTTCCTCGGGCGACATGGCCTCGATGGCCCGCACCTCGTCGAAGCGGTCCGCGTCCTTTGTCTCACGGGATTCCCCGATGATCTCGTCATAGATGCGGTGCTCCTTGCCCTTGCACACGTGGCAGCGGCCCAGCATAGCCGACGCGTAGCTCACGGTCTGATCGCCGTAGATGGTCTTTACGGTGAGCTCCTCCGGGCCGTCAAGTTCGGTCCCTTCGATTTCCTGGATGCCCTTTATGCCCTGTGCCCGGATCTTTTCCACATCCAGCTTTCCGCGGCAGCCCACGCCGATGATGTACGCCTTCTCCCGATCCACGCGGTGCTCCTTTAAAAGCTGGTTAAAGCTGTATGTATCGCAGGGCTTCAGGAAGACCACGGTTTTCCCCTCCAGCTTTGACGCCTCGATCATCATTTTGCTCAAGTTTGCCCCGCAGAATCCATCGTACACAAACTGGTCGAAATCTTCTTCTTTTTCAAAGAACGCCGGCTCCGGGTTGTAAGGGAGATCGCCGCGCCGCCAACCGAGCACGCGCGCCGCCGTGCCGTCTGCCAGCAGTTCTTTTGCTCTTGTTATCAGCTCTTGCATCTTAAATCCCCCAATCTCACGTTTTCGCCCAGGGAGCGTATCTTTTCTACAAATTCATTCATGGTAGCGGAGAATTTCGCGCCCTCCGCGGCGGAAACCCACTCCACTCTCGTGCGCCCGTTCTCAACGCCGATGTAGTCCAGCATGGAGAACAGCAGCGTCATGCGCCTGCGGGCGTAGAAATTTCCCGTGCTGTAATGGCAGTCTCCGGGGTGGCACCCGCACAGGATCACGCCGTCCGCGCCGCGCTCGAAAGCCCGCAGGATAAACATGGGGTTTACGCGGCAGGAACAGGGCACGCGGATGATCTTTACGTCCGCCGGATATCCAAGCCTGCTGCTCCCCGCCAGATCCGCTCCCGCGTAGCTGCACCAGTTGCAGCAGAAGGCAACGATCTTCGGGCGAAATTCTTTCTTTTCTTCTACCTGCATATTGCATCCACCTCCGCTATGATCTGTCTGTTTGAGAATCCCTGCAGATCCATGGCGCCAGACGGACAGGCCACCGTGCAGGCTCCGCAGCCCTGGCAGAGCGCATCGTTCACCACGGCCACGCGGCGCACTTCGTTCACTTCCGGTCCGCGCACCTGGTGCTCCTCGTAGGAGATGGCCCCGTAGGGACATACATTCGCACAGGTGGAGCAGCCGTTGCACATCAGCTCATCGCACTTCGCCGTGCAGGGATTTGTGAGCAGCTTATCTTTTGCCAGCAGGCCGATGGCCTTCACCGCCGCGGCTCCCGCCTGGGATACCGTCTCCGGGATGTCCTTCGGGCCCTGGCAGACGCCGGACAGAAAGATGCCCGCCGTGGGCGATTCCACCGGGCGCAGCTTCGGATGGGCCTCGGTGAGGAAATTGTTTGTGTCAATGCTGGCTGTGAGCATGGTGGCGATCTTCCGCACATCCGGGTTCGGCTCTATGGCCGTGGCCAGCACCACCATGTCCGCCTTCATCAGGATCTGTTTGTTGTCCAGCAGATCCACGCCCTGCACCAGCAGCGAGCCGTCCGGCTGGGGCGCCACTTTGCCCACCTGGCCCTTGATGTAGTTCACGTGATATTCTTCCACCGCCCTGCGGTAAAATTCATCAAAGTTCTTGCCCGGCGTGCGCACATCAATATAGAATACCGTCACGTTCACATCCGGGTATTTATCCCTTATCAGCATGGCGTGCTTCGCCGTGTACATGCAGCAGATCTTGGAGCAGTAGCTCTTGCCCCGGGAATCCGCGCAGCGGCTGCCCACGCACTGGATGAACACCATATCTTTCGGCGGCTTGTGGTCCGACATGCGCTCCAGATGGCCGCCCGTGGGCCCTGCCGCGTTCATGATGCGCTCCAGCTCCAGGGAGGTGATCACATCCGGGCTCTGGCTGTAGGCGTACTCGTCGTAGGCGTCCAGCTTGATGGTGTCAAACCCGGTGGCCACTATGATGGCGCCGTATTTCTGCGTCACGATCTCGTCTTTCTGCTCGTAGTCGATGGCTCCCGCCTGGCACACCTTCGCGCACACGCCGCATTTTCCCGTCTGGAACTTGATGCAGTGTTCCCGGTCGATCACCGGCACATTGGGGATGGCCTGGGCGAAGGGCGTATAGATGGCGCTGCGGTTGTTCAGCCCCCGGTTGAACTCGCTGGGCGCTTTTCTGGACGGGCATTTTTCCTGGCAAACGCCGCAGCCCGTACACTTGTCCATATTTACACTGCGGGCCTTTTTGCGGATGTCCACCGTAAAGTCGCCCACAAAACCGGTCACCTTTTCCACTTCGCTGTATGTATACAGTGTGATCTTCTCGTGGGCGGACGCCTCCACCATTTTGGGGGTGAGGATGCACGCGGAGCAGTCCAGCGTGGGGAAGGTCTTGTCCAGCTGGGACATTCTGCCGCCGATGCTGGGGGTCTTCTCCACAATGTCCACCTCGTATCC
>CANRKY010000164.1 GCA_947631355.1 uncultured Marvinbryantia sp.
CACCAGCGTGCTCACCGCGATCTGCAGGATCGCTATCGTGAGGGACACCAGCAGGGTGTTCACCAGCGATTTTCCATAACTCATCAGCTGCGCCGCAAGCTGATAGTTCGCGGTGGTAAAGTGCTCCGGGATGGAGATAACCGTGGGGTTATACAGATCCCGCTCCTCCATGAAGCTCACAGAGATCTTCATAAAGATGGGCTGCAGGATCAAAAAGCACATCCCGAACAATAGCGCCGCGCGGGCGATCTTATACACTATGTCGTACACAGTTTTTTTCAGGAGATAGCCTTCCGATCTTTTATTGCGCTCCCAGAAGCTTCCCTTTGCGTGCTTCACTGCTTTGCCGTTAGTCATAATAGTATACCCCCTTGGAAATGATGAGCGAGGTAATGCCTATGATGGCGAGGATCACCACAAAATAGACCCACGACATCGCCGAGGCGAAGCCGTAATTAATATACGCGATCATCTGCTCGCTTATTTTCTCGATCAGTTCGTTGTCGGACCGCATGCAGAAGTCCACCACCGTGTACACCCAGTTCACCAGGATCATGGGGCTGATCATGGGGAAGGTGATCTTCCAGAAGCTCTCCCACGCCGTGCAGCCCTCGATGGAAGCCGCCTCATACATGCTGTCGGAAATGGTCTGCAGCCCGGAAAGGAAGATGATGATCTGGATACCGGACGCGATGGCCACATCGTAGATGCCGTCCACAATGTCAAACACCGTCTCAAAGGCCCGCACGCCCACGCCCGATGTGACCAGGATGGACTGGATCGTGTCGCTTATGTTCGTCACATTGGTGGTCTCCTCCACCATGCTCTCCACGCTGGCCAGCAGCGCGTTGTTTGTCTCCACGCCCAGGATCACGCCGGAGGAGAGGATCACCGGGAGAAAGAAGATGGCTCTCACCAGCGCCCTGCCCTTGAATTTCTGGTTGAGGATCAGCGCCACAAAGAAGCTGAACACCATGATGGCCACGGAATTGATGCACATGCGCGAGATCTCCTCCACCAGCAGGCGGTTGAACTCCGTGTCCACCGTGAACGCCTGGATGTAATTTTCCAGGCCCGTATACACATTGGTGATGCCCTGGGGACTCACCTGCACGTTGCAGAAGCTCATATACAGCGACTGGAACAGCGGAACCACCATAAACGCCAGAAAGCCTATGATGAACGGCGATATGAACAGATACCCCGAAATGGCCTTTCTTCTTTCAAGCCCTGCTAATTTTTTGCGCTTTTTCATAATCAAGATCCTTTCTCTGTGAACATTCGGGCCGCTAAGATCTAGCGCACAACGAGGTAATCCCTCGCCGCCAGTTCCTGGCCGTCCGGCGTCTTTACCGCATCGTATCCATAGTTCACATATACTTTTGTCCCATCTTCGTATTCGGTGCAGGAAAGCGTTTCCGAGAGTTTTTCATGGCCGGTCATCTGCTGGTTGAAGGTGTGCCCCAGCTCGCTGTTGTAGCGCGTGTAGATCTCCAGCAGCCGGTCGTGCCACGTATCGTACTCTGCTCCAAAATATTCCGTATAGAGGGTATTCTGCAGGGTAAACGCAGACTCGTCCATCAAAGTAAAGGCAAGCCCCGCGCCGTACTCCGCCGACAAAAGCAGTTCTTCCTCCTGGTTCTGCGTCAGGTTCAGAGGCTCCCCGGTGTAGTCCACGTACCCGTGCAGCGCCATCTGGTATACAGGCACATAGGCGTCCAGTATGGTGTAGTCCGAGCCGCGCAGGTTCATATTAGTCACAATGTCGCTGTACGCCACCGCGTAATTGTTTCCCATATTGATCATGATCTTTTTGCCGCTGTCCTTGATCTGTGACAGCTGCTCCACCTGCGTATCCAGCATGCGCTGCCTGGATACGGGCGATTTTTTGTTGAAGTCCGAGCTCAGATCCATGCCCACATCGTCAAAGGAAACCTGCGCGCCGTATTTATCCGCCGTGTTCACAAGGCGGTCCACCATCTCTGTGATCAGCGATGCCTTGAGCAGATAATGAGGTTCCTGCCCCTCCCGCGCATTGTAGGTAACGGTGCTGTACGGGTGGATCTCCGCCACTTTCTTGCTGGCCAGACGCGCCGCCTGCGTGAAGGTGAGGAAACCGTCCAGGAGGCCGCTGTCGTAGGCGTAGTTGGTGATCCCGTTCAGGTACAGGTCCACGCCGTTTTCCGCGGCGTAGGATGTGAGGTCTTTCAGGCCGCGCTTTCCGCCCAGCTCCGACACCACCTTCACTTTATTCAGGATTTTCTGCTGCACGCCGCCGTTGAACCAGCCGGACAGACGCACGCTCATGTTCTCGATGCCGTCCGCCTGCAGATCCGCGATGATGTCCTTCGCCTCATCGAACGTGGTGAGCGCCAGAGGTCTGGACACCGGAACGCCAGCCACCTGCCGCACCTTGTCCGCGGCGCCCACGATCTCGATCACAGTGGGAACCTCCGCTTCCTCTTTTTTGGCGAACCGCTCGCCAAATTCTTCCTGCAGATAGTCCCGGTACGCGCCGGCCATGTCCGCATAGCTCTCCGATTCCAGGAAGATATAGCCTAACACCAGCGGTTCCCTCGGCAGCTCATCCTCGTACATATAAATCTTACTCTCATAGCGGTCGCCCATCTCGTACACTTCCCGGTGAAGCATGGTGTACTGCGCCGACACCGCGTTGTAGCTGTTGTTCTTTCCGCTGATATCCGCGTTGATACCGGCATAGGGCGCCCCGTCCTCCAGCACACACAGGAAGGAGGAGCCGTTATTGGCGATCCCGAACGCGTTGAAATAGGTGTTTGTCTCATGCACCACCGCGTCCCGGTACTGCGCGTAGTCCCAGCCGTACATATTGGCATAGTAGCTGTTCTGCGCCACTTTTCCGTTATTAAAGCGAATGAGCGCGCCGCCGCCCTCCGGCACCAGCATATAGCCCTCGTCTTCTGTGCTCCCCGCTCCAAAATACGGGAGTACGTTCAGATAGTAGATGGGGTAGCTCTCGCGGTATTCAATCTCCTCCATGGGCACTTCCACCGTCAGCTTGCTGCCGTCCAGCCGGTACACCATGCTGACATTGAACACGGGAAGCTCTGATGGGCCGCCCTCCTCCGACTCGCCCTTATCTGCCAGGTAGTCCTCGTAGGTATAGCCCGCCTCGCCAAATTTTTCGGCGATCATCCGCTTCACGTTGTCGCTGGCTTTGTCGCGCAGGATATATAAGGGGGCGTCCGCAAGGGCGGGATACTGCGCCAGCAGTTCTTCCTTGTTGTCCTTTTTGCCCAGGTCGTTGATATCGTATTTTTTATAATAGCCTTTCACCTTCCGCGCCGTGTTTTTGTCCATATCGGCGGTCAGTTCGTCCATCCGTTCTTCCGTCAGAGTGGTGGGGATCACAAATTCCTCCTCAAATTTTCCGATGGAATAGCAGACTTTTATATAATCCTGTCCCTGTTCGATCTCGTAGGTGCCCGCGTCCATGCTGTAGTCAAAATTGTTGAACAAGGTGTCCACGCCGTTGGTGGTGCTGTAGGTCAGCAGCAGGGTGGATTTCAGTTTTGACTTTTCCAGCTTGAGCGCCAGCGGATCTTTTTCCACATCCGGCGGATTGGAGTACCACACTTTTCCATTCTTCTTATCCGTCACGGTAAATTGTGTGGTGTCCGGATCCATCTCAAAGAGGAGGTCGTCGTTCTCCAGCACGGCTTCCTTTACATCGTCCGCGTACTTTTTGGTCTCGATCACCTTCGCTTCTTCTTCCTGCGGCTTATAAAAGTTCACAACCAGTACGCCTGCCAGGATGAGTGCCAGAAGAAGGATCGGCCCCGCCATTTTTTTGATTCTGTTTCCTATCGAAGACTTCATATCCAGTATCTCCTAACGATTCAGTGCTTTCCCGGTCCCGGTGCAGATACTGCACCCTATATCCGAAACAGTATTTCCCTGCCAATGGAAATAAAGTACGCTACGCCCTGGCTGATCATGCTGAAAAACAGCAGCAGGATAAAGATCATCACCAGCATGCCGAAGCCCGTGGCTATGGTAGCCACAATGGTCTTGCTCATCTTGTATTCATGGATCTGCGACATGGCCGCCAGAATCAGCGCCGCCGCCCACACCAGGGAAAACGCGCTTAAAACCGTGTAAAATTCCGCCTCGTCCACCGTCACGAAATGGCTGAAGATGATCAGCGGAAACTGGATCAGCGGGTACGGCGTCATCCCGTAGCAGGTGGCCATATACACCTGGGACAGCCTTCCCTTGCCGTCAAACAGCGTTGTCAGTCCCCAGTTGCAGATGCACCACAGCCCCAGCGGGAACAGGACACTGGCCATATACAGGAAGATATTAATCTCCGGCCAGTAGACCCTGATAAAGAGAAAGCTGGTGAACTGCAGTTTCAGGATGCGCGCCAGCAGTGTGAGCACCAGAATAGTGTTCGCCGCCGCGATGCTCCCCCGCTTTTCG
>CANRKY010000165.1 GCA_947631355.1 uncultured Marvinbryantia sp.
CAGAAGCTACAACAGAGGCTCCTGCTGCAGATACAGAAGCGGAAACCACAGAAGCACCGGCTGACGAGACAGAAGCTCCGGCAGAGGAGACAGAGGCTCCGGCTGATACAGAGGCAGAGACCACAGAAGCTCCGGCTACAGAGGCTTAAAGCTAGCCCGGCAATATACTACAGACACAAAGTGCTGTGCGGATATCCGCACAGCATTTTTATTTTTTCGCTGCATGAGTCTGTTTCACATTACGTATCATGCGGCAGAGGCTGTTTCAGATTGCGTATCACGCGGCAGAGGCTGTTTCAGATTACATATCATACGGCAGAGACTGTTTCAGATTGCGTATCATACGGCAGAGTCTGTTTCAGACTGCGTATCATGCGGCAGAGTCTGTTTCAGATTACGCATCATGCGGCGGAGCCTGCGTCAGATTGTGCCCTTGCGGGAAAAGAATTTCTGTGGTAAAGTGAAGAAAAACGGGAGGTGGGACGTATGAGAGTTGGCATGGGATACGATGTGCACAGGCTGACAGAGAACCGAAAACTGATCCTGTGCGGCGTAGAGATTCCCTATGAAAAGGGGCTGTTGGGCCATTCAGACGCGGATGTGGCAGTTCACGCCATCATGGATGCCCTGCTGGGGGCGGCGGCGCTGGGAGACATCGGGAAACATTTTCCAGACACCGATCCGGCTTACGAGGGCGTCTCCAGCCTCCTCCTGCTGCAAAAAGTGGGGGACTTGCTGGAGGAGCGGCATTACGTAATTGAAAACATAGACGCCACGATCATCGCGCAGCAGCCAAAGCTGCTCCAGTATATGCCGCAGATGGTCAAAAACGTGGCGGAGGCATTGAAAGTGGAGGAAGATCAGGTGAATATAAAAGCTACAACAGAGGAAGGGCTCGGCTTTACCGGCAGCGGAGAAGGCATTGCGGCGCAGGCAGTGTGCATGCTCACTTCGCTTATGGAACTGTCCCAGGCGGACGTGACCGGACAGAATGGCTGCAGCGGCTGCGCCGGGTGCCCCCGATGAAAGCAGGAAATAACAGCCGCACCATAGCGCTGAGCCGTGAGCTGTGGGAAGAAGAATATCCAGAAGATAAAGAGAAATTCACGGACTATTATTATGAGTGGATCGCAAAACAAAATCATATTTATCTGAAGGAAAAAGACGGAAAAGCAGTGGCTATGATGCACCGCAACCCGTACCGCATTATGGCGGCGGGAAAATGTGTGCAGGCATCCCGGCTCGCGGGTATCATGATCGCTTCTGTAGATTCATATTGGAATAAGAAATATCTGTCGAAACTGATGCGCGAAGTCCTGGCAGACAGCTATGAGGAGGGGGAGCCCTTTGTCTTCGTAAGGCCGGACAGGGAGGAAATCGAAGACTTCCAAAACGCAGGGTTCTGGACCGTCCAGGATCAAAGGGGAAGCAGGATGGATAATGTGTACTGGCCGTATGTCGATCAGGAGGTGAGACAGGAGATGGCGCATACACTGCAGGAACTGACCTGCGTGCGCGCAAAATACGAGGATCTGCCGGAGCTGACAGAGTTTTCAGGACGGGTGCTGAGGGAGCACTGCGCGGTATACGCGGAGCGCACCGTGGAATATTTTCAGCGCGTCTGGGAGGAACAGAAGGCGGTGGGCGGTGAGATCCTGCTGCTTCGAAAGAACGGCGGGCTGACAGGTTACTGTCTGGTTAATCGGGAAAACGGGAGCGTGCTCACCAGAGAGCTGGCGGTGAGTCCTGCGGATCCGCTGCTTTACGCCCAGGCGATAAACCGCATCACCGAATATTACCGGGAGGAACTGCCCATTTATCTGTGCGGCCTTTTGCCGGACGCACAGGTGACAGGGATGGACAGCAGCTATTTTTTGCGCTGGCCCCTCACCATGGTGCGCATCACAAACCTGTATTCCATGGCAAAGCTGCTGCGCGCGGAAAAGGAGACGGAAGCGCTGCTGGAAATAGAAGACGATCTGATCCCGCAGAATAATGGCTGTTTCCGCCTGATCCTGGGTCCAGAAGGCGGAGAACTTGTGCCGATAAAAAAAGAGCAGGCGAGCAAAGAATTTCTTTCGCTGACGACATATCAGCTGGCAGCGGACATATTCAGCACCCAGTGGAAGAAAGATCTTCCGGAAGAAATGCAGCTGCTTCGGCCGGTGTATCTGAACGAGCTGGCCTGAGCGCTTCAAGAAAGCGGAACAGGGAAATTCAGACGAGCGGACCAGAGTTTTTCAAACCAGCTGGCCTGAGAATTTCGGAATCGATTGACAAAACGAGGATTTTCCAATACACTAGAAAAGTGTGAATCTTAATAAGGCGGAGACGGATATGAAAATATACAATACACTGACAAAACAAAAAGAAGAATTTGTGCCGCTGGTGCCGGGCAAAGTGAGTATGTATGTGTGCGGCCCCACGGTTTACAACCTGATCCACATCGGAAACGCGCGTCCCATGATCGTTTTTGACACGGTGCGCCGCTATATGGAGCACAGGGGCTATGAAGTAAATTACGTGTCCAATTTCACGGATGTGGACGACAAGATCATCAAAAAAGCCATGGAGGAAGGCGTGACGGCAGAGGAGATCTCCCAGCGCTACATTCAGGAATGTAAAAAAGATATGGAGGGCATGAATGTGCGCCCGGCCACCACACATCCTCTGGCCACCCAGGAGATCGACGGCATGATTGAGATGATCTCCACGCTGATCGAGAAGGACTATGCGTATGTGGCGCAGGACGGCACGGTATATTTCCGCACGCGGAAATTTAAAGAGTACGGCAAGCTGTCCCACAAAAATCTGGACGACCTGCGGGGCGGGAACCGCTCGCTTCTGGTTACCGGGGAGGATCAGAAAGAGGATTCGCTGGATTTTGTGCTCTGGAAGCCCAAAAAGGACGGGGAGCCCTACTGGGAGTCTCCCTGGTGCAACGGGCGCCCCGGCTGGCACATTGAGTGCTCGGTGATGGCCAAAAAATATCTGGGCGACGAGATCGATATCCACGCGGGCGGCGAAGATCTGATCTTTCCGCACCATGAAAATGAGATTGCCCAGAGCGAGTGCTGCAACGGAAAGATCTTCGCGAGATACTGGATGCACAACGGGTTCCTGAACATCGACAACCGCAAAATGTCGAAGTCCTTGGGGAACTTTTTCACGGTGCGAGAGATCGGAGAGAAATACGACCTGCAGGTGCTGCGCTTTTTCATGCTGAGCGCGCACTACCGCAGTCCCTTAAACTTCAGCGCGGAGCTGATGGAAGCCTCGAAGAACGGGTTGGACCGCATTGTAAATGCGGTGGGGAATCTGAAATTTATCGCGGAGAACGCCGCTGTGGAGGAACTGTCGGCAGAGGAGGCTAAAGAGCTGGCATCCCTTGCGGAGTACGAAAAGAAATTTGATGAGGCCATGGACGATGACTTCAACACGGCGGATGCCGTTGCGGCTATCTTTGAGCTGGTGAAGTACGCAAACACCAATGTGACAGAAAACAGCACAAAGGCCTTCGCGGACGGGGTGAAGGATAAGATCGTGGAGCTCTCCGACATCCTGGGGCTGGTGGTGGAAAAACAGGAGGAAATGCTGGACAAAGAGATAGAGGCGCTGATCGAGGAGCGGCAGGCGGCGAGAAAAGCAAAGAACTTTGCGCGGGCGGATGAGATCCGCGACCTGCTCCTGGCGAAAGGGATCGTGCTGAAAGATACCAGGGAAGGTGTAAAATGGGAGAGGGCGTAGACTTTTACCATTACATGGACGAGCGCCTGGGGCTGAAAAAAGCGGATCTGCGGGTATATTCCCCGCTGGTGCTGGCCTATATCGGGGACGCCGTGTACGAGCTGATCGTGCGGACCGTGCTGGTGTCTCAGGGAAACTGCCCGGTAAACAAGCTGGACCGGCGGGCAAGCGCGCTGGTGAAGGCGCAGGCGCAGTCTGCCATGATGGACACGCTGTGGCCGCTGCTGAGAGAAGAAGAACAGGATATCTATCGCAGAGGAAAAAATTCCAAGCCCCACACCAGGGCAAAAAATGCCTCAGTGGAGGACTATCAGCGGGCAACCGGTTTTGAGGCGCTGATGGGGTATCTGTACCTGAAAAGAGACACGGCGCGGCTGATCGACCTGATACAGGCGGCGCTGCAGGAGAGCAAAGAGATATAGCACACAGAACGGGCGCGGGAAGGCGAAGGAGTGTCGTGTGTGGAACCGGCGTGAGAACGCGAGGAGACATGGCACGCAGAACGGGCGCGGGAAGGCGAAGGGGTGCTGTGTGCAGAACGAACGTGAGAGCGCGGAGACATGGCGCGCAGGATCGGAGCTAGAAAGAGAAAAGGCGCAGGACACGGAATAAGGAGCAGATATGAGATACGAAGAATTTACGATCGAGGGAAGAAACG
>CANRKY010000166.1 GCA_947631355.1 uncultured Marvinbryantia sp.
GCTATCTAACATACATCAAAAAGAGGTAAGATAACGCCCTCTGCAAAAAAGGTTACGTTATCTTACCTCAACAAAGTCCCATCCTGCCTTCCAAAAACAATTTTGTAAAAGCGCTTTTGGAGCGCCATCCAGAGATCACCACCATATTATTGAACGTAAATGACAAAAAAACCAGCATGGTTCTGGGAGAGCGCGATATCTTGCTGTATGGACGGGGCTATATTGAAGACATTCTGTGCGGCCGCGTGTTCCGCATTTCCCCAAAATCCTTTTACCAGGTGAATCCAGTGCAGACAGAGGTTCTATACAGAAAAGCCATGGAATTTGCGGATCTGACCGGGCGCGAGCGCGTGCTTGACGCCTACTGCGGCGTGGGCACCATCGGGCTGATCACGGCGAAAGACGCAAAAGAAGTGATCGGGGTGGAGCTGAACCCGGATGCCGTCCGGGACGCCCGCATAAACGCAAAACAAAATTACATCACAAATGTGCGGTTTGCCGCGGCGGATGCCGGTAAATTTATGACAGATCTGGCGCAGCAGAATGTAAGGATAGACGTGGTGTTTATGGATCCGCCCCGCGCGGGGAGCGATGAGGCGTTTTTATCTTCCCTGGTAAAGCTGGGCCCCAAAAAAGTGATATACATCTCCTGCAACCCGGAAACCCTGGCGCGGGACCTGAAATATCTGACGAAAAAGGGATATCGCGCGAAGGCGATACAGCCGGTGGATATGTTCCCCTGGACAGAGGCGGTGGAGACGGTATGCCTATTGAGCAGCTGAAAACTGAATACGAGGTAGACAGCTGATCCGTTCAGCTGTCTATTTTTTTGTACAAAAATCGAAATGATCTCATTTCAGCTATACAAAATTCTTTTAAGCTTTGATATAATGTATTCCAAGATGACTGCTCTCGAAAAAGTGCGTGATAAGTGCGTGATAAGTGCGCGATAAGTGCGTTTAAACGAGAGTTAAGTGCACAAGAAAAAATGATCTGTAAAATGGTCTACTGGCAGGAGGGAGGAAAAAGAGGATGTCTTATAATTCTGCACAGCAAATGATGATCTTTTTAATCTACGGTTTTCTCACGTGGGCGGCGGAGGCGATCTTCTTTGCCGTCAAGGAAAGGAAATTTGTAAACCGTGGTCTTTTGACACTTCCCATAAACTTTGAGATGGGGATCGTCTTTTCAAATATGGCAGTTATTCTGCCTACCATGGGACGAAACTATGTGGGAATGTTTCTGTTCACCTTCGGCAATCTTATTATCACGCGCGCAATCCTTGGATTTTTCGGGAGCAGGCTTACAAAAAAAGCCAAATGGCTGGAGGCGGCGCCCAACGGCACAGGAAGAAACCTGTTTTTCTATGTGCTGACTGCGGCAGCGATCTTATTGATCTACCTTCTGCTTCAGCCTGCGCTGATGGTTCTGGCGGAGCTGATCCCAAACATCGTCCTGGAAGTGATCCAGATCGTCGCCTGGGTGTTCATCGCTGTGGACTTTATTACGGTGCTCATCGCGGTGAAAAAAGGAGAAGACAGTTTCAAGCAGAAAATGGAAACGGGGAGGGCGGATGCTGCGGCCGCGCGCATTGCCCGGTTTGTTTGGCAGCGCCTGGAAAAGGCGTACCCCGGCATCAGCGATGAAGAAAAGCGCGGGGACATTGTTTTTGCAAAAGGAATGAGTCTGGACAAGATCGTCTGGGTGTTTTTGATCTCGGCACTTTTGGGGGATATCATCGAGACTTTCTATTGCCGACTGGTGGGCGGCACCTGGATGAGCCGCTCCAGCGTGGTCTTCGGTCCCTTCAGCTTCGTGTGGGGGATAGGCGCGGTGCTGCTGACGGTGAGCCTGATCCGACTCAAAGACAAAAACGACCGCTGGGTGCTGCTTGCGGGAGCAGTCCTCGGAGGCGCGTTTGAATACATGTGCAGCGTGTTCACAGAGATTGTGTTCGGCAAAGTCTTTTGGGACTACAGCTATATGCCGCTGAACATCGGCGGCCGGACCAACGTGCTGTTCATGTTTTTCTGGGGGATCCTGGGACTGATATGGGTCAAGATCGCATATCCGCCGCTGGACGCATTCATCGAAAAATTTCCTCCGGTGGCGGCGAAAGTGCTCACCTGGCTGATCATCACACTGATGGCGCTCAATGGAGCCTTCACGATGATGGTGATGCTGCGCTACAACGAGCGCCAGGCCGATCCGAATCCGTCAAATATGTTGGAGGAATTTATCGATACCACTTATGACGACGCGTTTGTGGAAAACCGCTGGCAAAACATGGTGAGTGCGGATAGTGAACAAATGGAGAGCCAACCATAAAAGACGACAGCGTTTTTGAAAAATTATTTTTTACAGAAATTATTTCACGAACAAAATTATAGGAATGTTTCAGGAATAAAAGAGGAGTCATCGCTCGATAAATCATTGTCGATTTATCTCGCGAGGGCTCCTTTTCATTTTACTATGCGAAATCTTTCTTATGGGAATTTTATGGAAACTTTTTATCGTTTTTTATCGCAAAGGATTATACTTTGCGATAAACCGGGCTTTCACACTCCCAATTTTTACGAATCTTATCTTATCACAAAGAAACTCGAATGTAAATTGAAATTTTAAACAAATATGGTAAAATAAGCACTTATATCTTCAATATATTGTAGTTAAGCCAAAAACTGGAGGTCGCGGTTCTGCATTTTGCAGAACTGTGGCCTCTGCTTTTTTCATTCAATTCAAAATCCATTTCTAATTATCAGACAAAATAAGGTCGATTTTATCGCAAAGTATAATCCTTTACGATAAAAGTCACATAAATCTGTGTGAAGAACGGCTGCATCCCCATTTTTAAACGATAAGAGGTACGGGTTGAATCGGATACTGACCATTTTTGTATGCAGCCCGTTCCGATAAGGATCTCATAAAAACTCCGGCGGGAGCTTGTGAAAGGGGAAACCGGTGAGGGGAAAATCAGACTGCTTTGTCCTGACCCTTCCTTTGCAGACCGAGAAGTGGCAGGCGGACATCCTGGACAAACGCATGCGCGTGAACCGGGACATCTACAACGCCATGCTGAAAAAGGCGTACAGCAGATATCAGCAGATGACGCAGACAAAGGCGTGGCGAAGGACAGAGGAAGCGCTTCGCGGCCAGCTGGATGGGAAGGCAGGAACGCCAGAAAAAGTGCAGGAAGATGCCGCGGCGGACCGAAAAGAATTATACCGACAACGCGACATCCTGATAGCACAATATCGCCTGCGCAGATACGACCTGACAAAGGAAGCGGCGAGATACCGGCAGGCATTTCCGGAGCACACGGACAGCCCCATCTGCCAGAATCTTGCGGAGAACGTGTGGCGCGCCATAGACCGGCTGGTCACAGGCAAAGGGCGACAGGTACATTTCAAGGGCCCCGATGGGCTGGACGCCTTATCGGGCAAGAGCAACCGCGCATCTATTTTATACCGGGACGGTTATGTGAAGTGGAAAGGGCTGGTGCTGAAGGCGGTATCCAAAGGGAACGCCTACGAGGTAGAAGCCCTGCAACACGAGATCCGATACTGCCGGATCAAACGGCGTGAGATCCGCGGGAAATATCGATACTATGTGGATCTGGTAATGAGTGGAACGGCTCCATGGAAACATCCGGAGAGCATGGATGCCATTGGAGATGTGCTGGTGCGGTTTGCGCCGGACAGGAGGAGCCAGGGATTCCTGGTGGAGGCTGTAAAAGATACAGCGAGCAAGTCAGAGTATGACACTGCGGGAAGATTGACGGAAAACACAGCAGAGAAATTGAAAAAAGCCATGGCAAACAACAAGGCAAAAAATCCTGCAGAAGATCAGGCGAAGAAACTGAAAAAGCAGTTGGAAAAAGATATGTCAGAGAAGTCAGGGATAAAACTACGGATGACACGGGGGTGGGGAAATGAACGATCTGCTACAAGCAAACTCGTTCCACTTACCGCAGCAGACCGACATCTGGAACAAAAGAAGCGTGAGATTCTGCACTTCCTGTACCACAGCCGTAAGGCTATGAACCCGGAGAATTACACGGAAGACGGAAGGATATGTACTGGGGCATTTACGTGGCAGTATTCCAGACACTACCAACAGGAGCGCGCCCGGTACCGGGAACTGTGCCGGAAACAGAGAGAGAGGCGCAGGCAATACCAGTGCTGCTTGGCAGACGAGCTGCTCGCGATGGGGAACTGCTTTTATATAGAAGAACTGGATTACGCGGGCATGAAGAAACGGATGGCATACAGCGGCCCAGGGCGCATGAAACGTTACGG
>CANRKY010000167.1 GCA_947631355.1 uncultured Marvinbryantia sp.
TCCGTAAAAAGCGCTATGTGATCCCTGCCGACGGGGGCCTGCGCATTGAACTGGATGTGTTCGAGCCGCCCTTTGCGCCGCTGGTCCTGGCAGAAGTGGAATTTCCGGATGAAGAACAAGCTCACGCATTTACGCCGCCGGACTGGTTCGGAGAGGACGTCACGTTCGATGGCCGCTATCACAACAGCTATTTAAGCAAGCAAAAAATTTAGTATTTACGGGGGAGTAGTTTTTTTATGAGCAAGACTTTAGGGCAGAAGCTGCGCGCTCTGCGCCGAAGCCGCCATCTCACCCAGCAGAAATTAAGCGACTATCTCCACATGGAGAGAGCCGCTTACGCAAATTACGAGTCCGACAGACGTGTCCCATCTTACCAGCATCTCGTACTGATCGCAGATTTCTACAATATTCACCTCGACTATCTGGTGCGGCCGGATTTTTCCGGAGCCATCCGCAGACGACCCGCCAGAGCCGAACAGATTTTTGAAGACTTCTGCCTGCTGGAGCCGGATGTGCAGCATGAGATCGCGGAATATATTCATTACCGCGCAGCCAGGTAGTCTATTTTCAGCAGCGTCAGCCCCTGGGGCGGCGCTGTCTCCCCCGCAAAGTTCCGGTCTTTTTTTTCCAGCAGCTCCGCCATATATTCCGGCGGATAATACCCGCTGCCCACCCGGATCAGGGTTCCCGCAATGATCCGCACCATGTGGTACAAAAATCCGTTCCCGCACACCCGGATGCCGATCATATCGTCTTTCTTTTCCACATCTAGAGAATAGATCCTGCGCACCGTACTCTCCACTTCTTCCTTGTGGGTGCACAGGCTGGCGAAGTCGTGCTCGCCTGTAAGATGCACGGCCGCCTCCCGCATTTTCTCTACATCCAGCGGATAATAATAGAAGTAAGAATACAACCGCCTTGTGGGATCTGGGAAACGCCGGTTCAGGATCTGATATAAATACGTCTTCCTGGTCTCGCAGAAGCGCGGGTGGAAGTCATCCGGCACCTGGCAGGAATCCTGGACGCGGATATCCGCGGGCAGCCTGGTGTTCATGGCGTAGGAGATCTTCTCCGCCGGCATCCGCGCTTCGGTGTCAAACACCGCCACATTTCCCAGTGCGTGCACCCCCGCGTCTGTGCGGCTGGCGCCGATCACCCGTATGGGCTCCTGCAGCAGTTCCGATAAATGCCGGTTCAGCTCGCTCTCTATGGTAACGCCGTTGGGCTGGATCTGCCAGCCGCAGTAGTTTGTGCCGTCGTAGGCAACCGTCAGCTTTACTCTTTTCATCTCTAAAATCCCGCAATGCGCTTTGCCCCGT
Organism: uncultured Marvinbryantia sp.; assembly: GCA_947631355.1. Classification (GTDB taxonomy): domain Bacteria; phylum Bacillota; class Clostridia; order Lachnospirales; family Lachnospiraceae; genus Marvinbryantia. The sequence goes on from CANRKY010000167.1 coordinate 1,320, forward strand.
ACATGGCAAGCAGATAAACCACCAGCGTAAGGTACGCCGCCCTGTCCCGTTTCTGATAGTGCAGCGGCTTCATTTTGGTGCGCCCCTCCCCGCCGTGGTAGCCCCGAGCCTCCATGGCCATGGCCAGATCGTTGGCCCGGCGAAACGCCGAGATAAACAACGGCACCAAAAGCGGCACCATGCTCTTTGCCTTTTTGATCACGCCGCCGCTCTCAAAATCCGCGCCCCTTGCCATCTGCGCCTTCATGATCTTGTCTGTCTCCTCCAGCAGTATGGGGATAAAGCGCAGGGCGATGGACATGATCATGGCCATTTCGTGCACGGGCACGTGGAGTTTATTTAATGGCCGCAGCCCCTTCTCCATCCCGTCTGTGAGCTGGTTGGGCGTGGTGGTGAGGGTCATCACGGAGGAGCCGATGATCAGGTAGGTCAGGCGGATCGCCATAAAGATGGCCAGTTCCAGCCCTTCCCTGGTGACGGTGAGCTTCCAGATGCGCACCAGCGGTTCCCCCGGCGTCAGGAACATATTGAACACCACCGTGATCAATAGCAGGAACACAATGGCTTTCATGCCCCGCACCATAAACTTGAACGGCACTTTGGAGGCGCGGATCACCCCCGCCAGAAATACGGTGGCCACCAGGTAGGCCGCGTAGGAGCGGAACAGAAACAGCGACAGGATAAACGCCAGCGTCCCCACCAGTTTCGTGCGCGGATCCAGCCTGTGGATCACCGAGTCTGCCGGATAATATTGTCCGATTGTAATATCTCTGATCATAGGGCTATCCTTCCCGCCGTTTTTCGAAATTTCCAAAATAAGACCGGATCGAAGCCGCCGCCCCTTCTACCGTGGCGGCGTGAATGTCCACATCCATGCCGCGCTCTCTCAGCGCCTGCATCACATATGTCACCTGCGGGGCCGCAAGGCCGATCTGCTCCAGTTCCCGATAATGTTCAAACACTTTTTCCGGCCTGTCGTTAAACCGCACTCGTCCTTTGTCCATCACGACAATGCGCTCCACGTATCTGGCGATGTCCTCCATGCTGTGCGACACCAGCACCACGGTGATGCCCTGCTCCCGGTGCAGCAGCTGGATCTGATCCAGGATGTCGTCCCTTCCCTTCGGATCCAGCCCCGCGGTGGGCTCGTCCAGTATCAGCACTTCCGGCTGCATGGCCAGGATCCCGGCGATGGCAGCCCGCCTTTTCTGCCCGCCGGACAGCTCGAAGGGGGACTTTTTAAAGTATTTTTCCTTCAGCCCTACCTGCTGCAATGCATGATACGCGCGCTTTTCCACTTCCTCTTTGGGGAGCCCCAGGTTTTTCGGGCCGAAGCAGACATCGGAAAACACATCCACCTCAAAGAGCTGATACTCCGGATACTGGAATACCAGCCCCACTCTGCTCCTTAAATCCTTCATGGGATAGTCTTCGCGGTAAATGTCTTCCCCGTTGTAGTACACCGTGCCGCTGGTGGCCCGCACAAGCCCGTTCAGGTGCTGGATCAGCGTGGATTTCCCCGAGCCCGTGTGCCCGATGATCCCCGCGAACTGCCCGTCTGGAAACTCCAGGCAGATGTCGGTCAGCGCCTGTTTTTCATAGGCGGTTCCCGGGCTGTAGATATAATTTACATGTTCCAGTTTTATCGACATAATCTGCTCGTCCTTTTGCGGCATCTTTGCACACTGTCTATTCTGCGCTCCCCCGCTGTGCTCTGGCTGCGTCCAGCGCGTCCACCAGTTCCTGCACCGTGAGGATCCCGTCCGGCAGGGGCAGACCGCTCTTTTTTAATTCATACGCCAGCATGGTCACCTGGGGCACATCCAATCGATGTTCTTTTAGTTCCTCCACGCGGGAGAACACTTCCCTGGGCGTCCCCTGCATCAGGATCTTCCCCTGATCCATCACGATCACATGATCCGCCTCAATGACTTCTTCCATGTAATGGGTGATCAGCAGGATCGTCACCTGCTTTTCCCGGTTCAGCTTCTGCGCCGCGCGGATCACTTCTTTTCGCCCCATGGGGTCCAGCATAGCCGTGGGCTCGTCCAGGACGATGCACTTTGGCTCCATGGCCACCACCCCCGCGATGGCCACCCGCTGCTTCTGCCCGCCGGACAGGCGGTTGGGGGAGTGATCCCTGTATTCCCACATGCCCACGCTTTTCAGGCTGCTCTCCACGCGGGAGAGGATCTCCGGTGTGGGAACGCCCATGTTTTCCGGGCCGAACGCCACATCCTCGTCCACCACCGTGCCGATGATCTGGTTGTCCGGATTCTGGAACACCATGCCCGCCGTCCGCCGGATGTCCTCCAGCTTTTCCGCGTCCTTCGTGTCCATGCCGTCCACATAGACCGTCCCATGCGTCGGCAGCAGGATGGCGTTGATGTGCTTTGCAAGTGTGGACTTCCCGGAACCGTTGTGCCCCAAAATGGCGATGAACTGCCCCGGCGCGATGTCCAGATCCACGCCGTCCACGGCGCGGCTGCTCACTTCCGTCTTCCCGTCCTCCCCGATCTTCTGGTAATCGTGGATCAATTTTTTTGCCTGGATGATACTCATATCTGCAAGACAACCTTTCCGGTTATTTCCTGTGCTTTTCCTGCGCATCTTCCGCGCACTTGTCTTCCTGCACGCTTTCGGCCTTTGCGCACGCCCTTTCCTGCGCGGTTTCGGCTTTTGCGCACGCCTTTTCCTGCGCAGTCTGCGCCGCTTCTGCCTTTGCGCGGGCCTTTTCTTCCGCCTCCAGCTCCCGCTTGTGCAGGATCTGGTATCCCGCATCGGATATGCGGCTGCTCAGGTAGGTGAGGTGCAGGATCTTTTCTTTCAGATCTTCCGTGAGATCCTCCACCTTCATGCGCCACTTCCAGTTGTCGCCTAGGGTGGAGGGGAAGTTCATGCGCGCCTCCCCGCCGAGGCCGAGATAGTCCTGCACGGGTATGATGCAGGTATCCG
>CANRKY010000168.1 GCA_947631355.1 uncultured Marvinbryantia sp.
AATGCCGCCGATCAGGGCTCCCGGGATCGATCCGATGCCGCCGAAGAAGAATTTCGGCAGAAGGCAAAAGTATATCGGTATCTGGGATTTTTGGGAGGCTGCTTTCTGGTTCTGCTGTTTGTGTAGAGCGGCCGGAAAGGAGAGACCAATGAGTGTAAATATCATTTTTCGGATAGCTGCGGTGGGGATACTGGTTTCCGTGATCAGCCAGATCCTGAAACTGGGCGGGCGGGACGACCAAGCTTCCCTGGCCTCCCTGGCCGGGGTGGTGCTGGTGCTGTTCTGGCTGCTCCCCTATATATACGAATTATTTGACACGATAAAAAATCTGTTTGCGCTGTGAGCGATGACCGCTCTGCGCGGGACTGCAGGAGCTGTCTGGATGAAAAATCGGACTGCGTGAGATTGTAAAATTGGACTGCATGAGATTGTAAAATTGTACTGCGTGAGATTAAAAAACAGCCTGTGCGGAATAGAAAGATCCGACATGGCGGAATGATAAAATCGACTTGGATATGGATGGGAGATTTTGGAGGAAACGAGAAATGGATATGATCAAAATCGCGGTGCTGGGGATCGCGGGCATCCTGACCGCACTGTTTGTGAAAGAATGGAAAACGCAGTTTTCGGTTCTCATCAGCATGGCCACCTGCATGCTTATTTTTTTCTGCATTGTCACCCGCATGGAATCCATGGCGGATGTGTTTTCCGAGCTGACAAGCTATCTCTCCATCCGGGAATCGTATCTCCAGATCCTCCTGAAGATCGTGGGAATATCTTACGTAGCGGATTTCGCCGCGAATATCTGCAAAGATGCGGGCTATTCGGCCATTGCCGGGCAGATCGAGCTGTCGGGCAAGATCACGGTGCTGGCTGTGAGCACGCCCATCGTGCTGGCGCTTCTGCGCACCGTCACAGAGTATTTACAGTAGAGCGATGGCAGAGACAGAGCCGTTGGCAGGATGATGAGCGGCGTTTATAGAAACCACGCGAGAACCATGGCAGAGACAGGGCGGGAAATGGGGGATGGAGATTGGGAAAAATAGAAAGTGCGCGCTTCCTCCTGCTTTTTCTGTGCATTTTTCTGTGGACAGGCGGTGCGGCGCGGGCGCAGGAGACCGAAGGGGAGCAGGCCATCGACGACCTGACGGATTCTTATTTAGACGAGATGAACCTGGACGAGATCCAGCAGAACATACAGGAAATGTTTCCGGATATCCGGTTTGATCTGCGGAAAAACATCCTGGATCTGATGCAGGGAAAAACGCCGGTGTCCGCGGAGAGTGTGAAAAAATTGCTGCTGGACGCCGCCGTGGGGGAGCTGGCCGGGCAGAAAAAGATCGTGACGCAGATTTTGATCCTGGCCATAGCGGCGGCGGTGTTTTCCAATTTTGTGCGCGTCTTCGAGAAAAACCAGATTTCCGATATCGCGTTTTACATGATCTATCTGCTGCTGTTCGCCATTTTGATGCGGGCCTTCGGGGAGCTGAACCATACCGTGCAGACAAACCTGGAACAGATCCTGCATTTCATGAAACTGCTCCTGCCCGCGTATTTTGTGGTGGCCTCCCTGGCGGCGGGGTCGGTGACAGCCATGGGATTTTACGAGCTCACGCTGGCGGCAATTTCCGCGGCGCAGTGGATCCTCAGCTGCGCGGTGCTTCCGGCCATCCGGCTGTATGTGCTCTTTATGCTCATAAACTATCTGGGACGGGAAGATTATTTTTCCAAACTGGCGGATCTGATCCGGCAGGTACTGGTGTGGATACTGAAAACCCTGCCCGCTGTGGTCATAGGGGTGCAGACCGTGCAGGCGCTGCTGTTGCCCGCGGTCGATGCGCTGAAAAACTCTGTCTGGAAGCGTGCGGCCGGCGCCCTGCCGGTTTTCGGGAACACTTTAAACGCGGTGACAGAGACGGTACTTGGGACAGCGGTTCTCCTGAAAAACGCGGTGGGCGTGGCCGGCGTGATATTGATCGCGCTGATCTGCTTGGCGCCGGTCATCCGCCTGGCGGTGTGCGCCTTTCTATATAAAGCGGTGAGCGCGGCCATCCAGCCGGTGTCGGATAAGCGGATCACGGAATGTGTCAGTGGGATCGGGGAGGGAGCCGTGCTGCTTCTGCGCACCATGTGCGCCACCGCCGTGATGTTTCTGATCACCCTGGCGATGGTGACGGCGTCTATCCGGGGAGCGTGAAGATGGAACAACCGAAAGGAAAAGCGGTGGCGCGGCGTCCGCCCTGCGGCATGGGATCAAAATGGAAGGACTCTATGAATGGATACGGAACCTGATCATCTGCATCTGCCTGCTGGAGCTGTGCGGCCATCTGGTGCGCAGCGGGGATTACCGCAGGTACATCCGGTTTTACGGCGGGCTGGTGCTGCTTTTGCTGGTTTTTGAACCGGCGGGCGAGCTGTTCTCCATCGGGGACATTTTTGAGGAAGCGCTGCGGCAGGCGTTCACCAGAGAGAGCGCCTTTGAACTGCAGACCTCGCAGGAGGCTCTGGCGGGGCTGCAGAGCCGGGAGATTGAAAAGGCATACCGCGTGGAACTGGAGCGCCAGATCAGAGAGATCATAAAAGCGCACGGCCGCCAGAGCATATCCATAAAGATCACCTTCCGGGAAGCGGCCGGACAGCCCTCCCAGATAGCAGGGGTGCAGATTGTGCTTATGCCTGTGCGCGACCAGCTGAACGTGTTTGCGCAGGACGCGGATTCCTCCCGGCAGCAGGCGGGAGTGGAGCAGATACGGGAAGAACTTGCGTCTGTGTACGGGATCAGCCGGGGCAGCATCACCGTGTCGGTAAAGGAGTAGAAAATGGGAAAGAAAGAGCGGCTGCTGGAAAAACTGAAAAAAGTGCGGCGCGACCAGTGGATCGTGCTGCTGCTCTGCGGGATCTTGATCATCGTGCTCTCCCTGCCCGCCCCGCGGGACGAGGAGCAGCAGGAGCCGATCGCCGCACAGACTATGCAGACAGACCAGACCATCAGCATCCCGGACATGGAGAGCCGGCTGGAGAGCATCCTCTGCCAGATGGAGGGGGCGGGGCAGGTGCGGGTGATGATCACCCAGAAAGACACCGGGGAAAAGATCGTGGAAAAAGACCGGTCGGATGTGAACCGCACAACCCAGGAGCAGAACAGTGACGGCACGGCGCGCAGCACGGTGGAGCAGGAAAATCAGGAGACCACCATATACGACAGCGCAAGCGGCGGGGATGGCGCTCCCTACGTGACGCAGCAGCTCGCGCCCCAGGTGGAGGGGGTGCTGGTGCTGGCCCAGGGCGCGGACAACGCCAGTGTGAAAAAGGAGATTACCGATGCCGTGATGGCATTATTTGGACTGGAGGCGCATAAAATCAAAGTAGTCAAAATGAATGAAAGGAGAGGATAAAGTGAAACGGATCATGAAAAAGAACCAGATCATTATAACGGCTCTGGCCATTATGATCGCGGTGGCGGGTTATCTCAACTATTCCGGAACAAAACTGCAGGAGGCGGTGGTGCAGAGCTCTGTGCAGGAGGAGCAGGTGCTGATGGAAAATGGCGCGGACATCGCCTCCGCCGACCCGGAGATCACAGACACGCCGGGGGAAGCGGTGCTCACCAGCATGACCGCCTCCAACGTGGCCGCGGAGGCAAAGCTGACCAGGGAACAGCTTCGGGCGCAGAACAAAGAGACATTGATGGAAGTGATCAACAACGGGAACATTTCGGATGAGCAGAAACAAAATGCCGTGGACAGCATCGCGTCCATCACCGACCAGGCGGAGAAAGAGGCGGCGGCGGAACTGCTTCTGGACGCCAAAGGATTTGAGGGCAGCGTGGTGAGTATCACCAACGGCAGCGCGGACGTGGTGATCAACATGGCCGAGATCTCCGATGCTCAGCGGGCGCAGATCGAGGACATCGTGAAGCGCAAGACCGAGATCCCCGGAGAAAACATCGTCATCACCCCTGTGAGCGGGGACTGAATACACAGGGATACAGGAAAAATGTTCCTGGCTGCCGGATATGCGTCCGGCGCGCGGGAACATTTTTCGCGTCCGCGGATACTGTGATGAAAATGGCAAAACGCTGTTTGCACGAGAAACTGCAAAATGTTTGCGCCAGAAACTACAAAATGCCTCGTTGACACAATTCCCCTTATTTGGTAAGATAAATCGTATGATTCGGGCGTCAAAAGCGATTACGGATTGTTACGCTGCTTCGCAGCTCCCACAATCCTACCCAACATTCGGAA
>CANRKY010000169.1 GCA_947631355.1 uncultured Marvinbryantia sp.
GCAAACAGCAGCAATGTAGTATTTTTTTGCAGTGTGGACGGCCTGTACAATCAGGAGTACGATTATCCGCCGGAAACCATCATCAGTCACACGTTTTTCATGCACAAGCCGGAGGAATTTTTCCGCTTCTATAAGAACAAGATGCTGATGCCAGAGGCCAGGCCGAACATGGCGCACAAGCGGCTGGCGCAGTGGGAGGAGCAGGGCCATGTGCGCGCGGTGATCACGCAGAATATCGATGGGCTGCACCAGATGGCGGGCAGCAAAGAGGTGCTGGAGCTGCACGGCAGTGTGCACCGGAACTACTGCATGGAATGTGGGGAATTTTACGATATGGAATATGTGCGCAATGCGCAGGGCATCCCCGTCTGCAGCAAGTGCGGCGGCCGGATCAAGCCGGATGTGGTACTCTACGAGGAGGGGCTGGACGGAGACATTATCAGCAGATCCATCCAGCACATTGCCAGCGCGGACGTGCTGATCATTGGCGGCACCTCGCTGGTGGTCTATCCCGCGGCAGGGCTGATCGACTATTTTCAGGGCGATCACCTGGTGGTGGTGAACAAGAGTGTGACGTCCAGGGACAAAAATGCGGATCTGGTGATTCAGGACAGCATTGGAAAACTGTTTGAGAGCATTGAGATCTGAGAGAGGAGCTGGTAGAGATCGAGCGCCTGAATTATGAAGTGGGAGATATTGTGAAGCTGAAAAAGCCCCATCCCTGCGGCAGCAATTTTTGGGAGATCCTGCGGGTGGGTGCGGATTTCCGGCTGAAATGCCAGGGCTGCGGCCATATGGTCATGGTGCCGCGGAAGCTGGTGGAAAAGAATACGAAAGAGCTGCAGAAAAAAATTTAAACAAATTTAAAAAGAGTGCGGAAAAAAACTTGAAAAAGCTCGAATGATATGCTAAAATATGGTTTCGTGATATATTTTATTTCCTTGCTCCCGATGAGGCAGGCATCAGAACGATCTGCCGAGAGGCCGGGGGCCAGAGTCCATAAGGAGGTGCAAAAGCATGAACAAGTATGAATTAGCGGTCGTTGTCAACGCAAAGCTTGAGGACGATGCCAGAGCCGCGGTAGTGGAAAAGGTAAAAGAGTACATTACCCGCTACAACGGCGTCATCACGAACGTGGATGACTGGGGCAAAAAGAAACTTGCCTATGAGATCCAGAAGATGAGCGAGGGCTACTACTACTTCATCCAGTTTGAGGCAGAATCAGACAGCCCGGCTGAGATTGAGAGACACGTTCGTATCATGGAAAATGTTCTCAGATATTTGTGCGTTAAACGTGATGCATAAGAAAAGGAGAAAGATATGAACAAAGTAATACTGATCGGACGCCTTACCAGAAACCCTGATGTGCGTTATTCAACAGGAGAAAATGCGACTGCGGTTGCAAGATACACACTGGCGGTCGATCGGCGGTTCCGCAGAGAAAACAGCGATCAGACGGCAGATTTTATCAGCTGTGTTACGTTTGGAAGAAACGCGGAGTTCGCTGAGAAATATTTGAAACAGGGTACGAAGATTGCCATAACAGGGCGTATCCAGACAGGCAGTTATACAAACAGAGACGGCGTGAAGGTTTACACCACAGACGTTGTGGTGGAGGAACAGGAATTTGCGGAGAGCAAGAACGCGTCAGAACATTCCGCAGGGGAAAGCTTCCGCAGGGAACCGCAGGCGCAGAATTCAGAATCTGTGAGACCGGAACCCAGCGCCGCGGCGGCAGACGGATTTATGAATATTCCGGAAGGGATTGACGAGGAACTGCCGTTTACGTTCAATAACAATAAGTAGAAAGGAGAGATAACAATGGCTTATACAAAAGGCGATAAAGCGGATTCTCCCATAAAGAGAAGAGGCGGCGGCCGCAGAAGAAAGAAAGTCTGTGTATTCTGCGGAAAAGAAAATAACGAGATTGATTACAAGGACGTTGCAAAATTAAAAAAATATGTTTCTGAGCGGGGAAAGATCCTTCCCAGAAGGATCACAGGTACCTGCGCAAAGCACCAGAGAGCGCTCACCGTGGCGATCAAGCGTGCGAGACATCTTGCAATGATGCCGTATGTACAGGAATAAAGAGTAATAAGAGGGGGCTGCGAGATCGCAGCCCTTTTTTTGTGTCTTTTTTTGCATGTCTTTCTTTTCGCACGCCCTTCTTCTTTACGTGCCTGTTCTGCTGTGCATCGCTTAAAAAACGTGCGGCCTTCTGATTTCACTGTGCGGAATATTATGATTTACTGTAAAAGTTCAGCGCTTCGGCGCTGAACGCGCGAAAATGCGGCCGCGAGAGCGGCATCTTCCAATCGCATTTTCTGCGCATCCGCCGGAGGCCCAGAGTAAACTCCCTTTCATTCATGGTGGTGCCGGTATGACTGGCATGGGAGTTTACTGTACAGATCGCGATGTTGTTTCCGGAAGAACAATGCAACTAGTCTTTTTCGCTATCAGACAGTTCGCTGCCGCTTACAGGTTCTTCGCTATCAGACAATTCGTTGCCGCCTGTGGATTCCTCGTTATCAGGCAGTTCGCTGCCGGTTGCTGGTTCCTTGCTATCGGGCAACTCCTGGGTGCCTGCGGGTTCCTCCTCATCGGGCAGTTCCTGGATGTCTTCGGATGTGTCCGCTTCCTCGTCCTTTGGAATGTAATTATCGAAGATGCGCACCAGGAACCAGGAATCACAGTAGGCGATCAGGGCAAAGCCGAACATGATCCATACCAGCAGAGCGTAGGCCAGGATCATGGCGGAGCGAAGGGAGATGTAAACTGCCACGATCGGGATGGCTACCATCACAATGGTCTGCGGGAAATGACGCACAGACATCAGAAACGCGTTCAGGAAAGTATTCTTTATGGTGTTATAGAATTTGGCCAGGATGGGAAAGAGATACGTCAGGATCATGGCGCCCACCAGACTCACCACCGTGATGCCGATGGTCATAAAGCGCACGCCCTTCCCCTCGGAAAAGCCCAGGATGCGGTAGTCCAGAAACAGCAGCACCATAAATACCACAACGATGAGCCACATGATGGTGGCCTGCCGGAAATTTTCCTTAAAGGATTTGAAGTAGCCCCGCACAATATAGGACTCCTCGTTGCGTATCATTTTTAGGGTCATGTAGTACAGGGCGGTCCAGGAAGCCCCGATGGTGAAAATGGGGATGCAGGTTGCGATAAACAGCAGATTCAGGATCATCAGATCTGCCAGCCGGCTTAAAAAACGGAAAAACGGGCTTTCCATATCAAAAAAACGTCTCAATCTCAAAACCTCTTTTCTCTTTTTCGAATAGTATGATTACAGCGTCAAAAGCCCGAATCCACGGTATGCTTGCATACCGGTGGATGAGAGGCTTTATGACGCGCCCCAACATGAGGAAGAAGTGGGGCAGGGGCCCCATGGATTCCGAATGTTGGGTAGGATTGTGGGAGCTGCGAAGCAGCGTAACAATCCGTAATCGCTTTTGACGCCCGAATCATAGTATCAGTATAGCTTATTTGCCGAAAAATTGCAACGATTTGGGCGGAAAATTGAGAGGATTAGTCCTTGACTTTCCCGGATTCATACGATAAGATAAGTACCATATGGAAAGGCAATGACGAAGACAGTATGCTTTCACCCAAAGGCCCAGAGAGCCGGGGAGGGTGCGATCCCGGCGTGAGTAAGGAAAGCAGAAGATCACTTCCAAGCTGCAGAGCTGAAACGTCTGTGGACGAAGTAGGCGCTGACGGATTTCCGCCGTTACCGGGAACGCATATGCAGGTATGTTGTAAAGGTGGTATGGCGAGACTCTCGTTCTTTTACAGAACGGGAGATTTTTTTTGCCGGAAACAGGATACAAAAACAGGATGCCAGGAACAGGAGGAGAAGACATGTATAACAAGGTTTCGACCGATCTGAATTTTGTGGATCGGGAAAAGGAAGTGGAAAAATTCTGGAAAGAAAACCACATCTTTGAAAAGAGCATTGAAAACCGCAGGGAGGGCCCGGTATACACTTTTTATGACGGACCGCCCACGGCCAACGGCAAGCCGCACATCGGCCACGTGCTCACCCGCGTCATGAAAGACATGATCCCCCGCTATCAGGCCATGAAAGGCAACATGGTGCCGCGCAAGGCGGGCTGGGACACCCACGGCC
>CANRKY010000170.1 GCA_947631355.1 uncultured Marvinbryantia sp.
GAAGAACAGCGTGTGGTTCTCCAGAACCGCCGTGCCGACCGCCTCCGCGCCTGGGCAGCGGAAAGCCATCTGAGATGCACAGCGCCGGGAAGCCCTTTGTGGACACCGATAAGTGCATCGGCTGCGGCGCCTGCGCCCGCGTCTGCGCGCACGGAGCGCCCAGCTTTGAACTGATCCTCGTACCGGGAGGAATCATCGGCCAGGCAAAGAAAGCACATATTGACCATGATAAATGCGTAGGCTGCGGGAGATGCATCGGCGTCTGCCCGAAGGATGCCGTGAGACCCGCCGAGGACGAGGCCAACGACATTTTAAACTGCAAGATCGCGGAGTACGCCAAGGCGGTGGTGGACGGCAGGCCGCACTTCCACATCAGCCTGGTGATCGATGTGTCGCCGAACTGCGACTGCCACGCGGAAAACGACCTTCCCATCGTGCCGGATGTGGGCATGTTTGCCTCCTTTGATCCGGTGGCGCTGGATGTGGCCTGCGCGGACGCGGTGAACGCACAGCCGGTGATCCGCGGCAGCATCCTGGACGAGGAATGTCAGGCTCACAGCCGCGAAGGGCACGATCATTTCCATATGAACCATCCGGATACCAACTGGAAATCCTGCATCGAACACGCAAAGAAGATCGGCCTGGGAACGGATGAATACGAACTGATCACCATTTAGAGATTTAAAAGTTGAGAAGATCGCCGAGGGAAGTCATTTCCTCCTCTGCGCGGTATGGATTGTTTTCATATCGGTCCAGGAGGTATTCCCCCGGCGTTTTTCCCTGTTTTTTCAGGCTTTCCAGGTAGCTTTCTTCCCTTTCATAATCGTGCCGGAACACCAGGCTGTTCCTGGAAATGACCGGCATCTGTTCCAGCTCCAAAAGCACCTTCTGCATCCACGCCGCATCTTCCGTCAGGCTTTTCCCCAGCACGATCGCCTTCACATGCCCCAGTTCCAGGCAGGTATCCATGTGTTCCTGGCTGGTTTTTTGTATTTCTTCCACGGACGCGCCCTTCACCAAAGGGCCCCCAAAACCGCCCCACAACTCTCCGTCCCGCAGATCCAGCTCCATCGCCTCCGCGAAGGTGCGATCCTCCAGCTCTCTCCCGGCGCAGCCGCACAAAAGCACCGCGCACAGCAGGGCTGTCACTGCTTTTTTTCTTGTCTGCATTTGCTCTTGATCCTTTCCAGCATGATTAAAAAAACCGGCAGTGCCGCCAGGATCGGCACAAGGCAGCACAGGCCCCAGCGGAAGAAAAGGGCCTCCGCCGTGTTCAGGTCTCCGGCGAGAAAAAAGGCCGCCAGCACCATTCCCAAAAACAGCAGCCGCTCCGTGTTCCGCTTCGGGCAGAGTTCCGCCAGCACCCGTTTCATAAAATGGCAGGAGATGCCGCAGGCCAGCAGCAGGCTAAAAAGCAGGAACGCCAAAAACACCGCGTCCCATCTTTGCAGAAAGCCGCCGGGCAGGCTGGCACTGCTCATAAGGCTTAAGACCGGCCAGGGCAGGCGCGCGAAGCTGCCCTTTCCCAGCACGCCGAACGCTGTGAGAAACGCGGCCAGCAAAAATGCCAGGGCGGCGCCAAACCCCTTTTCCAGCGCTTTTATCCGCCCTTTTCCGGCCCAGCGGACATGCGGCGTTTCGTATAAGATAAGCAAAGCGCCGGAGAACCCCGCGAACACGGCGCCGCTGCGCACAAGAACCGCGAACCCGTCAAATCCTCCCGCCGGAAGAAAGTTTCTCTTTTCTGCGGAGCCCATCGCGGCCGCCACCATGACCGCCAGCGCAATCGCTATGGGAAACGCCAGGATCTCCGCGGCGCGCCCTCTTTTCTGGCTGTCGCCGAGAGCGGTGACCGCGCCGGCCGCGAGGGCGCAGAGCGCGAGCAGACTTTCCGGAACCTCCGGCAGCAGAAACAGGCCGCAGATCCGCCCGGTCATCCTTGTCACATACACCAGATTCAGCAGCAGGTACAACAGAGCCAGGCAGCCCACCAGGTACGCCGGATATTTTCCCAGCCTCCTGCGCAGAAAATCGGTGAAGCTCCCGCGCACCCGCGCAGACAGCCTGGCGATCAGCACCAGATACAGGCCCGTCCATGATCCGCCCAGGGCCACCATCGCCAGAAATTCCCAGCCGGTCAGGCCCCACTGTACCCGCGGCAAAAGGAGCAGCAGCTTTCCCACCCAATCCGTGAAAAGCAGACAGCTCACCTGACGCGGCGATATTTTTCCGTTATCTGCGAACATGATCCCGCTCCTTTCCGCCCATCCGGATCCGCTGCTCCCGCCTAGCGTAAAACGGCCGCCGCGCCAGTGTCCGCAAGGGACCGCGCACCAGCGCGTCTTTCAGATCCTGATAGTCGTTGATGTCTGATGCCGCAAAGGGGCTCAGGTAGGGAACGCCAAAGCTTTTCAGGCCGGACAGGTGCAGGATCAGCAGATACGCCCCCAGCACGATCCCCACGATCCCCAGAAAGCCGCCCAGGAAAATGTTGATATATTTCACCATGCGAAGGGCCTCCGAAAACTCCTCGTTTGGCACGGAGAACGACCCGAGGGCCGTCAGCGCCACGACCACCACCGTCATGGGGCTCACCAGGTTTGCGCTCACCGCGGACTGGCCGATGATCAGCCCGCCCACAATGCCTATGGTGTTGCCGATGGCCCCCGGCATCCGCAGCCCCGCCTCGCGTATGAGCTCGAAGGAAACCTCCAGGATCAAAATCTCTATCAGGACCGGGAACGGCACGCCCTGCCTGGCTTCCGCCATGGAAAGCACCAGATTCACCGGCAGGATCTGGGCGTGAAAGCAGCTCACCGCCACATAGATGCCGGGCAGGAAAACCGCCAGGAACCCGGCGAGATATCGGATCAGACGCAGGAAAGACACCACCAGGAAATGGCGGTAATAATCGTCATTTGTCTGGAACAGGCTGTTCACGGTGGCCGGAAAGATCAGGGCCTCCGGGGAATGTTCCAGCAGAAGGGCCGCCCTGCCGTCCAGAAGCGCCTGGCAGACGCGGTCCGGCCGCTCTGTTGCCTGGTATTGCGGGAAGGGCGACCACACATTCTCCTTTGTGAGCTGTTCCAGCGTGCCGCTGTCCATGACGCCGTCCACATCCAGGGCGCCGATGCGCTGTCTGGCCTCCTCCAGGATCTCTGGGTACATCACATCCTCCAGATAGATGAGCGCCATGTCTGTTTTGGTGCGCCTGCCGGCCTGTATGGTCTCCCGGCAGAAATGTTCATCCCGGATGCGCTTCGTGATGAGCGCACAGTTTGTTTCCAGGTCTTCCGTGAACGCCTCCCTGGAACCCCGTATGCCTTTTTCCGCTTCCGCTTTGGGTATGTCCATCGCTGTCCTTCTCCTTTTCGTCCGATCCGTCCGATCGATCTATCTATTATCAAAACTCTCTCTGTAGGGGATGCCGGCCATTCTGCGCATATCTGCACGGTCGGTTTATCCATCTGTCTGGTCGGTTCATCCATCTGTCTAGCCAGTCTATCCATCTGTCTGGTCGGTTCACCCGTCTGTTTGGCCGGTCTATCCATCTGTCTGGTCGGTTCAATCATCTGTCTGCTCTGCCCAGTCTTTCCGCGCAGTTGCCCGCTTCTTCTGCAAGAAAAAAAGAGAGAATCGCTTCTCTCTCTTTATCATAACCAGATAACCCCGGCCCTATTCTGTTTTTGTGAGACTTGCCGCCATGGATTCTTTTTGATTTTCGATATGCGTGCGGATGGCATTTCCCGCTTTTACCGGATCCCGTTTTTTTAGGGCTCTGCGGATGGTGTCGTGCTCCTCCGCCAAAAGTTTGTGCATCTTCCGGTCTTTCAGATATTCCAGGCGGTAGCGGTACATCTGTTCCCGCAGATGCTGCAGCATCTGCTGCAGGCGCATGTTTTTCGCCGCGTTGTATATGATCTCGTGGAACGCCACATCCGCCTCCGCGCAGGCCACCAGATCCTCCCCCTCCAGGCAGCGCTTAAATTCATTGGCCGCCTTTTTGAGTTCCCGCAGCTCCTCCTCCGTGATGTTTTCGCACGCTTTGCGGACTGCCAGTTCTTCCAGCGCGATGCGCACCTCCAGCACGTCCTCCAGATCGCTCAGGGTGATCTCCGCCACCACTGC
>CANRKY010000171.1 GCA_947631355.1 uncultured Marvinbryantia sp.
CAGAGCAGCCGCACCCGCTCCCGCCGGAGTGAGTATCCTGCGCCTCCCGGTCGTAGATCTCGATGCCGCAGTCCATCTGTACATCCGCGATGGAAAATCCCTTTTCTTTCATCAGATCCATGAGGATCGTCTGCCCCACATACCCCAGGTCCCCGGTGATGATCCGGTCATAGTCCGCGGGCTGCCTGTCAAAGTCCATCAGATTCTGGTAGATGGTATCGCAGGCCGCCGGGGCCATGCACGCCCCCATGTTCATGGAATCTTTCACCCCGTAATCCATCACTTTTCCGGTGGTGATGCCGGTAACCCTGGCATGACCGCCCTTTTCCGCCAGGATGAACGCCCCGCTCCCCGTGACAGTCCAGGTGGCGGCAAGCGGCCTCTGGTTCCCGTATCCCAAGGGGAAGCGAAACTGTTTTTCCGCGCTGGCGAAATGGCTGGAAGTCACCGCTGCCGCGCGATCGGCGTACCCTGCGGCCACCGCCATGGCCGCCAGGGAAATGGATTCCCCGCAGGTGGAACACGCCCCGTACAGGCCAAACAGTGGAATGTTAAAATCCTCCACGCCAAAGGACGTGGCGATCAGCTGCCCCAGCAGGTCGCCGCCAAACAGGTAGCGTATCTGGGACGGCGCAAGCTGCGCCTTTCCCAGCGCGGTCCGGATGGATTCTTTTTGCATGGCGCTCTCCGCCTTCTCCCAGTTTTCTTCCCCAAAGCGGTCATCCTCGCAGACGAGATCGAACGCATCCCCCGCGGGGCCTTCGCCCTCCTTCTTTCCCACCACCGACGCCGCGGCGATGATGTGCGGCGCGCGCGCGAACTGCAGGCTCTGCCTTCCCTTCTTCTGCTCCATATCGCACCATCCTCTCTGCAATCTCTGCAGTTATTGTCTCCGCATATATATTTCTTTATTCCCTAAATTTTCTTTATCGTTCTTTACTGCGTTTTTTCATTACGTGTGTTCTGCGAAAAGCAGCTACTCTGCAAAATAGTATGTCTGCGAAAAGCAGCTGCACTGTAAAAGCAGGATGCTCAGTGAAAAACAGCTGCTCTGCAAAATAGCATGTCAGCGAAAAGCAATAGGACTTGCGAAAACGGCAGGGCAAAAAAACCGGCGGAGCATAGCCCCGCCGGTGAAAAATACAGTATCTTTTATCTTTGTCCCTTGTCGTACGGGATGCCCTCCGCCTTCGGCGCGCGGGATTTCCCGGACGTAAACGCCAGCACGATCAGGGAGATGATGTACGGCAGCATGTTGTAGATGCTCCCCGGAATATTCAGGGAAGCCAGCAGGTCAAACCCGCTGTACACATTGGACAGCGCCCGGAACAGGCCGAACAGCAGCGCCGCCAGCGCGATCCTTATGGGCTTCCACTGCCCGAAGATCATAACGGCCAGTGCCAGGAATCCAAAGCCCGCCACGCCGTTCTCAAATTTCCACTCACTCACACCCGCCGTGATGTACACAATGCCGCCCAGGCCGCCCAGCATACCGGAGATCAGTACGCCCGCATAGCGCATCTTGTAGACATTGATGCCCACGGAGTCCGCCGCCTGGGGATGTTCGCCGCATGCCTGCAGGCGCAGCCCGAACCTGGTCTTGTACAGCACCACATACGAGGCGATCAGCACCAGCACCGCCACCAGCATGAACCAGTTGAACTCAAACCGGCCGATGTTTACCAGGAACGACTTTTTCTGTTCGATATACTGGATCGCGGAAGAAACGTTTCCGGCGTCCTCCGCGGAGTTGATGGCGCGCACCATAACCGTGGCCAATGCCGTGCCCAGCAGGTTCATGGCCGTGCCCACCAGCGTCTGATCCGCCTTGAAATTGATGGCCGCCACCGCCAGCAGCAGGGAATAGACCATGCCCGCCGCCATGCTGGCCAGGATCACCGCCAGGATCATCACCACCGCCGGTGTGCCGCCGCCCAGGACTTTCATGATCAGCGCGCCGCCCAGCGCGCCCATCACCATGATGCCCTCCAGGCCGATGTTGATCACGCCGCTGTGCTCCGAGAAGCATCCGCCCAAAGCCACCAGCAGAAGAACCGAGGCAAAGATCAGAGTATATTGCAGCAACAGTAACATTACGCCTCGCCTCCTTTCTGGTCTCTGCGCATCCTGCGCTCGTCGCGCTTATCCAGGAAGCGGTTGATGCAGAGTTTGAAGAAGAACACAAACCCGCACAGGTAAATGATCACCGCGGAGATGAAATCCGAAATCTGCGCGCAGTACAGGGTTTTGTCCACGTACGCGCCGCCGTTGGTGATGTGCTGGATAAAGTAGGAGGAGAAGATGGAACCGATGGGGTTCAGCCCTCCCAGGAACGCGGCCGCGATCCCGTTAAAGCCCATGGCCGGAACGCTGGTCTGGGTGCACATCCACTGCTCCATGCCGCTCAGATAGAAAAACGCCGCGCCGATACCCGCCAGGGCGCCCGCGATCATCATGGTGAGGATGATGTTGCGCTTTTCCTTCATGCCGCAGTATTTTGCCGCCTGTTTGTTCATACCGGTGGCTTTCAGCTCGTACCCGAACTTTGTCTTCTGGAGAAGCACCCAGATAAACACGGCCACCACCGCGGAGAGCGGAATGGCGATCGTCACGTACTGATTGTTGGAAAACAGTTTGTCCAGCCCCAGCTTCGGCATGATCGCCGAGGGGTTGTTCAGCCCCAGCGGCAGAGTATACGGGCTGGCCACTTCCTTCACATTGGTCAGCAGCATGTTCACCGCGTACAGCCCGATCCAGTTCAGCATGATGCAGGAAATTACTTCATTCACATTGCAATAGGCTTTCAGGAAACCGGAAATGCCGCCCAGCAGAGCCGCGGCAACTACCGCCGCCAGCAGGCACACAAACCACGGCAGTTTCAGGCCCAATGCACAGTACAGGCACGCGCCCGCGCCCGCCACATACTGTCCCGCCGCGCCGATGTTAAAAAGCCCCACCTTGTAGGCGAACAGCACAGACAGGGAGCACAGAAGCAGCGGCGCCGCCTTTACCAGCGTGTTCCCCAGATACAGGATCGCCGCCTTGGGCGAAGGATAATACAGGAAGTTCTTTACAATGGCTGTGATGGCCTGCCACGCGCCCGCCGGGTTGATGATCAGCAGGGCGATATAGCCCACCAACAGCCCCAGCAGGATACAGATCACAGCGGCAACCAGAGACAAAAAGCCGTTGTTCCGCAGCAGACTGTGTTTCTTCTTTTCCATCTCCCTATGCCCCCTTTCTCTTTGCGCCTGCCATGTACAGGCCCAGTTCTTCTACCGTCACCGTTTTCGGGTCAAATTCTCCCACGATCTCGCCCTCGTACATCACCAGGATGCGGTCCGAGACATTCATCACTTCATCCAGCTCCAGGCTGACCAGCAGCACGCCCTTGCCCGCGTCGCGCTGCGCCACCAGCTGCTTGTGGATGTATTCGATCGCGCCCACATCCAGTCCTCTGGTGGGCTGCACCGCGATCAAAAGCTCCGGAGCGCGGTCGATCTCCCTGGCCACAATGGCCTTCTGCTGATTTCCGCCCGACATGGAGCGCGCGATGGTGATCGGCCCCTGACCGGAGCGCACATCGTACTGGTCGATCAGCCGCTCCGCGTAGGTGCGGATCTCTTTGCGCTTCAAAAAGCCCATGCCGTTGGTGAACTGCGGCTCAAAATACCGCTGCAGCACCAGGTTGTCCTCCAGCGAGTAGTCCAGCACCAGGCCGTGCTTGTGCCGGTCCTCCGGGATATGGCTCATGCCCAGCACCGAGCGCTCTCGGATGCTCGCGTGGGTGATATCTTTTCCGTCCAGCACGATCTTTCCGGATTTTAAGGGTTCCAGCCCGGACAGGCCGTACACAAACTCTGTCTGCCCGTTTCCATCGATCCCGGCTATGCACACGATCTCGCCCCGGCGCACCTGCAGGGAAACATTGTTTACCGCGTTGTTTTTGTGCCGTTTGGAGGCCACGGTCATGCCCTGCACATCCAGCACCACTTCCCCCGGCTTCGCCTCGTCTTTTTCCACCGCGAACGTCACATCGCGCCCCACCATCATGGCGGACAGCTTCTCCGGCGTGGTGTCCTTCGAATCCACGGTGCCCACGTATCTGCCCTTGCG
>CANRKY010000172.1 GCA_947631355.1 uncultured Marvinbryantia sp.
CGCCGTCTGCAGGTTGCGCAGATCGTTCAGGCAGTCGAAAATACGGATGATATCAATGCCGTTTGCGATGGATTTCTGCACGAAATATTCCACCACATCGTCCGCATAGGGGCGATAGCCCAGAATGTTCTGGCCGCGGAACAGCATCTGCAGCTTTGTGTTTTTAAAGCCATCGCGGAACTTGCGCAGTCTGTCCCACGGGTCTTCCTTCAGGAAGCGAAGGGACGCATCGAAGGTAGCGCCGCCCCAGCACTCTACGGAATGGTAGCCCACCTTATCCATCTTGTCAACGATGGGGAGCATCTGTTCCGTGGTCATTCTGGTGGCGATCAGCGACTGGTGCGCGTCACGGAGGATCGTCTCCGTTATTTTAATCGGTTTTTTAACCTCATTTGCCATTTTTCTATTCCTCCTTTTATGCTAATTTCTTTCTCAGACTCCGAAGATTGCCATGAACGTACCGGCCGCCACAGCCGTGCCGATCACGCCGGCCACGTTCGGTCCCATGGCATGCATCAGCAGGAAGTTGGTGGGATCCGCCTCCGCACCCACTTTCTGGGAAACACGGGCCGCCATGGGTACGGCGGAAACCCCCGCGGAACCGATCAGCGGGTTCACCTTGCCGCCGGTCAGCTTACACATCAGCTTGCCAAACAGCACGCCGCCCAGGGTGCCGAACGCGAACGCCACAAGGCCCAGGATAACGATCTTGATGGTGTTCAGATTCAGGAACGCCTCCGCGCTTGTGGTAGCCCCAACGGAAGTGCCCAGCAGGATAACCACGATATACATCAGCGCATTGGAAGCTGTCTCTGTGAGCTGCTTCACCACGCCGGATTCGCGGAACAGGTTGCCCAGCATCAGCATCCCGACCAGCGGAGCCGTGGTGGGCAGAAGCAGACATACCACAATGGAAATGATGATGGGGAACAGGATCTTCTCCAGCTTGGAAACCGGACGGAGCTGCTCCATCTTGATCTTCCGTTCTTCCTCTGTGGTAAACGCTTTCATAATGGGAGGCTGGATGATGGGAACCAGCGACATATAGGAATAGGCTGCCACCGCGATGGGTCCCATCAGAGCCGTCTGGCCCAGTTTGCCTGCCAGGAAAATGGATGTGGGGCCGTCCGCGCCGCCGATAATGGAAATGGCCGCCGCCGCTTTCCCGTTGAAGCCCAGGAAAATGGCGAGGAAATAAGCCATATAGATGCCCAGCTGCGCCGCAGCGCCCAGCAGGAAACTCTTGGGGTTGGCGATCAGCGGACCGAAATCCGTCATGGCGCCCACGCCCATAAAGATCAGGGACGGAAGGATGCTCCATTCATCCAGCACATAGAAGTAATGAAGAAGACCGCCCACGCCGTTGGACATTTTCTCCGGGCTGGCGATAATGTCCGGATAGATATTAACCAACAGCATACCAAACGCAATCGGAACCAGAAGCAGCGGCTCAAATCCCTTTCTGATAGCCAGATACAGGAATACGCACGCCACCGCGATCATCAGATAATTTCCCACGGTCAGGTTAAAAAACGCTGTCTGATGGATCAGATTGCCTAATGTATCTGTAATATATGACATTGTTTTACCTCCTGTTTTGTAGTATCCCGAAAAGTGCCGGGCACTTCTCTTAGTTCAGGGATGCAAGCACATCGCCGTTTTCCACTGCCTGTCCTACGGCCACATCGATACTTGCCACTGTGCCGCCCTGCGGAGCTACTACAGGAATTTCCATCTTCATTGCTTCCAGGATCACAATGGGATCGCCGGCATTTACCTGCTGGCCAACGCTGGCCTCTACTTTAAACACCTTGCCCGGAACGGACGCGGTCACTTTCACCGCGCCTGCGCCTGCCGCGGGAGCCGCCGCTGCCGCCGGAGCTGCTTTTGGCGCCGCTTTCGGAGCTGCCTTCGGAGCAGCTGCAGCTGCCGGAGCGCCGCCCGCGCCTTCTTCCACCGTTACATCATATGCCACGCCATTTACTGTGATCGTATAATTTTTCATTTTATTTTCCTCCTGATTAATGATTTTGGTTTCGGATCTGCCCTCTAGGCATTTTTCCATTTATTTTGGCTGCTTCTCTTGATGGAGCGGACCACAAAGCCGTCCGCGCTGGTTCCCTCGTACGCCGCAATGGCCGCCGCGATCACCGCCACAAGTTCCCCGTCATCCACAGTCTCCTCGGCCGGAGCCGCTGCCGGAGCCGCGGGTGCCGCCGGGGCAGGTGCCGCGGGAGCCGCCGGAGCAGATTTCTTTGCCAGCTTCTGTTCCAGTTTGGAGATGTGCTTAAACTGGCTGATGAGGAAGCTTAAAAACACCAGGGTGATAAACACAATGCCGATTCCCATCACCGTGTTCATTGCCGCCTCCTCCAGGGTCTTCGCCAGAGAAGTATTGTTTTCCGAGAACGTGATCGCACCCATGGTCAGTGTGGCGCGGTCCAGAGTGAGGGTTACCAGGCCCTCCTCCTTCTCAAAGTCACACACGGACTCGATCGTAATGGTGTCGTCCGTGACTGTGATGTCGTGCTCCTTCGCCTCCACGAACGCGCCCAGCGCCTCGCGGTTATCCAGCCAGGACTGCACGCTGTCCACCACGTTCTGCTGCGGAACGCTTAAAATGGAGGGCGGGTTGATCACAGAATCCAGCTCTGCCTCGGACATGCCGGTCACCAGCTTGATGCTCTCCACCATATAAGTTTCCAGAGACTGCCGGTCCGCAGCGCTCAGCTCGCCGTCCGCCGTCATATCATCTCCGATGGACACTCTGTCCTGCGCAGCCGCCTCCGCCGCCTCAGACACCGCTTCTTCCACTGTCTCCGCCGCCGCTGCCTCTGTGTCGTCCGCATACGCCTGCACGCCGAAGCATGTCAGCATCGCCGCCACAGCCAGGGCCATTATCATGTTTTTCCTTTTTTTCATATTATCCACCTCGCTTACACCGTGCCGTGTTTCTTTGCGGGACGGTCATCTCTTTTTGTGAATAACATTTCAAATGCGCCGATCACATATTTTCTGGTATCGGCGGCCTCAATAATCGTATCTACATAGCCTCTCCTCGCCGCAGAGTCCACGCTGTTCTGAAGCGCCGCGTACTCCGATGCCTTCGCGCTGATCACATCCGCGCCTTCTCCCGCGTACATGATCTTTGCCGCCAGCGCGGAATCCATCATGCCGATCTGTGCCGTGGGCCACGCGTAGGTGATATCCGCGCCCAGCGCTTTGCTGTTCATCGCCACATAGGCGCTTCCGAAAGCCGCGCCGATGATCACATTCACCTTCGGCACCGTGGCGTTGGCAAACGCATAGGTCAGCTCTGCCGTGGCCTTCGCAATGCCGCACTCGGAATGTGTGGTCGCCTCAAAGCCCTTTACATTGGTCAGGGAGAGCACCGGGATCTCGAACGCATCGCAGAACTTCACAAACTGCGCCGCCTTCTTTGCGCCCTTCTTTGTCAGAACGGCGTCGAAGCTGTCCTGCTTGTTCCCGTTGTCATCGTATACTTCCGTGCGGTTCGCCACCGCGCCCACCGTCTGTCCGTTCAGGCGCAGGAAACCGGTCACCATCTCTTTGGCGTAAGCGGCCTTTGTCTCCACAAACACATTGTCATCCGCGATCTGGGAGAGAAGGATCGCCGTATCTCCCGCGCAGTTTGCCAGATCCGCGCACACGCGGTTGATGTCGTCCGTGCACTCCTCGTAGGACAGGTCGTCCTCGTTGTTTGCCGGGATCATGGACACGAGCTGACGGATCCCCGCAAAAATGTCCTCCTCGCTGCCTGTGAAATCCACAAGCCCCGCTTTTTCACTCTGGAATTTCGCGGCCGCAGTGTCACATTTTTCTTTTGTATTGCCCTCCAGGGCGTTGGGAGAATTTACAAACAGCTTTGCGTCTTTCTCCTCCATAAAGGTAAAGTCTGTGAGGCCCGGAACGATCGCCAGCCCGCCGCCGCAGGTTCCGAACACTGCCGTGATCTGGGGGATGCCTTGAACGCTTTTGGCACGATCTACGCCAGCGCC
>CANRKY010000173.1 GCA_947631355.1 uncultured Marvinbryantia sp.
GGACGGCGGGGACGGCGGCAAGGGCGGCGATGTGATCTTCGAGGTAGATAAGGGAATGACCACGCTGGGAGATTACAGGCACAGGCGCAAATTTGCGGCCCAGCCGGGAGAAAACGGGAACAAGCAGCGCCGCCACGGGGCAAACGGCAGCGACATTGTGCTGAAAGTCCCGGAGGGCACGGTGATCAAAGACGCGGCCAGCGGCAGAGTGATCGCGGACATGTCCGGGGACAATCTGCGGCAGGTGATCTTAAAGGGCGGCAGGGGCGGTCTGGGAAATATGAATTACGCTACCGCCACCATGCAGGTGCCGAAATACGCCCAGCCCGGAAAACCGGCGCAGGAGCTGGAAGTGACCCTGGAACTGAAAGTGATCGCCGATGTGGGGCTGATCGGGTTCCCAAACGTGGGAAAATCCACCCTGCTTTCCCGCGTGACAAACGCGAAGCCGAAGATCGCCAACTATCCCTTCACAACACTATCTCCGAACCTGGGCATGGTGGATCTGGACGGAAGGGGCTTTGTGATCGCGGATATCCCCGGACTGATCGAGGGGGCCTCGGAGGGCGTGGGCCTGGGGCATGAATTTCTGCGCCACATCGAGCGCACCCGCGTGATGATCCATCTGGTGGACGCCGCGTCCACAGAGGGGCGCGACCCCGTGGACGACATCTACAAAATAAACGAAGAACTGCGGGCGTACAACGAAGACCTGGCGGCCCGGCCGCAGGTGATCGCCGCAAATAAAATAGACGTCATCTACGCGGGGGACGAAGACCCGGTGCAGCGCATCCGCGACGAATTTGAGCCAAAAGGCATCCGCGTATTCCCCATATCGGCCGTGAGCGGCAAGGGTCTCAAAGAGCTGCTCTACTATGTGCGGGAGATGCTGGACTCCCTGCCGCAGGAAAAAATCACATTTCCGCAGGAATTTTTCCCGGACACCGAGCTGGTGGGAGAAAACCTCCCCTACACCGTGGAAAAATCCAAAGACGATGCCAACACCTATATCGTAGAAGGCCCCCGCATCGAAAAAATGCTGGGCTACACAAACCTGGACTCCGAAAAAGGCTTCCTTTTCTTCCAGAAATTTTTGGCAGACAACGGAATACTGGACGCACTGGAAGAAGCCGGCATCCAGGAAGGAGACACTGTGCGCATGTACGGTCTGGCATTTGAATACTTTCGGTAAACTACATTGCCCGCGACCGAGAAAACCGGCGGTTTTCGAGGTTACGGCTTGGATTCATATTTTATAAAGGAGACATTATGACCAGCAAACAGAGAGCCTATCTGAAAAGCCTTGCAATGACCATGGATCCCATCTTCCAGATCGGAAAATCCAGCCTGACGCCGGAAAACACCCGCGCGATCTCAGAGGCGCTGGAGGCAAGGGAACTCGTCAAAATAAGCGTGCTGCAGAACTGTGCGGACGACCCGCACGAGATCGCCCAGATCGTGGCGGAGCGCACGCGCTCCCAGGTGGTGCAGGTGATCGGGAAAAAGATCGTCCTGTACAGAGAGGGGAAAGACCAGAAAAAGAAGATCGTTCTGCCGCTGTAGCGCGGAACGTTTATTTGGGAGGCCCGCATGAAAAGACAAAAGATCGGTATTATGGGAGGGACGTTCGACCCCATTCATGTGGGGCACCTGATCCTGGGGGAGAGCGCGCTCGGGCAGTTCGGCCTGGACGAAGTCTGGTTCATGCCCTCCGGGAACCCGCCGCACAAGCGCGACCGGGAGGGGCGTGCCACACTGGGAGAGCGCATAGAGATGGTGCGCCTGGCGATCTGCGATAACCCCCATTTCTCCCTCTCCCTGGCCGAGGCCAGGGAGGACGGGTACACCTACACAAGGGAGACGCTGGAGCGCCTCACAGAGGAGCACCCGGACACGGATTACTATTTTATCATGGGGGCGGATTCCCTGTTCAGCTTTCCCAACTGGAAAGACCCGGAGCGCATCGCCGCCCTGGCCAACATTGTGGCGGCGGCCCGCTATCATGTGAGCGATGAAAAAATGGACGCGATGGCCGCGCAGCTGGAAGAACAGTATCACGCCAGGATCTACAAGCTGTCGGTGCCGAACATGGACATATCTTCCCAGATGCTGCGCGAATGGATCGCGCAGGGCAGATCGGTGCGCTATTATCTGCCGGAGAACGTATTATGCTACATTCAGGAAAAAGGGCTGTACAGGCAGGAGGGAGCAGGCCAATGGAACCGTTGATGAAAATGAAAAAAACACTTGCAAAATATCTGGACGCAAACCGCTTTGAGCACACGGAGGGCGTGATGTACACGGCGGCGGCCCTGGCCATGCGCTATGGGGAGGACCTGGAAAAAGCGCAGGTGGCAGGGCTTTTGCACGACTGCGCGAAGTGTATCCCGGACGCAAAAAAAATAAAGATCTGCCTGAAAAACAAGATCACCATGACAGACGCGGAGCAGAAAAGCCCGTTTCTCCTCCACGCGAAAGTGGGGGCTTATATCGCGCGGCAGAAATACGGTGTGGAGGATCCGGAGATCCTTTCCGCCATTGCCTGCCACACCACGGGGAAGCCGGCCATGAGCCAGCTGGACAAGATCATTTTTATCGCGGATTATATCGAGCCGATGCGCAGCAAGGCGCCCAACCTGGCCGATGTGCGGAAGCTGGCTTTCGAGGACATCGACCTTGCGCTTTTTAAGATCTTATCGGACACCCTGGCGTATCTGCGAAATTCCCCAAAACATATTGACAGTATGACCATGATGGCGTATGAATATTATAAAGAACAGGTGCTGGATTGACCCGCATCTGCTGCGGCACGGCAAAGGAGGAATCTTATGGAAAACGCAAAATCAAGGGAAATGGTAAAGCTGACGGTACAGGCGCTGGAGGACAAAAAGGCCGAGGACGTAAAAGTGATCGATATCACGGGCGTTTCCGTTCTGGCAGACTATTTTGTGATCGCCAGCGGCATGAATAAAAACCAGGTACAAGCCCTGGTGGACAATGTGGAAGAAACGCTGGGACGCGCAGGGTATGAATGCCGTCAGGTGGAGGGCTACCGGACTGCAAACTGGATCCTGCTGGACTACGGCGATATCATCGTGCATATTTTTGACGCGGAGAACCGGCTGTTTTACGATCTGGAGCGGATCTGGAGGGACGGAAAGACAGTGGATCCGGAGACATTCCGGTCATAACGGATGATTCTTTGTGCATCGGAATGATGAAAAAGAACGGTGTATTTTAAAGGAACAGCGTATTTCAAAAGAACAGCGTATTTCAAAAGAACAGTGTATTTCAAAAGAACAGCGTATTTCAAAGGAAGGTTGTATTTCAGAGAAGGGAGTGGAAGATATGTTGGTTATGGATCTGCACAGCGGCTGGACGTTTCATTCTTCGGAGGATCCCACAGAGCTTCCGGCAAAAGTGCCGGGCAGCGTGTACGCGGATCTGCTGGCAAACGGGCGGATGGACGACCCCTATTACCGGGACAATGAGCTGAAGTCCCTGCCGCTGATGGAGCAGGACTACACCTATAAGACAGTGTTTGATGTCTCGGCGGAAATGCTTTCCTGTGAGGAAGTGATCCTGCATTTTGACGGGCTGGATACCATCGCGGATGTGTCTTTGAACGGGGTTTTTCTGGGACACTGCGAGAATATGCATCGTATTTGGGAATATTCAGTTGGGCGCATATTAAAACCCCAGGGCAATGAACTGGAAATTGTATTTTCTTCTCCCACAGAATATATCCGAAACGCGTATGAGGAAAATCCCATCGAGGGCTCCAGCGACGCCATGCGCGGGTTTCCCCATCTGCGCAAGGCCCATTATATGTTTGGCTGGGACTGGGGCGCACGCCTCCCGGACGCGGGGATCTGGCGGCCCGTCAAGCTTCTGGGCGTAAATCACGCGCGCATCGACAGCGTGTATATCCGGCAGCTGCACATGGAGGACTCTGTCGCGCTGCATTTCCAGGTGGA
>CANRKY010000174.1 GCA_947631355.1 uncultured Marvinbryantia sp.
CAGCGGGCGACTTTGATATCGGTGGAGTCGTTTACATTTTCTGTGATCATGGTTGTGCTGTCTCCGCTTGCG
This sequence comes from uncultured Marvinbryantia sp., assembly GCA_947631355.1. Lineage (GTDB taxonomy): Bacteria > Bacillota > Clostridia > Lachnospirales > Lachnospiraceae > Marvinbryantia. The sequence continues at coordinate 73 of CANRKY010000174.1, forward strand.
GGGGTTTTGTTTTCGGTGTGGTGAATGTCCTTCCTGTGTCATGGAGGAGGATAGGCGCCAGGATTTTGATATAACTACAGACACAGGGGCTGTCCCGACAGCCCCTTGAGGGAAGAACGCATGGCGATGGCGAATGAAGATAAAATCAATATGTTAGGAGGCTCATCTTGAAAACGCAGATACATTTTAAGACGATAGGATATGCCGATATGAATATCACGGTCAGCGCCAGGGGTTTTCTTGCGGCTGCACTGTACTGGGCAAACGCGGAGGGGCCGCTTCCCGGCTGGTCTTCCTTTGCGGTTATTCCGATCGAACCGGCGGGAACCGCGCACTATTTCTTTGGAGGGCATAGGGCAGTTCCGCCAGGGGCAACGCACGTATTCGCAAAGTACATTTCGCAGGATTTTTCTGCCACAGAGGAGAGCATGACGGAGATTCCGCATCCCTACAGGACAGAACGGATTTTAAGTGAGCCGCTGGCCGTCTGTTCGAGTATGAGTGATCTCCATCTGTCCGGGAAAACGGGAAAGATCAATAAAGCGCTGGGCATGGCGATGGCTCCGATCCTGATCCCAGGAGATCTCACAAATGACGGCTTTGGAGAGCAGTTTGCCGCTTTCCGGCAGTGTATCGAGACGCATGCCTCGGACAAGCTGGTCCTCTCCGTGACGGGGAATCATGATCAGCGGGCGGAGGCAGGCGCGGGCGATGATTCCTATGCGCAGTTTCAGAGATCTCTTCTTCAGAGGGCTGCCGGGTTCGGATATCCGGTACAGGAAAGCGGCACCGGCGCGTACAGTGTGCAGTTGGGGCGGCTCGATATAATCGGGCTGCAGTGTTTCGGGCCGGGAAGGAAGACAGCATTTTCGGACGGCGGGCAGCTGGAGTGGCTAATGGATCATCTGGATAAAGAAAAACAGGCGGCATGGCATATCATTTTGTGCCACGCACCGCTGCTTGCGCACAATCCCCACAGAAGGGAAGGAACCCCTTACTTTGCGCAGGACGCGAAACTGCAGCAGATCGTTGACGGCCGCGAGAACCTTATTTTCATATCCGGGCATACGCATTTTTCGCCGAACACAAGACAGGGAAATGTGGAGTGCAGCCCGAAAGGGCGGACGGTTTATATCGATACCGGCAGTGTTGTGCCGACAGAACTGGGCGGCGAGCCGCTTATGCCGTCGCAGTGGAAAGACGGGGTGATCGCGGAGCTGGCCTTTTACGATGAGCTTCTGGAGATAAGATACCGGTCGATACATACGGGGCTGCTGTATCCCAGAGGATATTACCGTTTCGGCAGCCCTATTGTGTCCAGTATCTGAATTTTTACATCCATTTTACAAAAGTGCGATAGAGGATTTGATATTTCGGCATTATCCTATAGCTGTAACCTGCAGGGGATCAAAAAATCATGCGAAGGAGAATGGAAAAATGAAGAAATTATGTTCACTTGCACTTGCAGCAGTTTTGGCGGTCTCAATGTCTGCCGTGTGTTCTGCAAAACAAAAGGACACGGTCAACACAGACGGCTCCACCTCCATGGCGGACGTGATGGGAGCGCTGACGGAGGTTTTCCGGGAGAAGGAGCCGGATATTACGGTCAACTACTCCGGCACCGGGTCGGGCTCCGGCATCAGCGGCGTCCTGGACGGCACCTGCGATATCGGTCTTTCCAGCCGTGAACTCAAGCAGGAGGAGATGGATCAGGGGGCCGTGGCTCATGTGATCGCTCTGGACGGCGTTGCGGTTGTGGTAAACCCAAAGAACACGGTAACAGATCTGACCACAGAACAGATCGCGGATATTTTCACCGGAAAGATTACAAACTGGTCTGAGCTTGGCGGCGCGGACGCGCCTGTCGCGGTGTATGGCCGTGAGGACGGCTCCGGAACGCGCAGCGCATTTGAGGAAATTGTGGGGGTGGAGGGCGCCTGCGTCTACACCAACGAATATGGATCCACCGGTGATGTTATCGGCAACGTCGCCTCCAATGAAAATGCCATCGGCTATGCCTCTCTCTCCGCCGTGGATGAGAGTGTCACCGCCGCAAAGGTGAACGGCGTGATACCCAGTGAAGACACCGTCAAAGACGGAAGCTATACCATCCAGCGCCCCTTTGTGATGGTCACAAAGGACGGTGTGGAACTCTCTGAGGCAGCGCAGGCATTTTTGGATTTTGCGTCCAGTGAGGAAGCGGAGGAGTACATTCGCGCGGCCGGCGCTGTGTACCCGAATTGATATGAAAAAGGCGAAATTAAAAGCGGCAGAGAGGGCCATGCAGGTTCTCTTTGCCCTGTGCGGACTGGTGGCGGTGGGGTTTGTCCTGCTCATTACTGTATATCTTGTGATCTCAGGGATTCCGGCAATCCGGGAGATCGGCCTTTTCCGGTTCCTTTTCGGGAAGACCTGGGCAGCAGGCCAGGACCAGTATGGGATCCTTCCGCTGATCCTTACATCCATATGCGGCACCGCCGGAGCCATCGTCATCGGCGTGCCCGTCGGGTTTTTCACGGCGGTATTTCTTTCGAAGGTCGCATCGAAAAAGGTGGCAAATGTCCTTTGCCCGGCGGTGAGCCTGCTGGCAGGTATCCCATCGGTGGTCTACGGTCTGGTGGGAATGTGCGTTCTGGTCCCGGCACTGCGGAACTGGCTGAACCTGCCTGCCGGAGATAGCCTGCTCGCGGCGATCATTGTATTGGCGGTTATGATCCTGCCATCCATCATCTCCCTGTCGGAGACGGCGCTGGAGTCGGTGCCGAGAGAGTACGAGGAAGCGTCCCTGGCGCTGGGGGCCACAGAGCTGGAAACCTATTTCCGGGTTTCTGCGTCGGCGGCTAAAAGCGGCATTGCCGCGGCGGTGGTGCTGGGGATCGGACGGGCCATCGGGGAAGCCATGGCCATTATGATGGTGGCGGGAAATGTGGCGAATATGCCGGCCCTTACCAGATCTGTGCGCTTCCTGACCACCGGCATCTCCATTGAGCTGAACTATTCGCAGGACGGGAGCCTTCAGAGGCAGGCGCTGTTTTCCATCGGGCTGGTGCTGTTTTTCTTCATTATGCTGATCAACGCTTTTTTAAATCTGGTTATGAAACGGGAGAAGGAGAACTGATATGAGACGAAAGATTTATGAGATCGCAGGCCGGATGCTCCTGTACGGGTGTGCGGCAACTACCGCCGGACTGCTCCTGTTTCTGATCGGCTATATCCTTTTCCGGGGGATCGGTGGGATCAGCTGGCGGTTTTTATCCACCGCAGAGAGTGTGATAAACGGTACGGTGGGCATTTTACCGGCCATCCAAAATACGGTTTTTGTCATTTTGGCATCTCTGATCTGTGCGCTTCCTCTGGGCGTGGGCGCGGCGGTCTATCTCACGGAATACGCCCGGAACCGGCGCTTTGTGGCGGCGATCGAGTTTGCTTCCGAGACACTGGCGGGAATCCCATCCATCATCTATGCGCTTGTCGGCGTTATTCTCTTCTGTACGGCGCTGAAACTGCAAAAGACGCTGCTGGCCGGTTCTCTGACGCTGGTGATGATGATCCTGCCAACCATCATACGGTCCACGCAGGAGAGTCTGAAAACAGTGCCCCAGTCCTATCGGGAGGGCGCTCTCGGCCTGGGAAGCGGAAAATGGCACATGATACGCACCGTCGTACTGCCGTCCTCTATCGATGGGATCGTCACGGGATGTATTCTTGCCGTGGGCCGCGTGGTGGGAGAAAGCGCTGTGCTGATGTATACCGCCGGAATGAGTATGGCGATGCAGAACTTCTCCATCAACCGGCTGGCGGGCGCATCGGGCGCCACGCTCACCGTTGCGCTTTACCATTACGCCAAAGAAAACGCGGATTTTGCGGTCGCTTTTTCCAT
>CANRKY010000175.1 GCA_947631355.1 uncultured Marvinbryantia sp.
GACGCCATCAAAAACAACACCGTCACCCTGGGCATCGGCCCGGCTGGCACAGGCAAGACCTATCTGGCCGTGGCGTGCGCGGTGGCTGCCTTCCGGGAGAAGCGGGTCAACCGCATCGTGCTGACCCGTCCGGCGGTGGAAGCGGGGGAGAGACTGGGCTTCCTGCCGGGGGACCTGCAGAGCAAGGTGGACCCGTATCTGCGGCCGCTGTATGACGCGCTGTACCAGATCATGGGTCCGGACAGCTTCCAGAAGAATATGGAAAAGGGGCTCATCGAGGTGGCGCCCCTGGCCTATATGCGCGGCCGGACGCTGGACAACGCCTACATCATACTGGATGAGGCGCAGAACACCACTCCGGCGCAGATGAAAATGTTTTTAACGCGCATCGGCTTCGGCTCCAAAGTGGTGATCACAGGGGATATGACTCAGAAAGACCTTCCCTCCGGCACAGAGTCCGGGCTGGACATCGCGGTGAAGGTACTCTCCAAAGTGGAGGATATCGCTTTTTGCACCCTCACCAGCCAGGATGTAGTGCGCCACCCGCTGGTGCAGAAGATTGTGCAGGCGTACGAGGAATACGAGAAGAAAAAGCGCGCCGCCGGGGCGCCCCGCTCCGGAAAAGGCGGCGCGGAAAAGAGAAAGAGAGGCGGAGCGCGGTGACCATCTATCTGGACAATGAATGTCTGGCGGAATTTCCCTTTGACCCGGAAAAGATCGCGCGGGATGTTGCGCTGGAGGCGCTGGACCAGGTGAACTGCCCCTATGAGGCGGAAGTCTCCGTGACGATCGTCTCCGCGGAGGAGATCCAAAAGATCAACGCCGCCCAGAGGGGGATCGATGCCCCGACGGATGTGCTTTCTTTTCCCATGACGGAATATCCGTCCGCGGGGGTTTTTGATTTCCTGGAGGATGACCCTGCGGACAGCTTCAACCCGGACAGCGGGGAACTGATGCTGGGAGACATTGTGATCTGTGCGGACCGCGTGTTTTCCCAGGCCGCGCAGTACGGCCACTCCGTGCTGCGGGAGTACGCGTTTCTCGTTGCCCACAGCATGCTCCATCTGGTGGGATTCGACCACGAGACCAAAGAGGAGGCGCAGGATATGGAGGAGCGCCAGGAGCGGATATTGACGAAACTTCACATTACCAGAGAACTTTAATAAATTCAACCGATAGGAGGTAGCAACATGAAAAGAAAATGGCTTGTATTTGCACTTTGTCTGTCTATGGGGATCAGCGGGAGCATATCCGTCGGCGCCTTTGAGGGCGTCAGTGTGGGGCTGGGAGACGGCCTCGGGAGCATAAATGCCGATGTATCGGCGGATAATGCCGTGCAGGAAGCATCTGCCGTGCAGGAGGCTGCTCCGGCGGAGAAAGACAGCTGGCATCAGGATTTCCGCATGGACGTCACCCGGGGAAACGCGGTTCTGGAGCAGCCCAATGAAAACGGGCAGGTGCACAGTTACCTCACCGGGAAGCTGACGGACGCGTCCCTTGCGCAGACACGCCCCATGGCCGTGATGATCAACAATATCATCAACGCCATGCCGCAGGCGGGGATCGCCAGAGCGGATGTGGTGTACGAGGCGCCCGTGGAGGGCGATATCACCCGTCTGATGGCTATCTTTGAGGATTATGCCGGTCTGGAGAAGCTGGGCCCGGTGAGAAGCTGCCGCGACTATTATGTGGACTTTGCGCTGGAATTTGACGCCATGTACACCCACTACGGACAGGCTGTGTACGCGTACGACCTGCTCAATTCCGATATGGTAAATAATATCAGCGGCCTGCAGTACCAGGATCAGGTGGGAGAACTGACCGGCTATGCGGGGGAGGATATTTTCTACCGCACGGATGACCGTCCCGCGCCGCACAACGCCTACACCAGCTATGACAGGCTGCAGACGGCCATCGAGCGAAAGGGCTACAGCAGGGAATTTGACGATACATACACCGGGCACTTCCTGTTTGCGCCCGATGGGGAGCGCGTGTCCTACGCGGACGGCACAGCCACTTACATTCAGCCAAGCCTGTACAGCAATCACCCGCACTTTGAGTATAACGCGGAATCCGGCCGCTACTGGCGCTTCCAGTATGACGGCGCGCAGATCGATGAACTTACCGGCGAACAGCTTTCTTATGACAATGTGATCATCCAGTACTGCCAGGTGCAGCCGTATGATGAGAACGGATACCTGAACATCAACACCAACTCCGGCGGCGATGCCATTCTTTTCACAGACGGGACGTACTGCAACGCCACCTGGGTGAAAGCCACCGACTGGGGCCCGGCGAAATATTATGACGCGCAGGGCAATGAGATTGCCATCAACCAGGGAAAGACCTGGGTGTGCATCGTACAGGATACGAGAAGATCCGATCTGCTGGTTCAGTAGTCATTCGGACGGGAGGAATAAATGCAGTGAAAGAGAAAACGACCAATTCCAATTTTCTGGTGCAGGGAACGATCCTGGCCGCCGCGGCGATCATCGCGAAGGTGATCGGCATGGTGTACCGCATCCCTTTAAGCCGTATTCTCGGGGATGAGGGGTACGCGTACTACGGCACGGCAAACGAGATCTACATGATCCTTCTGATGATCTCCACATTCAGCCTGCCCCTGGCCGTCTCCAAAATGGTCTCCGAGAAGATCCACCTTGGGGAGTGGAAAAACGCCCAGCGGATATTCAGCTGTGCCATGAAATTCGCCGTTCTGTGCGGCGCGGTGATGTCGATCCTCTGTTTTGCCCTGGCGGACGTGATCACGGGAAACATTATGAAGATCGGCAACGCGGCCTACGGGCTGCGCGTCCTGTCCCTGGCCATTTTCATTTTTGCCGTCACAGGCGTGCTGCGCGGCTTTTTCCAGGGGCATGAGACCATGATCCCCACCGCTGTATCTCAGGTGATCGAGCAGATCGTGCACGCTGTGGTGTCGATCGTTCTGGCCGTGGTGATGATGGGCCGCGCGAAGGGGGACGACGCTTCCCACGCCGCGGCGCTCGGCGCGGCCGGCGCAACGGCGGGCACTGTCTTCGGCGTGCTGACTGCGCTTATCATGCTGTTGTTTGTGTTCGCCTCATATCGAAAGAGTTACCAGAGGCACATCAAGGCAGACCCAACCAAAAAGCTGGACTCGGATCAGATGATCTACAGCACGATCCTGCTCACCATTCTGCCTGTGGTGCTCAGCACACTGATCTTTAACATCAGTCCGTCCCTGGACCAGGGGATCTTCAACAACATCCTCTCGGCGCAGGGGTACACCAACGGACAGTACAACGCCATCTACGGCATCTATCTGGGAAAATTCCGGGTTCTGATGAACGTGCCCCTGGCATTGGCCTCCAGCCTGGCCCCATCGGTGGTGCCCACGCTGACCGCCGCCATGGTGGATCGGGATTTCCGGGAGGCGCGCCTGAAGGTGCGCTCCACCATGCGCTATACCATGATCCTCACCATCCCCTGCGCGGTGGGCATGGCGGCGCTGGCAAAGCCCATCATGGCGCTGGTGTACAACGACTGGCGCATGCTCCCGGCAGGCATCATGCAGGCGGGGGCCCTGATGATCGTGCTGTTTGCCATCTCCACGCTCTCCACAGCCGTCCTGCAGGGATTGGGCTACATGAAGGAGCCGGTGATCAATTCGTTCATCGCGCTGGTGATCCACGTGATCGCGCTTGTGATCATGCTGAAGCAGTTCCGGCTGAACATATACGGCGTGGTCTACGCCAACACATTGTTTGCCTTTTTGATCTGCGTGTTTAACGGTTTCTGTATCCGGCGCCATCTGCGCTACCGCCAGGAGCTGCGCAAGACCTTCCTGATCCCGCTGATCAGCGCCGCGGTGATGGGCGTCATCGCCTATCTGGTGCACCTGCTTTTTTACAGCCTTCTGCGCATACCGTTCATCGAC
>CANRKY010000176.1 GCA_947631355.1 uncultured Marvinbryantia sp.
CAGTTGGGCACGCAGCACGCGTTTACCAAGATCTCGCACTTGTCCTTGCGGCGGATCTTCTCCAGCAGATCAAACTGGTTGTTCAGGTTGTAGTCCAGCACCACCAGGTGATAGTCCTTCTCCAGCTCCTCGTTCAGCGCGTCAATATCCCTGATCTCCTTGCAGGTGGAGCTGTTTATCTTGAACCGCGGATACGTCTTGCGTATATACTCCTCCAGCACCGGCGATACCACCAGCACCTCGTTCATGCCGTTGTCCGCCTCTTTCATGCAGAAATTGCAGTATTCGTCCTGCAGGTCATTCTCCTGCAGCAGCGGGTTGGTGTAGGTGTAGCGGATCGGTATGCCCGCGGAATTGATGGAGCGGATCACATTCCGTATAAACACTGCATCGCACTGGTCGCCGTTGCTGAACCGCCCTCCGTTCCACAGGGAGGTGGGAAACTCGCCGAAAAACGACGCGATCTCCGCCTCCGGGCGGAAAAATTCCGGAAATTTTTTCATCATTCCGTGCAGTGTCATGTTCAGCGGATAATTGTACCGCAGGCCGGGGAGATGGAATTTTGCTTTCATATCGCTTGTCTCACTTTCTCTGTTCGATGCTTGCTGTTTTGCCTGTTTCTTTTGCTTGCCGTTTGGCCTGTTGCTTTGCTTCCCGTTTTGCTTACGGTTTACTTGCTGCTTTGGGTAAACACATAGAACGCGGGCTTTTTCTCGTAGTGCTCGTCAAACAGCAGGGGACATTCAGGGAGCCCCGCGGCGTTTCCGCCCCCTATGTCGGAGCGGCTCTGCAGCCAGGACAGATGATCCGCCGTCCCCCAGAAGGTGAGGGATGTGATGTTGATATCTTCCTCGCTGTTTGTGGATTTCAGCGCCCAGTAGATCGTGCCGTAGCGCTTCGCCTGCTTCTCGTACTCTTTTTCCTTTGCCTCCGGGCTGCCATCGTACTCCTCACTGGCTTTCAGATCCAGCTCGGTCATCTGCACGTTGCCCACTTCTTTCGCGTACATGCGGATCGCCGTATCAATTTCCGACATGCTGGGCGAGTCCGCCTGATAGTGCCCCTGCATCCCCATGGCATCTATCCGCGCGCCCTCCGTCGCTTTCACGGCGCGCAGCAGTTCCAGGATGCCTGCCATCTTTTTGGCCATGCACTCATTGTAGTCGTTGTAATAAAGCTCCAGCCCGGCCGGCGCATATCTGTTCGCGTACACAAAGGCGTTCCGGATGTACTCATCGCTCTGATAGATGTGCCACCAGCTGGAATTGCTGCCGTGGGTATCGTTGGAGAGGGGCTCCTCCGGGTTCTCGCTGTCGGAGCGGTAGGTGCCCGTGGCATCACTCACAGCCTCGTTCACCACATCCCACCCGTAAAACAGATCCTTATATTCGCTGTCCTCTCCCGTAAAGTGCGTCAGCACCGTGCGGATGTACCATTCCAGGCGTTTGTTCATGGTTTCCTTGTCCACATATGGTTTCGTCTTATCGTAGTCCTCGTGGAAAAACCATTCCGGCGTCTGCGCGTGCCACACAAGCACGTGTCCGCGCACTTTCAGGGCGTCCTCCGGGTGTTTCCGGTTCCACTGCAGCACTTTGTCCAGTATGACCTCCGCCCGGTAGTAATTCATTTTGGGAACGGTGATGGTCTCGCCGTTCAGCTCCGCCTCCTCCGTGCCAGGGCACACATTGTTGCTGTAGTTAAACATCGCGTCGGGTTTCAGCTCGTTTCCCAGCGTCACGGCGTTAAAATGTGTGGTGACGATATCCCACACTCTCCGGTTGTTGATGTCCTGCCCGGTGATCGCCGCGCCCACATAGCAGCCCAGTTCCTTTGTCACGGCATCTTTTAATCGCATATCTTCTTCCTCCCTGTCTGTCTGCACGGTCTCAGCGCCCGCCGCGCCGGAAAACGCCAGCACGGCCGCCGCCAGAAGTCCGACGATGCATAAAATCTTGCTTTTCATATCCTGTCTCCTCTTTGTATTTGTTTCCAATTTACTTTCTGAAAAAATTGTGATAAAATAATGAAAAATCCGGGATTGTCGCAAATGCGGCAGATACGGGGGTGATTTGTGTGAAAAAAGAAAATACCGACTTCTACACAGCAAATAACGATTTTTCCGGCGAGCGCATCGTAAAAGAGACCCGCGAATTTGTCCAGCACCAGGGGAACTGCGCCATACGCATCTGGCGCAATGATCTGACCGCGCCTTTCGACACCCACTGGCACACCGACCTGGAGATCATCATGCCAGAGGAAAACTGCTACGATGCGGTCGTTGAGGGCGAACCGTTCCATATTCTGCCCGGCGAAGTCCTGATCATCCCCACCGGCGCGCTCCATTCTCTAAAAGCACCTGAGACCGGCGTGCGCTTCATCTTTTTGTTTGACATCACCGCCATCGCGTCCATTGACGGTTTTTCCGAGGTGGCGGCGCTGCTCGACTCGCCGCTGCATATCACAAGGGAAACCTTCCCGCATATTTACAGCGATGTGCGCCAGGCGCTCACCCAGATGCGCACCGTGTATTTCGACAAAAGCCCGTTTTATGAACTCACCATTTTCTCCCTTCTGATGAACCTGTTCGTCGTCCTCGGCAAAAATCAGCTGAGCACCCTGAGCGCTTTTCCCGACGTGCATCCCTTCAAGCAGCAGGAGTATATCCGCAAATTCAACAGCGTGATGGCCTATATCAATGAACATTACGCGGAGGACTATCGCCTGGAGGACGCCGCCGCATCCACCGGTTTCAGCAAATATCATTTTGCGCGGCTTTTTAAAGAGTACACCGGTTATACCTTCTTCGGCTATCTCTCATACCGCAGGCTGAAGGCAGCAGAGCAGCTTCTGGAACAGCCCAATCTCTCCATCACGGAGATTGCCATGCGCTCCGGTTTTCCCAGCATCTCCACCTTCAACCGGGTCTTCCGCCAGCAGAAGCACTGCTCGCCAACGGAGTACCGCACAAAAAATAATAAGCTGAATCCTCTGCGCCAGCGGAAATCCTGACGATCTACCCCCGGCGGACGGGCCCTTTTCCGCGCATATTCTGAAACTGCTGCAGCAGCCGGTTGATCTTTCCCCGGATAAATTCCCCATATTCTTCTTTCACCAGGAAATACACATAGGATTCCACCAGGTATTCCGCGGGCATCCCTCGCCCGGCGATCTTAAAGTTCACAAATCCCCGGTCGGCGTAAGCGGCGATCTGCTCGTTTGACAGAAACGCGGGCCGCGTTTTACATTCCGCAAATTTTCTGCTGCCGGAGCGGTTCGGGCAGGGGAAGTTGGTTTCCGTGTCAAATTCCAGCTGCAGGAGCGACTGCTGCCGGTAGTGCTCCTCCCTCTTTGGGCAGTTCGGATAGCACACCTCGTTCACCAGCAGTTCGATGCGCCCCGCGCAGGGTTCCAGCGCCGAGAGGACGCTCTCATTATGGTTCAGATCGTAGTCCAGCACCACCAGATGATACCCGCCCGCCAGTTCCTCCTTCAGCGCATCGAGGTCGGTGATCCTTTTGGTGGTGGAGGAAATGATGGGGAACGAGGGATAATTCCGCCTTATGTAACCCTCCAGGACTTTGGAATTGACCAGCACCTGATTCATGCCGTTGTCCGCCAGGCGCATGATAAGGTTGCAGTAGGTGTCGTACACATGCTTTTCCTCCAGGAGGGAGTTGGTCCATGTAAAGCGCACCGGCACGCCCCTGCTGTTGTACAGCCTCAGCACGGCCTCGATCTCCTGCTTTCCCGCAAAGCCCATCACCGTGCGGCCGCCGTTCCAGATAGCCCCCGGAAATGTGCCGTACACGGAGCCGATCCGGTAGCCCTCGCGGAATTTTTCGGGATAGTCTTTCATCAGATTGAGCACTGCCTGGTTCAAGAGCCGGAAACTGCAAAAACCGGGCAGG
>CANRKY010000177.1 GCA_947631355.1 uncultured Marvinbryantia sp.
CAATCCCTTCTCCTTCCTGCCATTCTTCAGCGCCTCACATCTTCGTCTCATAAAATTTTGTGCCGTAGGGCGGCAGGCAGATCTCTCCCTCGCAGGCCGCTCCGGTATCTTTGTCGATCATGGATGTTTTTAGCTGAATTCTGCGTGCCTCCCCGGTATAATTCAGCGCGATGAACCAGCGCGCCCCGTCCTTTTCCCGCACGGCCAGTTCACAGTCCGCGGGCAGTTCTATCACATTCTGCCACGGGTGCGCCGCTTTCGTGTACTCCAGCATCCACGCGGCGTTTGCAGGTGTAAACGTGCCGCCGAAGTGCAGCACGCGCCCGGCTCCCGCCAGCGTTTCCACAAGGGCGGGCTCGCCCTTATAATAATTTGTATCATACACGGCCAGCACGTTCGCACGCGGATCTTCCACCGACAGCACATCGTTGAAAATGCCCGCCTCGATCTTCTGCCCGCCGCAGTCCATCCGGGAGGCTTCGTCCGCCGGGCCGATCAGCGTAAATTCTTTTACGGTGGTCCCGGTGAGTTCCGCAAGAGGTCCCGGCATGGGGCGCATCGCGCAGCGGCCGCTCTGATCCTTCTGTCCCGCCCTTGCTCCGATGATCAGCGTGCCGCCGGACTGCACATAATCCCGCAGGATTTCCGCCTTCCTGTCGTCCAGCATCACCGGATGCGGGTAGATCAGCACCTTATATTTTTTCAGGTCCTCCGCCTCGGTCTGACCGGTCAGAAAGACCATATCCATGGGCGTGTGGGAAAGCTGGGCGGCGCGAAAGACCGCCTGCTCGCTCTGCCACGCCAGGCGCCCGTGCCAGGCGTCTATCTCCTCATCCCAGAGATTATCGTAATCTTTCACCAGCCCAAGGGAAGCCGCGTAATCCGCGCCGGCGATCCCGCCAATGGCCTTTACCCGATCCCGGATCCGCACCAGTTCCTCCAGTTTCCGATTGTCGCGATTGTCGTAATCCAGCAGGCCGTGCCAGTACATTTCCGTGCCCATGGAGGCGGTGCGCCAGCGGAAAAAGCTCACGTAATCCGCGCCGTGGGCGATACTCTGCATGGCCCAGAGCATCATCTGCCCCGGTTTGGGCGCCGGGGCCTCCATGCGGCCCACCCAGCCGTTGGCTCCGGCCTGCTGCTCCATGATGCCAAAATGCGGACAGATGGAACGCACCTCACTGAGATTCCGGCTCCATCTGCGGTCGTTCAGGTTTTCCGGGGCTTTGGGATTTTCCGACAGACCAAACGCAAAGTTAGGGTAAGAATCATAGGTGTACACATCCAGGCACTGATCCATCATGCGGTGGTTGTCCAGATGGCCGAACATGCCGTTGGTGGTGATGAAGTCCCCCGGCTTGCGGTACCTGCGCAGAATATCCGCCTGCAGACCGCAAAATTCCAGCGTGCTCTCGGAAATAAAGCGCGTGTAATCCAGCGCCTGATGCGGATTACATTCGTCAGAGATCGTGGTGCGCGGCATATGTACTTCCTGCCAGTCGCTGTAGGTCTGGTTCCAGAAGGAAGTGCCCCAGGCTTCGTTCAGATCGTCCAGCGTGCCATATTTTTTCTTCAGGAACTCCCGGAAAGCCAGGTCATCGCTGGGCGAATAAAATTCATTTGTCTCGCAGTTAAATTCATTGTCGATCTGCCAGCCCACGATGCAGGGACGTTTTCCGTAATGCTCCGCCATTTTTTCCACAATGCGCGCACTCAGCTCCCGGTATTTCGGGGAATTATAGTTGTAGTGCCGCCTCATGCCATGGCGAAACGGCGTGCCGTCTTTGCGGCAGTTTAAAACTTCCGGATATTTCTCCGTGAGCCAGGCAGGCGGCGTGGCCGTGGGTGTGCAGAAAATAACCTTCATCTGCTCCTCCTCCGCCAGATCCAGGAACTCGTCAAAAAACTGCCAGGTAAATTCTCCCTCCCGCGGTTCCATTTTATTCCAGGCGAACTCCGCAACGCGCACAGTCGAAATGCCGTGCGCTTTCATGCGCTGCAGGTCGTCCCGCCACAGGGCCCGATCCCACTGCTCCGGATAGTAGCAGGTTCCCAGCGCGATCTCCTGCCACCGGTAAGGCTGTTCTTTTCTCATAGGCTGATCCTCCTTATTTTATCGTTCCATATGCTGTTTTTGCGCTCCGAGGTTCCACGGCTTCTGCTTACACTAATTTACTACTTTTGCGCTCCACGGTTTCAGGACATTGCTTGCGTTAACTTGCCGCTTTTGCACTCCACAGCTTCAGACTTCTGCTTGCGCTAATTTACTGCTTTACGTTCCATAGTTTCACGGCTTCGGCTTGCGCTAATTTATTGCTTTTGCGCTCCACGGTTTCAGGCTTCGGCTTGCTCTAACTTGCTGCTTTATTCTCTGCAGTTCCACGCCAGCTAGCTCAAGTCAGCGGCATCCAGCAATTTGCTCAGCAGTACACCCAGCACATAATATAATGTTTCATAGTGCATAAACTGGAGTGAATTTCTGTCCCACAATAATTGTATCTTTGCCGGAAATTCTTCATCCCTGTCCCAAAACCGGAACTGCACGGGAAAGCACGGGAACACATCAAACTGCCAGCACACATCCGCGCCCGCGCTCACAGACGGCTCCCTGCCGCCTGTTTTTTCACAGGCCCGGCGCAGCTGCTCCGTTTTTCCCGCAAACGCATCCTCATATTTCTTTACAAAAGAGCCCGTGCCCGGACTGCTCATAGTCGCCTGCAGGTTGTACAATGGGCACCATTCCCCGGAAAGCTGCGGCCTTTCCTTTGGATAACACAGAATATCATAGATGGTCATCACAATATTATAGTCCTCGCAGAGAACATACACAGGTTCTTCTGCGAAATCTTTTGCGCGATCCTTTCCGGGATCTCGTGCAATGTCCCCTGCAGAATCTTTTACAGTATCTTTTACAGTATCTTTTTCTGATATTCCGGGCGCCTCCACTCGGCCGTCCGACCGGCTAATGCGATAGCGCTCTCCCAGCATGGTGACGTACAAATACTGCTTGTCATTGCGCAGTCCATACCGCTCGATCATCGCGTTCTGATCGTACTCCAGAAAAAGTGCGCGGGCCATGCGCGCCTGTTTTGTATAGTTCGAATCCATGGAACTCTTTTCTCACTCCGTTTCCCTATTGGCAGTTCGCTCCATTCCTCTATTGGCGGCTCACCTTGTTCTCCTATTGGCAGCTCGCCCCGTTCTCCCATTGGCGGCTTATGCATCTTTGTCTCTCTATTCCCGGGAAATCCGGTATCCCAGCTTAACGATCAGCCGCAGAGTTTCCAGCGCCGTGTTCCGGTCATATGCTTTCTCGCTTTCCGGCAGATCGCTGTACGGCACCAGCAGTGGGGTGGTCTTCTTTTCAGCGTCCTTTTGGGCGCCATACGTCCAGCCCTCTGCAATTCTTCCCTCCGCCCATACATCATGCACATTTTCCGCTATCTTTTCCGTGAGAGAAAGCAATTCCTCCGGCAGTGTCACATCACCCGTATCCACTGGTTTCGGTTCATACATCATTTCATTCCTCCTTGCTGCGTTTTTATCAATTTTCATAATTGCGTTTACATTGCATCATCTTGACTGTATCTCGATGAAGATACTTGTCAAACACCGGTTGACACAAGCGTCATCGGTGTTTTTCTTAGTATTGTACCATATATTTCTGTGCGTGTTAAGACACAGGTTTATACAAAATGCAAGGTGGAATGTAACATGAAATACAATGTAAAATGTAACATGAAGCGCAACGTGAAATGCAGCGTGGAGTACAGTGTGAAATATAACGTGAGGCACAGTGTGAAATATAACGTGAGGCACAGTGTGAAATATAACGTGAGGCACAGT
>CANRKY010000178.1 GCA_947631355.1 uncultured Marvinbryantia sp.
CGATGCGGCAGCGACAGAGGAGGAATCCGAAACCGAAGCTGCGGAGACAGAGACAGCGGCTGAGTAATGTCTGCTGTGCCAAACAGGTAGTATCTGCAGAGACAGAGAGGGCGCTGTATGATCACAGCGCCCTTTTTTGAAAGGAGCCCTACATGGTAAGAATAATAACGGATTATGGCCCGCTGCTTTTGCGCGCTATGCGGCAGACCCTTTTACTGGCGCTGAGCGGTCTGTTTTTTGCCTGCATCATCGGTATGATCTTCGGTCTTTTGAGCGTTTTGAAGAACCGGGTATGCAATCTGATCGCCACCATTTTTGTGGATGTGATCCGCGGCGTGCCGATGATCGTGCTGGCGTATTTCATTTATCTTGGTATCCCCGCCGGCATCAACAGCCTTTTGGAAAAGGGCGGGTTCACACTGAGCGCCCTGCAGGCCGGCACGGCGTGTCTGGCCTTGAACTGCGGCGCCTACATGGCGGAGATCATCCGCGCCGGCATCCAGTCTGTGGATAAGGGGCAGATGGAGGCGGCCAGAAGTCTGGGCCTTCCCTACTGGCGCGCCATGGTGCGCGTGGTGCTGCCGCAGGCCATCCGCACGATGATCCCAAGTATTGTCAATCAGTTCATCATCACCTTAAAAGATACCTCCATTCTTTCAGTTATCGGCTTTCCGGAACTGGTCAACACG
Organism: uncultured Marvinbryantia sp.; assembly: GCA_947631355.1. GTDB lineage: Bacteria > Bacillota > Clostridia > Lachnospirales > Lachnospiraceae > Marvinbryantia. Next base: position 690 of record CANRKY010000178.1, read on the forward strand.
GCGAAGAATGTTGTGGCAAAGACGTTCATGTCCCTGGAGACCTGGGCGATCGTTGCCATTATGTATCTGATCATCATTACGATCTTGTCCAGAGTGGCAAAGATGCTGGAGAGGAGGCTGAACCGTGGCCGCGAATAAAGCGAATGTGAAGATCCATGTGTCCCATCTGGTGAAATCTTTTGGGAAACTGGAAGTTTTAAAAGATATCTCAAACGACATCTGCGAGGGTGAGGTTGTGGTGATCATCGGGCCGTCCGGCTCCGGAAAATCCACGTTCCTGCGCTGCCTCAACCGCCTGGAAGACATCACCGGCGGGCAGGTGGTGGTGGACGGTGTGGACATCACCAGCAAGAAGACGAACATCAACAAGTACCGCGAGAAGATCGGCATGGTGTTCCAGCATTTCAATCTGTTCCCTCACATGGACGTGCTGCGGAACATCACGCTGGCGCCGGTGGATCTGAAAAAAATGACGAAGGAAGAAGCACAGAAACGCGGCATGGAGCTTTTGAAGCGGGTGGGCCTGGAAGAAAAGGCCAAAGTGTACCCGCCCCAGCTTTCCGGCGGGCAGAAACAGCGTGTGGCCATTGCCCGCGCCCTGGCCATGAGCCCGGATATTATGCTCTTTGACGAGCCCACATCTGCGCTGGACCCGGAGATGGTGGGCGAGGTGCTGCAGGTTATGAAAGAGCTTGCCGCGGACGGCATGACCATGGTGGTAGTCACCCACGAGATCGGGTTTGCCCGCGAGGTGGCAAGCCGCGTTATCTTCATGGACGGCGGCTACATCGTGGAGGAGGGCACTCCGGACGAGGTGTTCAATCATCCGAAAGAGCCGCGCACCATCGATTTCCTGAATAAAGTGCTGTGACAATTCAGCCGTGCAGAAAAAGGGGGTTTTCTTATGAAGCGGATCGTAACCATCAGCCGGGAGTTCGGCGCCGGAGGCGGCACTATCGGCCTGCGCCTTGCGGAAGAAACCGGGCTGGAATACTATGACAAGGAACTGATCCTCATGCGGGCGGGGCAGGGCAATGTGGACATTTACAGCCTGATCAAATGGGACGAGAGCGTGCCCATCAACTTTGGCTTCACACAGAGCCTGTTCGACTTTTACAACCGGCCCCTGAGCGAGCGCATTTTCCAGGCGCAGAAAGAGACGATCCAGCAGGTGGGGGAAAAGGGAAACTGTATCATTGTGGGGCGAAATGCCAATACCGTCCTCAAAGAATACGATAACAGCCTGCATGTGTTCATAACGGCGGACTTTGACTTCCGCCTGAAACGCATGATGAAAAAGATGCCGGATCAGACCGAGGAGCAGGTGGCGGACGAGATCCGCAGGGTGGACAAAAAACGCAAAAAATACTGTTCCTATCACACAAACACCAAATTCGGCGACAGCCGGTACTACGATATCTGCCTGGATTCCTCCAGCTTTGGGCTGGAAAAGTGCGTGGATATTCTGAAGGGATTGATCCTGGAATAGATGCTGCCACACTTGTCCACCGGATAAATGTTGCTACGTGAAGTAGCGCCTTGCTTTATCGAAAGGCGCTACTTTTTGCGTATCGTGTATGATCGATTGTCTGGATTCAGGGAAAATAAAAAAGACAGATTATTCAGCCGGGTGGCAATCCGGCATCTCTTTAAGACCCAATGGGCGCGATAGCTGCCTGTTCTATCCTTGAATAATCTATCTTAATTAACAGTATATGTATTTGTAAAGTTATAATACATTTTTCAAACGGAAAAGTCAAGAGCTTTCAGATAAATTTCCAGGCATAGCCTTTTTGTATGTAGGTGTTAAGCTGGGAATTTCGTAGTGGGTACATTGTTCGGAAAGCCAATTTACCATTAGATGATATGCGTATTACAACGGAAGTATGGGCACTGAAATCTTTAATGAAAGAGATACTGTCCATATCTGGATGAATACTGATATAGTCTGGATTGCGAATAATATCGGGGATGCAGGAAAAACAGTAGTCGTATTCGGCAGAAGATGAGAAATCTTTCCGGTGACGTTCTACATGCGCGATGCGATCCTTCCAAAACAAAATGTCAGTGTTTGGTGAAAGCTTTCCGTCAAAATACGGGAAATGTTTGATAATGGATGCGATTATGTCGGAACGTATCCGACCAATGGAGACACTTTTTCCTGAAGAATCCGATGAAATAGAAGAAATACTAAATTCTGATGCAGATTTTATAATAACACCTTCTTCCCTTCTCTTAATGAGGTTTCTTATTAGGCGTACATTTTTTAGCAAATATAATGATACGGCTTTAGACGAAAAATGTCAATATAAAAAACAAGATAATGTGTATGAACATATGAGCGACACAAGATATTGCACAAAACAAATATAACATAGAAATCATTTAATGAATAGTTTGATGCGACAGAGACAGAAAGAATGATGGAACATTAGCAATGGCAGATTTTTAGAGGTTGCGTTCAGACAAAAAAAGGAGCGCTGCCAAAGGCGGTACAACTAAGGGATTTATGATTTCTGGAAAATTCGGAATAGTCATGAAATGCGGCTATGCCGAGTTTTCTTGCTCTTTTGTGGCTGGTGGATTGAACTCTCCGATGCAGTTCCATACGATACAGATGCGCTGAACTTTGTAGCCTGCTACGCGCTTGGTCTGGTAGACATAGACTTTCTCCACGAACTCGCGGATGATTTCGGCGGTCAGTTCCTGGATGTCCGTGTACTTCCACACAATGGCGAGAAAGCTGTCCACATTGGCACCGCGTTTTTTCTCTGACGCGATCAGGGCTTTCAGTTCAACCACGTGGCTCTCCAACGTGTGCTGTTCCTCCTCATAGCTGGCGCTTATCCAGCTGAACCTCTCGTCGGTGATCTTGCCCTCGATGTTGTTCGCGTAGAGCCGTTGGATGATCTCGTCCAGCTTGCGGATACGGGTCTGTGCCTGCTCCAGTTCACACTTGCTGTCCCGCAGGCTATGGCTCAGTTCCTCCTAAGACTTCTTCGTGACCATCCGCACAAATTCGTCTTCATGCTCCCGCACATAAGCCGTGATGTTGCGGATGCTGTCCAGAAGCTGCTCCTCTATGATCGAGTTGCGGATTTGGTGAGAAGTGCAGATGTGTTTGTTCTTCTTGCGG
>CANRKY010000179.1 GCA_947631355.1 uncultured Marvinbryantia sp.
GGTGGGAAATATCGTATTATTGATTTCCCGCTTTCGAACTGCGTAAATTCGGGGATTGATACGGTCGGCATTCTGACACAGTATCAGCCGCTCGTACTGAATGAGTACATTGGAAACGGTCAGCCGTGGGATCTGGACCGTCTGTACGGTGGCGTGCATGTGCTCCCGCCGTATCAGAAAGCCCAGGGCTCCGACTGGTACAAGGGGACCGCAAATGCGATCTACCAGAACATTTCATTCATTGAGCGCTACGACCCGGAATACGTGATCATTCTTTCGGGGGATCAGATTTGCAAACAGGACTACAGCGACTTCCTGAAATTCCACAAGGAAAAGGGAGCGGAGTTCAGCGTGGCTGTTATGGAGGTGCCGTGGGAGGAGGCGCCGCGCTTTGGCCTGATGGTTGCGGATGAGGACGACAAGATCACGGAGTTCCAGGAAAAACCGAAGAACCCGAAATCCAATCTGGCGTCCATGGGTATTTATATTTTCAATTGGGATATCCTGCGCAAATATCTGACGGAGGACGAGGCGGATCCCAATTCCGAGAACGACTTCGGCAACAACATCATCCCCAATCTGCTGCGGGATAAGCGCAAAATGTACGCCTACCACTTCAAGGGATACTGGAAGGATGTGGGAACCATATCCTCTCTGTGGGAGGCCAACATGGAAGTGCTGGATCCGGAGCACAGCGGCATCAACCTTTTCGATGACGACTGGAAGATTTACAGCCGCAACAGCGGAATGACAGGCCACAAGATCAGCAAGGGCGCAGTGGTGGAAAACTCCATGATCACAGACGGCTGCCGGGTGAAGGGCACCGTGAAGCGTTCTATCCTGTTCGCGGGCGTGCAGGTGGAAAACGGCGCGGTGATCGAGGACGCGGTAGTGATGGGCGGCACGGTGGTGAAGGCCGGCGCCGTGGTGAAACACTGCATCGTGGCGGAGAACGTGACCATCGGTGAGAACGCTGTCATCGGCGCGATGCCGCAGGACGGAGAAAACGGCGTGGCGACCGTTGGCGCGGGCGTGACCATCGGCGCAAACGCAACGGTCGGACCGAAAGCGATGATCAATCAAAATGTAGAGGATGGTGAAGAAAAATGGTAAATTCGAATACAAGTGCACTTGGGATCATATATCCAAACAGCTATGACGCACTGGTTCCGGAATTAGTCAACGTGCGTTCCATGGCATCCATCCCCTTTGCAAGCCGTTACCGCATGATCGACTTTATGCTGTCCAGCATGGCAAACTGCGGCATTTCCAACATCTCCCTGCTGGTAAAGAGCAACTACCACTCCCTGATGGATCATCTGGGATCCGGGCGTGAGTGGGATCTGGTGCGCAAAAACGGCGGCTTACATATCTTTCCGCCGTTCGCGGAAAAAACATCCCAGCCCTATGTGGGGCGTGTGGGCGCAACTGCCAGCATCCTGGGATTCCTGCGCTCCCAGAAAGAAAAATACGTGGTGCTTTCCGATGCCAACATCGCGGTGAATTTCGATTTCAGCGCCATGATCGAGGCACATATCGCAAGCGGCGCCGATGTGACGGCGGCCTACAACGAGGCGGAATTCCCGGAGAGCATCCTGAGAGCGAGGGACAACACAAAAGGATTTTACTACACCTTCGACATCGAGAACGGGCGCGTGAAGAAGATCTACATTAACAGCAGAGAGCCGGGCGTGCAGAACTTCGACATGAATATCTACGTGGTGGACCGCGAGCTGTTCATCAGCCTGATCGACGACGCATACGTGCACGGCCACGAATACTTCGAGCGCGACATCCTAGTGCCGCAGCTTGCCAAACTGAATGTACAGGCCTTCAAATACGAGGGATACGTGGCGCGGGTGAGCGGCATCAAGAGCTACTTTGATGAAAACATGAAGCTGCTGGACGACTACAACCTGGACGCGCTGTTCTCCGGCGCGCCGATCTACACCAAGATCCGCGACGACAACCCCACAAGGTACATTGAGGGCGCGAAAGTGGAGAACGTGATGGTGGCGGACGGCTGCGTGATCGAGGGCGAAGTGGAAAACAGCATCCTGTTCCGCGGCGTAAAAGTGGCAAAAGGGGCAAAAGTGAAAAACTGCATCCTGATGCAGGACACAGTGGTGGAATCCGGCGCGGACATTGAATACCTGATCACTGACAAGAAAGTGACGGTATCCGCCGGAAAAGAAATGAAGGGGACCGACACCTTCCCGTTCTATATCGCGAAATATCATTCGGTGTAGGACAGGTAAAAGAGTGAAACAGGTAAAGGACTGACAGGCAAAAGAGTCTAATAAGCAAAGAGCCTGGCAGGCAAAGGAATCGAGCAGGTCAAAGAATTTGCAGGAAATACCGGGGTGCGAAATATGCGCTCCGGTATTTTTGCGGAGAGATTTTGCAGAGAAAAATTGATATAGAAAGAAATTCATCTTGTGTGTGGACAAAAGAACCGTTATACTTAAAACAGTCTTGCAGCAGGAGGAGATCAGAGATGGAGTTTCGACCGTGTATTGATATTCACAACGGGAAAGTAAAACAGATTGTGGGCGGTTCCCTGCGCGACCAGGGAAACCGTGCAGAGGAAAACTTTGTGTCAGAAAAAGACGCGGCATATTATGCGAAATTATATAAAAAAGACGGATTGCGGGGCGGGCATATCATTCTCTTAAATCCGGAAGGCTCTGAATTTTACGAGGCCACAAAGCGGCAGGCCCTCGCGGCCCTTCACGCCTGGCCCGGCGGACTGCAGGTGGGAGGCGGCATACGGGACGACAACGCGCAGTTCTGGCTGGAAAACGGGGCGTCCCACGTGATCGTCACCAGCTTCGTGTTTCGGGACGGCAGACTGGATCAGGAAAACCTGCGCAGGATATCCGCCGCCGCGGGAAAAGAACATCTGGTACTAGATGTGAGCTGCCGCAAAAAGGGAGAGGATTACTACATTGTGACAGACCGCTGGCAAAAGTTCACAGATGCGATCCTGGACAAAGCGGTACTGGACGAGCTGGCGGCGTACTGCGATGAATTTCTGGTTCATGCAGTGGACGCGGAGGGCAAAGCGAACGGGATAGAAGCGGAGCTGGCGCGGCTGCTGGGAGAATGGCAGGGCGTTCCCGTGACCTATGCGGGCGGCGTGGGAAGCTATGCGGATCTGGAACAGCTGCGGCTGTTGGGGCAGAACCGGGTGAACGTGACCATTGGAAGCGCGCTGGATCTGTTCGGGGGGACGCTGGAATATAAGAAAATCGTGGAAAGCAATAAATATAATGAATCTTCAATAAAATGAATACAATAAATATTCAACTTGGGCAGGATAACTAACAAAAAGAAACACTTATTCCGGTAGAGCAGGTGCAGCTGACGCTGTCGTAGAACGTATATTGACATGAATGTTTTATGACCAAAGTTTATATTCAAGGCAATTTATGGAACATCTCTTAATTAAGAAAGCAGGTTCTCTGAACCTGCTTTTTTGCTGTCATTATATCATTTTATCCTTTCGATTTTATCGCAAAGGATTATACTTTGCGATAAACCGGGCTTTCACACTCCCAATTTTTACGAATCTTATCTTATCACAAAGAAACACGATTGTAAATTGAAATTTTAAACAAATATGGTAAAATAAGCACTTATATCTTCAATATATTGTAGTTAAGCCAAAAACTGGAGGTTACGATCCTGCATTTTGCAGAATCGCTGCCTCCGGTTTTTTCATTCAATTCAAAAT
>CANRKY010000180.1 GCA_947631355.1 uncultured Marvinbryantia sp.
GCTGCCTGGGCGTGGCCTTTGTGAAAGGACTGCAGGGGAAGGGCGACACCATGAAAGCCGCCGCCTGCGCAAAGCACTTTGCGGTACATTCCGGGCCGGAGGGCCTGCGGCACGAGTTTGACGCGAAGGTCAGCAAGAAAGATATGTATGAGACTTATCTCCCGGCTTTCGAGGCTCTGGTGCGGGAGGCGGGAGTGGAAGCCGTGATGGGCGCCTACAACCGCGTCAACGGGGAGCCGTGCTGCGGCAGCCCGTCCCTGCAGAAGATCCTGCGAAAAGAATGGGGCTTTAAGGGACATTTCGTGTCGGACTGCTGGGCCATCCGGGACTTCCACGAGCACCATATGGTCACTTCATCCGCAAAAGAATCGGCGGCGCTGGCCATCAATAACGGCTGCGACCTGAACTGCGGAAATACCTATTTACATATCCTGCACGCATATGAGGACGGGCTGGTGAGCGAGGAGACCATCACAGAAGCGGCGGTGCGCCTGTTTACCACGCGGTTCCAGCTGGGGCTGTTTGACGGCAGCGAGTACGACGCGGTTCCCTATACCGAGATCGAGTCCAAGGAACACCTGGCTCTGGCGAAGCGCGCGGCGCAGGAGAGCTTCGTGCTGCTGAAAAACGATGGCATCCTGCCCCTGCAGAAAGAAAAACTGAAAACGGTGGCCGTTGTCGGGCCGAACGCCAACAGCCGCGCGGCGCTGATCGGCAACTATCACGGCTGCGCGTCCCGCTATGTGACTATCCAGGAAGGGATCCAGGACTATCTGGGGGACGATGTGCGCGTGCTCACATCCATCGGGTGCGAGCTGTTCCGCGACCGCTCGGAATCCATCGCCATGGCGGGGGACCGTCTGGCGGAGGCGAAGATCGTGGCGGAGCAGAGCGATGTGGTGATCCTCTGCCTGGGGCTGGACGAGACGCTGGAAGGCGAAGAAGGAGATACGGGAAACAGCTACGCGTCGGGGGACAAGACAGATCTGCAGCTCCCGCAGGTGCAGCGCGACCTGATGTGCGCGCTGGCAGAGACGGGCAAGCCGGTGATCCTGCTGATGATGGCGGGAAGCGATATCGATATGAGCTTTGCCAGAGAACATTTTGCGGCGATCCTGCAGGTGTGGTATCCGGGGTGCCGCGGCGGGGAAGCTGCGGCGGAGGTGCTTTTCGGCGAGGTATCGCCCTCCGGGAAACTGCCTGTCACCTTTTATGAGACGCTGGAGGAGCTGCCGGATTTTGAGGACTATTCCATGAAGGGCAGAACCTACCGCTATATGGAAAACAAGGCGCAGTATCCCTTTGGGTACGGCCTCACTTACGGGGATGTGCGGGTGACCGCGGCAGAGCTGGGAATGAAAGTGAACGGATGCTTTTTTGTGCGTGTGTCCGTAAAGAATACCGGCGCCATGGACACGGAGGATGTGGTGCAGGTATATGTGCAGTGCAAAGATTCCGCGTTTGCAGCGAAAAATCCGTCACTCTGTGGATTTTCGCGCGTGAGCGTGCCCGCGGGAGCGGAAATAGAGGCGGAAGTTCCCATTAATTACTGGAAGGCCATCACGGTGGTGGATGAAGCGGGCCGGCGCAGACAGGACGGAGAGAAGTTCACGTTCTACGTGGGATGCAGCCAGCCGGACGCCAAAAGCCGTGAGCTTACGGGGGCAGATCCCGTGGAGTTTGATGTTATCCGAAAGATCATAAACGGGGAGTACGATGATTAGATGGGCAGATCCCGTGGAGTTTGATTTTATCCAAAAGTTCGTCGGCTGACGAACGCTGTTTTGGAGGTTGCGGTATGATGTTTTTTGCGAGAGAGAGGATGACAGAGGAGGCGCCGGTCTACACGGCGAAAAGCCGGGAAGGACGCTTCCGTCTGTACTATCCGGATTTTAAAAACAAGGCGCTGACATTCAGCTACGATGACGGCCAGATCTTTGACCGCCGTCTTGTGGAAATTTTTAACCGCTATGGGCTGAAGGCGACGTTTCATCTAAATTCCGGCACGCTGGGCACGGACGGCTTTATAAAAAAAGAGGAGCTGCCGCAGCTCTATGCGGGGCACGAAATCGCCTGCCACGGGGTGTACCATGAATTTCCCACCCACCTGGCGAAAGAAAAACTGGTGTGGGAGTTCCTGCAGGACCGGAAAAACCTGGAGAGCTGGACCGGGCGGATCGTGCGCGGGTGCTCCTATGCCTTCGGGGAATACAACGACCAGGTGGTGGACATGCTGCGGGATCTGGGATTTCTGTACAGCCGGACGGTGGACTCCACCGGCGGTTTTTGCGTGCCGGCGGACTTTCTGCGCTGGACGCCCACCTGCCACCACAACGATGCGTTTGGAAAACTGGCGGAGGAATTTCTGCACCAGCCAGATTACCGCTATCTGACGCTGTTTTATGTGTGGGGGCACAGCTTTGAGTTTGAGCGGGAAAACACGTGGGAAGACATGGAAGCCTTCTGCGAGAAAGTGCACGGGCAGGAGGACGTGTGGTACACCACGAACATAGATTATGTAAACTATATGAACGCGGCCCGGAGCCTGGCATTTTCCGCGGACGGAAGCCGGGTACAGAACCTGTCTTCCGTGGCGGTCTATGCCGAGCTGAACGGGGAGCGCGTGATCTTGTAAAGACCTTGCACATGATGCCAGATGAAAACAGGCGATCCGGCAAATACCGGAACATGGAGTGAAAACAGGTAATCTGGCGAATGTCGGAAGCGATACGCAGGAAAGGATGGAAAGCTGTATGAGAGAGATCACGAAACACCGCATCCGCGAGGCTATTGCGGATGCCATTGCAGACGGCACCACGGCGGGCGCGAATATATTGATCCTGCAGGACGGGGAAGAACTGCTCTATGAGGAGCAAGGGTACGCGGACCGGGAAAAAAAGACGCCCATCCGTCGGGATACCATTTTCCGCCTGTATTCCATGACAAAGCCCATCACAGCGGCGGCAGCCATGCTGCTTATGGAGCGCGGGCAGCTGGATCTGGGGCAGCCCATAGCGGATTTCCTGCCGGGGTTTGCGGAACTGACGGTGGAAAAGGATGGAAAAATTTTGCCGTCCCAGACGCCCATCACGGCCCTGCATCTTTTAAATATGACGTCCGGCCTCACCTACGGGGACGACTGCAGCATTTCCGGCCGGGCGGTGGCGGCGCTCATCGAGGAGGGCGTGCAAAAACTGCACACGCAGGGGGCATTATCCACTGTGGAGCTGGCCAACCGCCTGGGGAAACTCCCGCTGGCGTTCGAGCCGGACAGCTCCTGGCGGTACGGGCTTTCTGCGGATGTGCTGGGAGCGCTGATCGAGAAGATCTCCGGGATGCGCTTTGGCGATTTCCTGAAAATGAATTTCTTTGAGCCGCTGGATATGCGGGACACCGACTTCTGGGTTCCCGAAGAAAAACAGGCCCGCCTGGCAAAGACTTACGAGACGGTGCGGAACGGAGAAATGATCCTGTACACGGGAGATAACCTGGCGGTGACCAACGACATGACATCGCGCCCGGCCTATGAGGCGGGCGGCGCGGGGCTGGTGTCCACCATCGATGACTATGCACATTTTGCGCAGATGCTCCTGGACAGCGGGCGATTCGGGGAAGAACAGATCCTTGCGCCGCAGACTGTGGCCTGCTTCACATCGGGGAGACTCACGCCGGTGCAGCAGGCGGAAATGCGCCACTGGGTCGGAAGATCCGGAACATCC
>CANRKY010000181.1 GCA_947631355.1 uncultured Marvinbryantia sp.
AACTGCTACTTTTTTTTGAAAAAATGGCAGAAAAATGTAATTGGGGCTAGCCGCCGCGCTAGCGGCTTGGTACAATAAATCATAGAGTTCTACCAGAGAGGAAAATGCGGATATGAAGAAAAAAAACATTTCCAGTGAGATCACAGCCGTGCTGAATGATCTGCAGACAGAATTTCGCTCGGCCTGCACCATCAACGATTTTTATAGCAGGCTGCGCGCGCTGGAAGGGGCGGATGACCCTTCCGAGCGGCTCCGGGAATTAAAAGAACTGTACGATATGTTTAAAATGTGCAAGATCCCATACGAGACAGGAAAAGACAATGCGTATTATCGGGAGCTGGTGAATACAGAGTACGCCAGGGGAGAGGATTCCAGGATCCTGACCTGCGACCGCTTTGAGGAAAAAATGGTGAAGGCGCTCTACAACCAGTACCGAAAATTTCCGCTCCCGGAAGATTACATGGAGCAGATTGTGGACAGGCTTTGCGGGGAGGACGACAGATGGGCGGGAGATCCTCTGCGCCTGCGCATCCTGAAGCAGTTCATCGATAAGGGCAATTACCTGGTTTACAAGCCGGAGGGCCGCTCCAAAGAAGTGATCTACCAGGGGGAGGGGCACATAAAAAAATACGTCAAGGCAAAACTGGGAAGGGCGGCAAGAAACAAAGAAGAACTGCTGCGGGAAGTGGACGATGAAGTGTTCGCGGTGCTGGAGAGAGCCAGCAGAGACGAGTGCAAACCCAAAGGTACCTATGGGCTGCTGAAGATGGTGGACGATCTGGCGTCCGGAAGATTCCACCCGGAGGGCGCCACAAAAAAAGGGCTGTACCTATTTGCCATGGTGTACGGCATGAAATATTATCCGGCCGGCGCAGCGGCACAGGAGGCGGAGCGGAAAATATACGACCTGGAATCGAACCTGTTCCGGGACTATTACACAAACAACCTGATGCGGTTCATCACCGATGCGTACCGGAAAAGCCGGTTTGACTACGAAGACCCGTCCGGGCAGGGCATCAATTATAAAAACTTTGCCGAGATGGTCTATTTATACTACATCTGCCGGGACGACCTGAGCCCGCAGGAAAAGATCATCCGATCCAATGAGATGATCCTTCGGCTGTCCCAGGCTGGGTATCACAAAGGAACTTCCCCAAAAGAAGACACCGTTGTCTTCCGGGGATACTTTTATGGGGATTCCAGCGGCGGCATTTTTAGCGGAAAGGCGCTGGACTATACAGAGGAAGCGTTTGAAAAATTTATACAGGAGCATTACAACTGCGACACCTACGGGGGTGAATACGTGGTAAAGAGCCCGGCAAAGAAAGAGGAGGAAGCAGAAGCGGCTGGAAAATCGCAGGAAAAAAAGATCATGGAGATCAAAAAGGGAAACCTGCAGCTCTCCACAGAGCAGAATACGGCGAACCGCGTGTACGAGGAATTGCTGAAAAAGCTTGCCTGGACGGTGTATGAGAAGATGCTCCCGCGGAAAAAAGAGATACAGAAAAAAATTCAGCAGCTGGGCCCGGATCCGGATCCCGAAGCGGCGGAGAAAATCCGGCGTGAGGAGGCGTTTCAAGAGTGCCGGTACGGCCTGTGGTTCGTGGAGGCGGACCGGCTGCGGCAGGGAGATTTTAAGGGCATCCTGGATGAGGAGCGCAGAGCGGATGAAAAAAAGGTAAGCGACTTCATGGATCTGCTTTTGGGCATCGACAGCTACATGGATCTTGCCAAAACAAAAGCCCTCGCGGAGACATCGCCGTCAACCGTCACCCGCACATCGCTGCTGGTGGTCTACTATTATTATTACAACATCAGCCACATACACGACGCCATGCCAAACTTTGAGAAGCTCTTTGCCGATTTCCGAGTCGGCGCGGACGAGTGGCTGGAAAAAGCATTTTACCAGAAAGTGAGTGGAAAAAATATCTTCGATGTGCTGCTCATCTTCTCGTGCTACGCGCGGAAGTACCTGTAAGAAAGCGAAGGCACCTGTAAAAGTGAAAGTACCTGCAAGAAAGCGAAAGTACCTGCAAGAAAGCGCAAGCACATGTAAGAAGTTGTAAGTACAGGTAAGAAAAAGGAGAGACGTATGAAAAATCGCAGCTACCTGAAAGGAACCATTCTGCTGCGCGAAGAAAGCGCCGGGGCGTTTCCCAGAAAATTTACCATCGGGAAAGTGATCGGAAAAGGTGGATTTGCGGTCTGCTACGAGGCGCACCACGAAAACAGCGCCTTGGGAGTGCTGAAGGAATTTTACCCGAAAAACGCCGGAGCCATCAAAAGGGACAGATCGGGACAGCTGTTTTATCCGTCGGACACGCCGGAAAAAGAATGGTTTGAAAAGGAGCGGGAGGCTTACCTGGAGCCGTATCATACCCTGCGCAGCCTTCAGCGGCAGAACAGCAGCGGAGAATTGTCGGCATTTATCCCGCCGTTCGAACTGTACCGGGGATGCGATGAAAACGGGAACGTCACAGGGACGGCCTATATCTGGACGCCCCGCCCTGCCCTGGAGGCATTTGACGTGATCTGCGATGAGATACACAGCCACCCGGAACAGGAACCGGAGTGGAAGCTGGTCACGGTGCTGAGCGCCATGGTCTCGCTCACAAAGTGTATCCATGTGCTGCACAACGCCGGGATGCTGCACCGGGATATCAAGCCGGCAAATTTCGGCTTTTTAAAGCGCGGGGAGGAGCACCTCACTCAGGCGCTTTCTCTGTTTGACGTCAATTCTATCTGCTCCGCATTTGAAGATATGGAGACCGGGATCGGCACGCGGGAATATATGGAGCCGGAGAGCGGCTATCTTCCGCCCAGTATCCAGACGGATATTTACGCCATCGGGGCCGTGCTGTACCATGCGGTGGTTGTCACCCCGGAATCCAGAGGGCGGGGGTATCTGTTCCAGAGAGAGGATTATGATGACCTGAGACGGCTGGTGGACGAGTCCCGGCTGATCCGCGCGTCCGAGGGAAATTCCCATCCGCGCCTGCGGAACATTCTCACCGTGATCCTGCAGAAAAGCCTGTGCGAGCGGGCGCACCGCTACCGCCACTGCGGGGAACTGACCGAAGATCTGGAAAAAGCGCTGTTTTACGCGCTGCCGTCCGCCATTGCCCGGCAGGGGAACCTGAAAGAAAAGGGAATGTTCGGGCTGGATGCAAACACAGACAAAAATTCCAGCCTGGCCCTCCAGTATCATTTGTATCACTGGCCATTGTACGCGGGCACGGAAAAGGACGACCCGGTGCTTGCTGTGCTGCTGATCGGTTTCGGAAACTACGGTCAGAAATTTCTGGACATTTGCCTGCAGGCAGGCCAGATGCGGGGAAAGACGCTGGATGTGACTGTTGTGTCCGATGACGCCACAGACAGAGAAATTTATCTGAAGGAGCGGCCGGAGCTGGATCTGTTTTTCAACATCGACGGCTCCCAGGAGGGGGCGGAGGATCCATACGGGAATGTCTCGTTTGTGCAGCGCAGCCTGTTCCTGAAAAACCGCCAAAAAAACAGTGAAGTCCTCACAGACATTCTGCGGGAATACTGCGATCAAAACAGCCCTCCCTACGTGTTTATCGCCCTAGGCGAGGACATGATGAACCAGAAGACGGCCAGGGCCTGCGCAGAGGCCGCGGGCTCTCTGGGGATGGACTGCCGCCGGACCTGTTTATTTCTGCTTGGAGGTCAACTATTTTTTCTATCGCGTC
>CANRKY010000182.1 GCA_947631355.1 uncultured Marvinbryantia sp.
CCTGGAAGCACTGCGCGACATTGATGAAGAAATAAAGATAGAAATAAAGGAAGCAAAAATAAAGACAGCAGAAAAAAGGGCAGCGACGAAAATAGAAGCAACAGAAAAAAAGACATCAGGAAGAATAGAAGCAGCATCAGAGGCAAAGACAGAGGCAGAAATAGAAACTGCAGTGATAGAAACTGCACATAAGAAAATACTCTCCCTGCGGGAAATATCACAAAATATTTTCCAGCCCGGCGAGCAGGTGTATACACTGGGGCAGGCGGATATGTTCCGGAAGGAGCGTGTGGATCTTGCGCGGAGCGTGGGGAGGATCTGTGCAGAATATCTGTATTTATATCCGCCCGGCGTTCCCGTGGCGGTGCCCGGAGAGTGCATCCGCGGCGAGCTGATTGAATGGGTGGAGGCGTGCCGGGAAGTAGGACTCACCCTGCAGGGCCTGTCGGACTACAGCGCCCGCACGATCCTGGTCTGCGAGGAGGCCTGCAGATGACCGCTTTTAGCCTGCGCCGCCTGCGGACTTCTCGGCCATAGCCGATAGGAAATCCGTTTTCGAAATCTGCTTTCGAAATCTGCTTTCAGAAATCCGCTTTCAGGCCGATATTATTTGACAGTGCGGGCATTTTCATAGTATGATAATAAGATAGAAAATATCATAAGTCATATATGATAACAACATATTTGACCTGATCATAACATATTTGATCTGATAACCATATATTGGATGACAGCAGGTCACAAAAATTTTTGAGGGGAAGCATGGGGAAACTTTTTTATATCATCGGAAAGAGTTCTACCGGAAAGGATACCATATACAAAGCTCTGATCGAGAAAGAAAATCTGAATCTCCGGGAGCTGGTGATGTACACCACAAGGCCGATCCGGGAGAAAGAGGAAAACGGCAGGGAATATTATTTTGTGGACAGCGACACGGCGGACGATCTGCAGCGCCGGGGAAAAGTGATCGAGATGCGCTCTTACGACACGGTGCACGGCATCTGGAAATATTTTACCGTTGATGACGAACACACAGACCTGGAGCGGCACGACTATCTGGGCATCGGCACGCTGCAGTCCTATGAAAAGATCCGGTCCTACTATGGCGAGGACAAGGTGGTGCCAATCTACATCGAAGTGGACGATGAGCATCGCCTGGAGCGCGCGTTCAAACGGGAGAGAAAGCCTCAGAACCGCAGATTTGACGAGATGTGCAGGAGGTTTCTGGCGGACAGCGTGGATTTTTCTGAGGAAAATCTGAGGCGGGCCGGTATAAAGAGGCGTTTTTCCAACGACAATGACCGCGAGGAATGTATACAGGAAGTAGAGACATTCATTCTGAACTGCCAGCAGGATGAATATCGGCAAGACAACTGCCAGCAGGGCGAATGTCAGCAAGGCGAATGCCAGCAGGATAAATGTCAACAAGATAAGGGTCAGTTAGGCGAGTGTCAGCAGGATTCTTCGACAGCGGCGGAAAGGAGCGGGGCATGAGCGGATTTAACAGTATTATCGGACATAAAGATGTGGTGGAACATCTGCAAAATGTGATCCGGACAAAAAAAATATCACACGCGTATATCCTGAACGGGGAAAAAGGCTCCGGCAAGAGAACCCTGGCCTCCGTTTTCGCCCGGGCGATCAACTGCGAGGCAGACGAGAATGTGCCCTGCGACAAATGTCACTCATGCCGCATGGCGCTGAGCAGGAACCACCCGGACATTATGGAAGTCACACATGCAAAACCCAACACAGTCAGCGTGGACGACATTCGAACGCAGGTGGTGGAGGACGTGCAGGTGCGCCCTTACAGCAGCCCCTATAAAGTGTACATCATAAATGACGGGGAAAAGATGAGCCCGCAGGCGCAGAACGCGCTGCTGAAAACCATAGAGGAGCCGCCGGAGTACGTGGTCATTGTGATCCTGACCACCAATGTGAATATGCTGCTCCCCACGATCTTGTCGCGCTGCGTGCTGCTTAACATCAAGCCGGTTTCGGATGAGCAGGTGCGCAATTACCTCATGGAACACGCGAAGATCCCGGATTATCAGGCGGACATCTGCGTGGCGTTCGCGCAGGGAAACATCGGGAAGGCCGTGCAGCTGGCAACGTCCGAGAACTTCAATGAGATCAAGGCGGCCGCTGTTCACCTCCTGACGCACATTCACGAAATGGACATTTCCGAGATCACCACCGCGGTGAAGGCAGTGGCGGAATTTAAGGTGGATGTGAGGGATTATCTGGATATCCTTGCAGTGTGGTTCCGGGATGTGTTATATTTTAAGGCGACCAACGATGCGAACGGCATTGTGTTCCGGGAAAATCTGCGCGCGATCCAGCAGCACACAAGGAGGATCTCCTATGAAGGCGTGGAGCAGATCCTGGAGGGGATCCAGAAGGCGAAGGCCCGCCTGACAGCGAATGTTAATTTTAATCTGACAATGGAACTTTTGTTCCTCTTGATAAAGGAGAATGGAGAATAGAATGACGAAAATAGTAGGAGTCAGATTCCGCATGGCCGGGAAAATTTATTACTTTGATCCGAAAGACATGGAGATTAAGCGGGGCGACCACGTGATCGTGGAGACGGCCCGGGGCGTGGAATACGGAAGGGTGGTCACCGGCGCCAGCGATGTTCCGGACGAGACGGTGATCCAGCCGCTGAAGCCCGTGCTGCGCCTGGCTACAGCGGACGATGATGAGAAAGTGAAGCGGAACCGCGCGAAGGAAAAGGAAGCGCTGGCGATCTGCCAGGAAAAGGTGGAGAAGCACAAGCTGGAAATGAAGCTGGTGGACGCGGAATATACGTTTGACAATAATAAGATCCTGTTTTATTTTACCGCGGACGGAAGGATCGATTTCCGCGAGCTGGTGAAAGATCTGGCGGCGGTCTTTAAGACCCGCATCGAGCTGCGGCAGATCGGCGTGAGAGACGAGACAAAAATCTTAGGAGGCGTGGGCGCCTGCGGGCGGGCCCTCTGCTGCCATTCGTATCTCACGGAATTCGCTCCGGTGTCCATCAAGATGGCGAAGGAGCAGAACTTGTCCCTGAACCCAACAAAGATATCGGGGGTGTGCGGCAGGCTGATGTGCTGCCTGAAAAATGAGGAAGAAACCTACGAATATCTGAACAGCCGGCTGCCGGGCAACGGGGATCACGTGACCACATCCGACGGTTTCAAGGGGGAGGTGCAGAGTGTAAATGTGCTGCGCCAGACGGTGAAAGTGCTGATCGATGTGGACGATGAGAAGGAGATGCGGGAGTATCCCGTGGGCGAGCTGAAATTTAAGCCGCGCAGGAAAAAGGACCGCAAGAAAGACGCGAAACAGGACAAAGAACTGACGCAGTTGGAAGAAATGGAGAAAAAAGAAGGGAAATCCAAGCTGGATGAAGATTGAGCTGCGCGATGGCGAAAGAATTGACGATCTGCAGCGCAACGGATACCGGATCATACAAAATCCGGGAGGGTTCTGCTTCGGCATGGACGCGGTGCTCCTCTCCGGTTTTGCGAGAGTGCGGGAAATGGAGCGCGTGCTGGATCTGGGAACCGGCACCGGGATCATTCCCATTCTGCTGTGCGCAAAGACGGCGGGCAGGCATTTTACCGGTCTGGAGATTCAGAAAATAAGTGCGGATATGGCGCGGCGGAGCGTACAGCTCAACGATCTTCA
>CANRKY010000183.1 GCA_947631355.1 uncultured Marvinbryantia sp.
GGGATGCGCCTTTTTGGCGCAGCTGCACCCTTGCGCGGGCGCGCAGCACCATCAGGCTGAAAGGCTTGGTGATATAATCGTTTGCCCCGGCCTCGAGCCCTGCCACGATATCCACTTCCAGGTTGTTGACGGTGATCAGGAGAATGGGGGTATCCTGGTTTCGCGGCCCGCGGCGGCCCGTGCGGATCTCGCGCACAAGATCAACGCCATTGCCGTCCGGCAGATTTACATCCAGCAGGATCAGGGCGAGCCTTTCCCGGAGCAGAATGTCCCGGGTCTCAGCCAGTGTGCGGCACTGAAAAAAGGAGCGGCCCTCCTCTTTCAGAGAAAGCAGGATGCCATCATTTAATTTTTTGTCGTCTTCCACGATCAGGATATTCTGCAACATCATTTTCTCCGCCCGAACCTTCGCCGGATCTTTCTTCGATTTTTTTTCATTATAAGGGAGAAGGGATTTCCTGTAAAGAACATTATTTCCATCGCCGCGTGAAACGTTCTGACCGCTGTGCGAAAGACAACTGCAAATCGTTGTGCAAAAACAATTACGGATCGTTGTGTGAAAGACAACTGCAAATCGTTGTGCAAAAACAATTACGGATCGTAGTGCGAAAGACAACTGCAAATCGTTGTGCAAAAACAATTACGGATCGTAGTGCGAAAGACAACTGCAAATCCATGTGCAGAAAATTATAGATTATCGTACAGAGAACAGCATATTGACAAAAAAGACGGACGGGTTATATGCTTAGAATCAGCAGAACACAGCAGGAAAGGAAGGCGTGCAGAAAATGGAAAAACTGATATTGGCTTCGGGTTCGCCCAGGCGAAGGGAACTGCTCGCGCAGGCGGGAATCCCGTTCGAGGTGATCGTAAGCAACGCGGAAGAAATCATGACAAAAACAGAGCCGGGAGCGATCGTGGAGGAGCTGGCCCGCTGCAAGGCGGAGGCGGTGGCGCGGCAATACCCGGACAGAGTGGTGCTGGGAGCGGACACAGTGGTGACGTTGGACGGGGAAATCCTGGGAAAACCGAAGGACGAGGCGGACGCCGCGCGCATGCTCCGGGCGCTGCAGGGAAGGGAACATCAGGTGTACACCGGGGTGGCTTTTGTGCGCGGGAGAGAGATCCATTCGTTCCACGAAAAGACAGATGTGTGGATGTATTCTATGACGGAGGAGGAAATAGAGGCGTATATAAAAAGCGGCGACTGCATGGACAAGGCCGGAGCGTATGGGATACAGGGAAATTTTGCCATTCACATCAAAGGGATAAAGGGCGATTATTATAACGTGGTGGGCCTGCCCGTAGGGCGGGTGTGGCAGGAGTATAAATCCTGGGTGAACGGATCGGAAAACGCAGATGAAAGAAGCATAGATGAAAGAAACATAGATGAAAGAAACACAGAGCGAACGGAATAGAAAGCGCAGAGTGAGCAGAGCAAAAACACGGAGAAAATAAAACAGAAAATACCAGGAGAAGGCACCGCAAAAATTTCTTGAGTAATGCTTCATTTTAAGGTATACTTACAGAAGATGTATTTTTAATGTGGATGAGTCTGTCCTTTTGCAGGTTGTATCCCGGAAGAAAGTCTGATCTTTTACAACCCGGGACAGTGGAGTGTGGGGTATGGAGAAGAAAAAAGTTCGCATGGTAAACGGCTGGCGGCTGGCTGCGGTGATCATGGCGGTTCTGGTGGCCGTTGGGGCGGCGTCTCTGGCGGGGTTATATTTTGTGTGGCGCTCGGAGGCGCATCTGGCGCTTCGGCAGGCGCGCAATGTATGGACGGCTCTGCGCATGGTGGGCGTGGAGTATTATGGGATGGGAAAAGATATATATGACGATTCCACCCGCAGCGGCCTGAAAAAAGAGGCGGAAGAAGAAGTGTACCGGGTTTCCGAATGTGAGGGCAGCGTGGTGGTGCTGGGAAGCACCGAAGATGAGCTGGCTCCCACCCGAATGCTGTACAGCGAGGGCGCCTATCTGGTGTACTATTATCTGGACGAGGAAAAAGACCGGCAGTGGCAGGTGTACCGCGCGAACACCATGTTCACGCTGGACGGCTCAAAGATGAAAAATTTTGGCGGCTGAAGCGGGACGCAGAATCAGACGATGGAAAATTCTGGCGAGTGAACCGGATATTGAAATGTGAGACCGGAAAATAGACGGGGTAAAATACATGATATCGGTATACATAATGGAAGGCGTTTTGTACCTGCTGCTCTTTCTGGCGGGCGCGGGCATATTTTCTTTTTTAAACGTGGTGATCTACCGCCTGCCGCGGGGAATCTCTTTCCTGCAGGGCAGGAGCCACTGCCCGTCCTGCGGCGCAATGCTGCACTGGTACGACATGGTGCCGGTGCTCAACTGGTTTTATCTGCGGGGAAAATGCAGAAACTGTGGGGCAAAGATTTCGTTTCGTTACCCGGCAGTGGAATTTCTGGGCGGCGCGCTGGCGCTTCTGTGTCTGCATCATTTTGGGGCAGATTATCAGGCGATCCTGGCGTTCGCGTTTCTGGGCGTGCTCACAGCGGTGGCGTTTATTGACGCGGACACCATGGAGATCCCAAACGGCCTGGTGATCGCGGTGGCTGTGATCGCGCTGCTGGATTGCATCGGGGACAGCCCCGTCTCCATCCGGGAGCGGCTGATCGGGCTTGTGTGTGCGAGCGTGCCCATGCTGCTGCTCACCCTTGCCATACCCGGGGCTTTCGGCGGCGGGGACATCAAGCTGATGGGAGCTGCCGGGCTGTACCTGGGATGGAAATTGTGCCTTATCGCCACCTTTTTGGCGGTGGTGGCCGGGGGCCTTTATGGGATCGGTCTTCTGGCCATGCGCAGGAAAGGAAAAAAGGAACATTTTGCCTTCGGGCCGTTCCTCTGTGCGGGCATGGCGGCGGCCATTTTCTGGGGAGAACCGCTTCTGCACTGGTATCTGGGCCTATATGGGTTCTAAAATACGAAGATATGGATACCGGAAATAATACGCCCATGGATGGATGTCGGGCATTGCTCATAGTTTGAAAAAGATGTCCGTCTGCTTCTGGCGGGCGGAGGATTTATAGATCTGGAGAAGATGATACATCCGGATAAGAAACGAGGTGGCGTTTTATGCCGAAATATCAATACACCGCGAAAAACGATGCCGGGAAAAAAGTAAAGGGCGTCCGGGATGCGGCAGACGAGGCGGATCTGTACCAGCGGCTGCGGCAGGAAGGACTGTTTTTGCTCACCCACAAGGAAAAGCGGGTCGGCAGTACCAGAAAAAAGATCAAGACCAAAGACCTGGCGGATTTTTGCCGGGAGCTCGCCACGCTGCTGCAGGCGGGCGTTTCCCTGGTGCGCGCCCTGGGCATCATCTCCGAGGAGGAGAACCTGAAAAAAGAAAACCGCATCGTCTATGCGGATCTGCAGCGCCTGATCCGACAGGGCGTCGCCCTCTCCGATGCCATGGAACAGCAGGGCGAGTCCTTTCCGGAACTGATGATCCACATGTTCCGCTCCGCGGAGGCCAGCGGCAAACTGGATCAGACGGCGTTCCGCATGGCGCTCCACTACGAGAAAGAATATAAGCTGAAATCCAAAGTGTCCAGCGCCATGGTGTATCCC
>CANRKY010000184.1 GCA_947631355.1 uncultured Marvinbryantia sp.
TATTCAAATATGCAGCGTGCCTGCTGCTCTCTCGGCAGGCACATGCTGCGGTCGGAGGAGATGCCGTCCTTTGTGATGGCCACCACCTCGCCCGGCTCCACATCCCGGATGTACTCCGCCCCCAGGGTTTCCAGGGCGCAGGTCTCTGATGTGATGATATAGGCGTTGTCGCGCTTTCCGATGCAGAGCGGCCTGAACCCGAAGGGATCCCGGGCGCCGATCAGTTTCCGCGGCGACATCACCACCAGGGAGTAGGCTCCCTTCAGTTTTTTCATGGCGCGCAGCACCGCCTCCTCCACGTTTTTGGAAGGGATGCGCTCCCGGGCGATGTGGTAGGCGATCACTTCCGTGTCGATGGTGGTCTGGAAGATCGCGCCGCTGTATTCCAGCTCACGCCGAAGCTCGTTGGCGTTGATCAGGTTGCCGTTGTGTGCCAGCCCCAGGGTTCCCTTGATATAGTTCAGCACCAGGGGCTGCGCGTTTTCGCGGCTGCTCTCCCCCGCCGTGGAATAGCGCACATGGCCCACGCCGATGTCCCCCTTCAGCGCGTCCAGCGCCGCCGGCTCGAACACTTCGTTCACCAGCCCCATCCCCTTGCAGGAACTCACCTTTCCTTTCGGCCCGTTGGTGTCGCTCACCGCGATGCCGCAGCTTTCCTGCCCGCGGTGCTGCAGCGCGAACAGGCCGTAATAAATGGGCGCCGCCACGTCTTTTCCGTCCAGGTCGTACATGCCGAAAATGCCACATTCTTCCCGCAGCTTTTCCTCCGGCTCCTGCTGCGTGTAAACCTCGTTTTGTTTCATATGTCTCTCCCTCCCGCCCCACTATGCCGTGGGTTTTCTGCGTCAAATGCACCGCGGCCCAGATCCTTCCGGGCGGCTTCGGTCTTACAGAAAAAAAGGGAGTGAAAGCGCCGCCAGCTTTGGCGGTTCTTTACAGCCTCCCCTTTCTTTTCGGAAATCTCTCCCCGGTAAAGCCTGCGGGCAGTTTATGCCAGCCCCAGGCGCTTAAATACTTCGTTGTATGCTTCTTCCACATTTCCCAGGTCGCGGCGGAAACGGTCCTTGTCCAGCTTTTCGTTGGTTTCCGCGTCCCACAGACGGCAGGTATCCGGCGATACCTCGTCCGCCAGAATGATCGTCCCGTCCGGCAGCCTGCCGAACTCGATCTTAAAGTCGATCAGTTTGATGCCGGCCTGCAGGAAATACGCCTTCATGATCTCGTTGATCTTCCGGGTGTAGTTCTTGATCGTGTCGATCTCCTCCTGCGTGGCAAGCCCCAGGGCCAGCGCGTAGTCATCATTGATGAACGGGTCGCCCAAGTCGTCGTTTTTATAACTGAACTCTATGATCGGGCAGAGCAGCGCGCGGCCTTCCTCCACGCCCATTCTCTTGGAGAAGCTCCCGGCCGCCACATTCCGCACGATCACCTCCAGCGGAACGATCTGCACTTTCTTCACAGCCGTCTCCCGGTCGCTCAGTTCCTCCACCAGATGTGTGGGGATACCCTCCGCCTCAAACAGTTTAAATACATGGTTGGTCATGCGGTTATTGATAACGCCCTTGCCCGTGATCGTCCCTTTCTTTACCCCGTTAAAAGCCGTGGCATCATCTTTGTAGTCCACGATCACAATGCCCGGATCGTCCGTCGCAAAAACCTTTTTGGCCTTGCCTTCATATAACTGCTCCAATTTTTTCATGTAAGCGTTCCGCCCTTTCTGTTGTATGTTTTCTTATCCTGTTACTGCGATTGCATGTTGATTATAAAACATGGCACCATAAAATGCAACCAAAAGTTCCGGCGCAGGTGACCGCAACACAATGTTCCGGCAAAGATGGCCGCAGCGCAATATTCCAACACAAATATTCCCGGCGCTATACTCTGGCGTAGTGTCCAAGAAATTCCCGCATGCGCGGATTGTCCGACTCGAAGACCTCGCTGGGCGTGCCCTCGAGGGCCACCACCCCGCCGTCCATAAAGATCACCCGATCGGAAATGTCGCGGGCGAAAGCCATCTCGTGGGTGACGATCACCATGGTGATGTGCATCTGCGCCAAGGAGCGGATCACCTTCAGCACTTCCCCCGTGAGCTCCGGATCCAGCGCCGAGGTGGGCTCATCGAAGAACAGCACCCTGGGATTCAAAGCCAGCGCCCGTGCGATGGCCACCCGCTGGCACTGCCCGCCGGAGAGCTGACAGGGATATGCGCTCTCCTTGTCCGCCAGCCCCATTTTCTCCAGCAGCCCCCGCGCCTCCCGGTACACCTCATCCTTTGGGCGCTTCTGCACATGGATCGGCGCGTCCGTGATGTTTTTCATCACCGTGAAGTGCGGAAACAGGTTGAAGTTCTGGAACACCAGGCCAAACTTTTCGCGTATCTTTGCGAGCTGCGCGGGCTTCTGGTACACCGATCTGCCGTCCACGATGGCAGCCGCGCTCTCCCCAAGGTAGGCCAGGTCGCCGCAGTCCATGGTCTCCAGCAGTGTGGCGCAGCGCAGCAGCGTGGTCTTGCCGGAGCCGGAGGGCCCGATGATGGACACCACTTCCCCCTCCTCCACAGACAGGGAAATATCCTTTAAAACATCCAGTCCGTCAAATGATTTTTTCACATGATTCATTTCCAGATATTTCATTTTCCGCCCTCCTTAATGATAATAGTTCAGTCTCTTTTCGATGTATTCCATGACCATGGCCACGATCAGATTGAAGATGTAGTAAAATACCGCCGCGATGATGAACGGCATAAAGTCCGACTTGGACGCCACGATCTGCTTCGCGATGGTAAACATCTCCGCATAGGCGAGGGCGTAGGCCAGCGAGGTGTCCTTCACCAGGGTGATCACCTCGTTTGTGACGGCCGGCAGGATGCGCTTGATCACCTGCGGGAGGATGATCTTAAAAAAGGTCTGGGGCTTGCTGTAGCCCAGAAGCTTCGCCGCCTCATACTGCCCGATGGGCATGGACTCGATGCCGGAGCGGTAGATCTCCGCGAAGTACGCCGCGTAGTTCAGGGAAAAGCCGATGATGATGGCCGGAAAGCGCCAGTTGCTCCCGATGGACATGCCAAACAGAAAAAAGGGGCCGAAATAGACCACCATCAGCTGGAGCATCAGGGGCGTGCCGCGCATCACAGAGATGTACGCCCGGAAGAAAATGCCCGCCGCTTTCCCGGCCACGCCTTTTTTGGCCATTCTCCCGAAGCAGATCAGGAAGCCCAGCGGCAGAGAAAAGATCAGGGTGAGGGCAAAAATCCCCACGGTTTTTACCATGCCCGCCGACAGCTGGGTAAGCATTACCGAAAAACTCATAGTGTTCTCCTTTCCGATACATTCATACGGCAAAACAACAGAGGTTCCCGCCATCCGGAAAACGGACAACGGAAACCCCCGCTTTCATCTCTATTCGAATACGATTACTCGGCTGCCTCTGTGGCGTCTTCCGCCGCGTCTGCTGCCTCTGTGGTATCCTCCGCAGCATCCTCTGCGCCGAGGCATACCAGATCAGAGATCTCATACTTTTCTGCCAGCTCCGCGAAGGTGCCGTCTTCCACCAGCACATCCAGGTCTGCGTCTACGATATCGCGCAGCTCGGTG
>CANRKY010000185.1 GCA_947631355.1 uncultured Marvinbryantia sp.
AGCGCGTCCGCGATCTCCTGCGAGTACCAGGTGAGGTTCCTTCTGTCAAAGATCCCGAATTTCTCGCCATCGCCGCGGTAGTTCCCGTTGTCCCACCAGATGCATTTGATCCCGTTCTTGTTCATCACTTCCATGTAGTCGGCCAGCCACTTCAAAACCTGCTCTGTGTTGTCCGTCTCGTTCCCGTCTTTGTCTTTGTAGGTCTTGTATACCGCGCCAAACTCTGTGACAATAACGGGGATGCCTTTTTTCAGCAGGTTCCTCTTTAACAGGTCCACGTTCAGGATGATGTCTTTTTTCAGCGAGCCGTCCCACTCGTTTATGCTCTGGCCCTCCGGCTCGTAGGTGAAATAATAGGGCGTGTAAAGGTGCGCCGACACCATCACATAATCGTCATCGGGCACTTCCAGTTGGGTTATGGTGTTGTAGTTCACAGAATTTCCATAGGGGCACAGGATAAGGCATCGCGTGGCGTTGTTTCCGCCCAGTGCGCGCACCGTGTCCACAAACACCCGGTTTAATTCGTTTACCACGGCGCGTTCCTCGTCCGTGCCGCCCGACCACTCTTTTTCGCTTCCCTTTGTGCGCGGCTCGTTCATGCCCTCAAACAGGAGATGGTGATCGTAGTCGGCAAAGCGCGCCGCGATCTGTGCCCACAGAGCGCTCAGCTGCGCTTTCAGATTCTCCAGGTTCTCCGGCTGCGGCGTCAGCCAGAAGTCCGGCTCGTGATGGGTGTCCAGGATCACGAACATTCCCTCATCGTACGCGTAATCCACCACTTCCGCCACGCGATCCATCCACTCTGGATCCACCGTGTAGTCCGGCGCATCCCCCATACTCTGCGCCCAGGTGACGGGGATGCGGATGGTGTTGAAGCCCTGCTGGCGCACCGCGTCGATCATTTCCTTCGTGGTGGCCGGGTTGCCCCAGTACGTCTCGTTCTTCATCACATCCGGCGCGCCCCAGGCATCAAAGGTATTTCCCAGGTTCCAGCCAACGTTCATCTGCGCCAGCACCTCCGCCGCCGTGGGAGCCGCGCC
The DNA here is from genome assembly GCA_947631355.1 of uncultured Marvinbryantia sp. GTDB lineage: Bacteria > Bacillota > Clostridia > Lachnospirales > Lachnospiraceae > Marvinbryantia. The sequence goes on from CANRKY010000185.1 coordinate 1,041, forward strand.
CGCCTCGTCTGCCGTTTCTTCCTTATCGGCCTCCGCCGTGGGAGCAATATCCGCCTCGGTCTGTTCTGTATCGGTTTCTTCCCCGCTGGCCCCGCAGGTGCAGGGAAACGCCGCGGATACCAGCGCCGCCGCGGCCGCTAAAACAAATACTCTAAATTTCTTTTTCATACTTCCACCTTTCCCGCGGCGTTCCTATGCCGCCCGATCTTCCCTTTTTTATGTCTTGTCTGTACCCGAAATCGCTCCACTCCACGCCATCAGCCCGTTCCCACACAAAGCACGCAGTACGGCAGAAAGAGGGGGAAATTCCCCCTCTTTTGCCCTGGCAGTCACATCCGCACTCTGCGCGGAGCAGCCGTCTCTCATGTTCTGTCTATTCTGCTGCTGCCTCTGTCGGTGCTTCCGTCTCCGGCTCAGTCGGCATCTCATCCGAATCGCCGTTCGCATAGTCCAGATAACCCTGCCACAGGTTTCTCACAGCCTCTGCTGCCGCTGCGGGCGGATTGTCCACAGTCACCTGCCACAGGAACTGTTCGCCGTAGGACAGGCCCGGGATCATGTCGTGATAGGTTGTGAAGCCGTTCTCGCAAAGGATCTCGATGGTCTCGTCAACGGATTCCATATCGCGCATGGTATCATAGTAGCCGCTCAGTCTGTCGTTGTAGTCCTCATAGCCCGGAACCAGATCCGTGTACGCGTCCAGAGCAAAGGCGATCTTCCACGCCTTGTCCGCATCGTAGCAAGCCGGGATCGCGTAGATGTTGTCTGTGTAAACATTGGTGTAGTATTCTGCGCTGGGTCCCATCGGGAAACATACAAAGCCAAAGTCATCTTCCATATCTTTCAGTTCGTTGGCTGACAGATAAGCCTGCCCTGCCATAAACGCCGCATCGCCTGCCGGGAAGGAGGTCTTCCACCAATCCCACTCAGCGCCTTCCGGCTTGTAGTTGTATTTTGCCATCATGTCAAGTGCCCAGTTCAGAGCCGTCAGCGTCTCCTCAGACTCTGTCTTGTTCACATATTTGCCGTTCTCCATGCCGATGAACTCGCCGCCGTTGGACCAGACAGCCTCGTTCTTCATCTCGGACTCATCCGTAACCAGCGCGTAGCGGTCGATCACGCCGTCGTTGTCGGTATCCGCGTTGATCTGCTCGCACACTTCCTCGAATTTATCCCATGTCCACTCGCCGTTTCTCTGCCACTCATAGATATCATCCGGGCTGATGCCGGCTTCCTCCACAAGGCGCTTGTTGAAGTACATGCCTCCGCGGGGCTCCGGAACAGCCGGGCTGCAGCCGTAGATGGCATCTCCTTTTGAGCAGAGCTCGTGCACGCCGTTCCTGGTCCACTTCTCCTCTGTGAAGTCCAGGCAGTCCAGTGTGGTCAGATCATACATCAGACCGCTGGCCATAGCGGACACAAATTCCGGGCCGGATCTTAAGATCCAAACATAGTTGTTGTCATCGCCGCCCGATGTCACGTAGTTCAGATAATCTTCCGGTGTGGAACCCCAGTCACTGATCGCCACCTGCTTGATGGTGAAGTTGTATGTCTCCTGCACCCAGTCGATGTAGTCCAGACGGGCCTCGCCGTAATCATCCGTGGCCTCCGGCTCCTCGCCTGTGCTCCACCAGTCGCGGATAATGACCTCCATGCCGCCAAGGTCATAGACATTTCCATTTTCATCGGTGAGTGCCTCGTAGCCGTCCTCCTCCGCAGAAACGGAAACCGCGCCGCCCACCATGCTGGCCGCGATCGCCGCCGCCATGGAAGCTGTCAGTAATCTGCTCAATACTTTTCTTTTCATTTTTCATCCTCCTTTTAAATTTATATGTAAGAAAAACAAACCCCTGTTTTTCTTTACATCTTAATACCAGAGCTGCTCAAGCTCTCCACAAAGCCCTTCTGCGCAAACAGATACAGGATCAGCAGCGGCACGATCACCATTAACGTGCCCGTGGACACAATACAGTTCGTGTAGCCCACCGATGCGCCGCCCGGTATCTTTAAGGTATTCACCACCCAGGCGTCCATCCTGTCCGCCACCACCGCCAGCTGCGTGGACAGCAGGCTGATATTTCCCAGGAACATTTTGGAGTAAAAGCTGTCTGTCCACTGCCACACAAAGGAAAACAGGAAGCAGGAAGTCAGGATGGGCTTCGCGTCCGGAAGCATGATGCGCACAAACGTCTTCAGCGTGCCGCATCCGTCCACATAGGCCGCCTCCTCCAGCTCCTTGGGGATATTTCGGAAAAACTGGCGTATCATGTAAATGTACAGCCCGCTTTTCAGCCCCATACAGCCCGCGCTCATCAGATAATAAGGCAGCACCGAGCCCCTCAGATTGAGGGTATGCCCCGTGAGCGCCTGAAAGATCCCGAATATGTCGAAATACCGGAAATGCAGGTGCAATGAGGTGGAGATCGTCTGGGGCGGGATCACGATCACCAGTATAACGAACGCGAACCACATCTTTTTGAGCGGGAAATTGAACCGCGCAAAGCCGTATCCCACCAGCG
>CANRKY010000186.1 GCA_947631355.1 uncultured Marvinbryantia sp.
GAAGCGGTCCATGCTGAACAACCCGAAGCATCTGGTGCTGGAAGCGCCGCATCCCAGTCCGCTGTCTGCGTACCGCGGGTTTTTCGGGAGCCGCCCTTTCAGCAGGACGAATAAATTCCTGAAACAGAACGGGATCGAGCCAATAGACTGGCAGATAGAAAATATATAGTACAGAGGAGGTAATAAGAACATGGGGAGAAAAATTTTTGACAGGCTGTTGTTTGTCCTGGTGGTGCTGGGCTGTGTGGCGTTCACCTGGTTTACCGGCAGGGGGTCGCTGGACATGATGATCTACAATTTCGCGTTCCTGGCCGTGATGGTGGTGCTCTGCCTGATCGGGATGATCGCCGGCTTTGGCCGGATGTCCAGGATGGGACGGGCCTTTTCGGACGCATCGGACGAGATCGACCGGGTGTTTGAGAGCCTGGATGCCGCGGAGGGCGGGAACGCCTCCCTTCCTTCAGATCTGTTCGGGCATCGGAAGCTGGATGAGCGGTACGCGGAATTTACCAGTTTTATCCACAAGAGCCAGAGCGGGATCGGAGATATCGAGGACTACATCAACGAGGGGGAAGTGGACAGCATGATCGGGAAACGACTGTTGGAGCTGATCCCCGATGTGCTTACCAGCCTGGGTATCCTGGGAACATTCATCGGCCTGGTGTTTGGTCTGCGGGGATTCGAGCCCACCAATTATGAGACTATGACGGCCTCGGTGGCGTCGCTGGTGAGCGGCATCAAGGTGGCGTTCCTCACATCCATTTACGGGCTTTCCCTTTCCCTGGTATTCGGCTACAGCACAAAAGCAGCGTACGGCGATCTGATGAACGAGCTGCGGCATTTCCTGGACAAGTTCCATCACTTTGTGATCCCGTCCGCGGAGGCGGAGGCGAGAAACGTGCTGGTGAACTGCCAGGTGGAACAGGCGGAGGCCATGGAGAAGATGACGGATCAGTTTTCCGAGCATCTTGCCAACAGTTTTGAGAAAGTTATCACTCCGTCCTTCCGGAAGATGAATCAGTCTATGGACATCCTGACCGAGACGATGGCCAGGGGGCAGGAGGAGATGATGCGGGGGCTTCTGGACGATTTCCTCCAGAGGATGCGTTCTTCCTTCCAGCTTCAGTTTGACAATTTCAACCAGGCGCTGGATCAGCTGACCAACGCGCAGAACACGCTGGCGCAGAACACGAAGTCTCTGTATCGGGACATGGCGCAGGATCTGCGGGCACAGTTTGACAACGAGTGCTCCGGGATGCGCTCCATGATCCGGGAGATGGGGGCGATGCACAAGGAATACGTTACGAGCGCGCAGCAGACATTGGATGCGCACCAGCAGTACGCGGACACGCTGAACCAGAACTACCGCCAGGTGGTGAGCTATCTGCAGGACGCGGAGCAGAGTTCCGCGAAATTCTGGGTGGCCTGCAACCAGGCCATGCAGAAATATGTCAGCGCGGCCAGCGTGAGCGTGGAGGGCTTTGCCGCCGCCAGCGAGCACAACAGCAAGCTGTACGAGGCAAACGAAAAGCTGGTGGAGAGCTACAACGAGCGCATGCAGGAATTTGTGCAGTACCAGAAGATGACGGCCAAGACCATGGAGCAGGTACAGAACCTGCTGTACAATATCGTGACCACGCCGGAGTCCGGTCAGCGCACCAATATCCGCAACCTCGCGGTGAACAACAGCAACCGCGACCTGCTGCTTGACATCCAGAAGACGCTGGAGGAACAGGGAGAGCGCCAGGGTCAGCTTCTGGAAGAAATGGCTGGCTACATGAAGGAGAGTATCCGGAACAAAAAGAAAGGATTGTTCCGGGGAGATAAATAACCGGAGGGGTATTCATGAGAAGAAAAAAAGAACAGGAGAACAGCGGTCTGAATGTATGGCGGTCTTACTCGGATATGATGGCGGGGATCCTGCTGCTTTTCGTGCTGATCATGTGCGTGTCGCTTTTTCAGGCGCAGGTGAGCTACGAGGACAGCATCCGCGAGCGGGACGAGAAGCTGTTTCTCCAGGATGAGTATACAAGACAGATCATGGAACAGCAGAACGTGGTGGCGGATCAGCAGAACCAGCTGCTCACCCAGGATGAACTGCTGGCCGCACAGAAGAAGCAGCTGGACGATCTGGCGGCGCAGCTGGCAGCGCAGCAGGCAAAGCTGGATGAGCAGAGTGTGACGTTGGCGAACCAGCAGAGCGCGCTGGATGAAAAGACCCTGCAGCTCACCACACAGCAGCAGCGCATCGATAACATCATCGGCGTGAAGGCGGATGTGATCGCCGCTCTGCAGCAGGAATTTGCAGACAATAACATCAACGTGGTGATAGACGAGACAAGCGGCGCCATGCTTCTGGATTCCAGCGTGCTGTTTGACTATGACGCCACGGAGCTCTCGGAGGAGGGCCAGAACGTGCTGGCGTCCGTGCTGCCCATTTATTGCAGCGTGCTGATGCAGGATGAATATTTCCCGTATCTGGCGGAGATCATCATAGACGGCTACACGGACAGCAGCGGCGGGTACGCTTATAACCTGCAGCTTTCCCAGCGCCGTTCTCTGGCAGTGGCGGATTATCTGCTGAACCTCTCGTCCGGCTTTTTGAGTGATGAAAACCAGACGGAGCTGCGGGAGCATCTCACCGTGAACGGCCATTCCAGCAGCAATCTGATACTGGATGAAAACGGCAACGAGGACGCGGACGCGTCCCGCCGTGTGGAAGTGAAATTCCGTCTGAAAGACGAAGAAATGATCGAGGAACTGCGGGCGCTCCTCGACACCGAGTGAGGAACGTCTCAAACTTCCAGTTCCCGGTTTTATTAGGTTTTATTATAGGTTTCTAAAAATCTGCACCGAAAAGGGCTGCTTGCAGAAAATGCGGCGGCTCTTTTTTTGTGCCGGCAGTATTTCTGTGATTCGGCTTTTGCCATGCCGCTTTTGTCGTATGCTTTTCCTTTCGCTGATTTTCTCTGCGCAATGGTACAAAAGATAGCAATAATTCAGCACAATTCAGCAATATTTCATATAGAACGGATAAAATCAAACAGAAATGTGACAATATTACAAATAAGGAATTGCATTTTCGGCCGGGATACTATATAATACTTACAATGATGTGAAAAACATCAGGAACAGATTATCAAAAATATACAAATGGGGGTGCGAGATGAAAGACTTGCAAAGAGGCCGAAAGGCGGCTGGGAACAAAACCAGCTTTAAGGCGTATATCAAGCGCTACTGGCAGCTTTACGTACTGCTTTTTCTGCCGCTTCTCTATCTGCTGATCTTCAAGTACATACCGATGATCTACATGCAGATCGCGTTTAAAAAGTACAGTATCGTGCAGAGTGTGTGGGAGATGC
>CANRKY010000187.1 GCA_947631355.1 uncultured Marvinbryantia sp.
TGGGGCGCGTCATAAAGCCTCTCATCCACCGGTATGCAAGCATACCGTGGATTCGGGCTTTTGACGCTGTAATCATCACATAACAATCTGTGTATAGATACGAAAAGAGGGCAGCGCCGTGGATGCGATAAAAACGAGAGATCTCAGCAAATATTACGGAAAAGCCAGAGGGATCGAACAAATTTCTCTCCGTGTAGAGAAAGGGGAGTTTTTTGGCTTTATCGGGCCGAACGGCGCGGGCAAGTCCACCACGATCCGCACGCTTCTGGGACTGATCCGCAGGACGGGCGGAGAGGCGGAAGTTCTGGGCCGTGATATCGAAAGGGACAGGAAGGAACTGCTTGCGCGGGTCGGATATCTGCCGTCGGAAGCGGTGTTTTATCCCGGCATGCGCGTGCGGGATGTGCTGAAGCTGTCCGCGGATCTGCGCAAAACGGATTGCCGGGAAACGGCTGCGCAGCTGTGTGATCGCCTGCAGCTGGACAGTTCCCGAAAAGTGGAGGAACTCTCTTTTGGCAATCGCAAAAAGACCGCCATTGTATGTGCCCTGCAGCATGATCCGGAGCTGCTGATTTTAGACGAGCCTACCGGCGGGCTGGACCCTCTGATGCAGAAAGAATTTTTTGATATCCTGCGGGAGCGGAACCGGGCGGGGACGACCATTTTTATGTCCAGCCATGTGCTCTCGGAAATACAGCACAACTGTGCCCGCGCGGCCATCATCCGGGCGGGCCGCATCATTGCCTGCGACCGGGTGGAGGCGCTTTCCAAAACCAGCGCGAAGCGGGTTGTGGTGCATGGACACGCAGACTTTGGCGCGCTGGATGGCGTGCGGGATTTAAAGACCACGGGGGATACAGCCGATTTTCTGTACAGCGGGGATATGAACACGCTGCTCGCGGCTCTGTCCGCAGGAGATATCCGGGATCTCTCGGTCTCCGAGCCGGATCTGGAAGAAATTTTCCTGCACTACTACGAGGACGGGGGTGCGGAAAAATGACAATCATGAGACATGAATTAAGGCAGAACAGAACCGCTTTTCTTGTCTGGACGGCTTCCATCGCGTGTCTGATGGCGGTCTGCGTTTTTCTGTTCCCGGAGATGAAAAGCGAGATGGGGGCGGTGGGAAATCTGTTCGCCTCCATGGGGAGCTTCACCGCCGCATTTGGCATGGATCGGCTGAATTTTGGCACGCTCATTGGGTTTTACGCCATCGAGTGCGGAAACGTGATCGGGCTCGGCGGGGCGTTTTTTGCGTCTCTGATGGGATGTTCCATATTGTGTAAAGAGGAGAAGGACCGCACGGCGGAATTTCTGTTCACCCATCCCATTTCGCGCAGACGCGTGCTCACGGAAAAACTGGCTGCCGTGGCGGCGCAGATCCTGGCAATGAATGTGATCGTGCTGGCACTGTCGCTGCTGTCCATTGCAGCGATCGGGGAAGAAATCCCCTGGGGAGAGATTTTGCGGATGCACCTGGCCTTCCTGCTGCTCCAGGCGGAACTGGCGGCCGTCTGCTTCGGGATCTCCGCCTTTTTGCGCCGGGGCGCTGCCGGAGTGGGGCTGGGTCTGACCGCTCTGCTGTATTTTTTGAACCTGATCGCAAACATGGCCAGGAGCGCGAGATTTCTGAAATACATCACTCCGTTTGGATACTGTGATGCGGCGGACATCGTGGCGGACGGAAGGTTGAACGCCGGCATGCTGGCGGTCGGGCTGCTGTTCGCGGCAGCAGGCATCGCCGCGGCGTATGGCTGGTACTGCCGAAAGGATATCTCATAAAATAAATAAGATATATCACAGATAAACTATTTAACAGATAAGATATTTAGCAGATAGTATATTTTGCAAATACGATATTTAGCAGATAGCACATTTTGCAGATGAGACATTTCGCAGATAACGCATTTCGCAGATAACGCATTTTGCAGATGAGATATTTGGCAGATAAAATATCTCACAAATAAAATATATCTTAGACCCTGCTGCGTGTTTTATGTTACAATAAAATCCGCAAAAGTTCCCTGCGCCGCCCGCGCAAAATCCAGGGGATCCAGCTTTATGGTGGCTCCGATCCTGCCTCCGCTCACATAAATTTGTGTGAAGTTTTTGGCACATTCCTGGATAAACACCGGGAACTGTTTTTTCATACCGATGGCGGTGCAGCCGCCGCGCACATAGCCCGTGATGGCTGTGATATCTTTCACATGGATCATTTCCATCGATTTTTCATTGGCCGTTTTCGCGGCCTTTTTTAGATCCACTTCCTCTGCGATGGGCAGCACAAACACATAGTAAGCCCGGCTTTTTCCCTGGGCGACCAGGGTTTTAAAAGACGCTTCTATGGGAGCGCCGGTCAGTTCGGCTGTGTGCAGGCCATCGATGAAATGCTCACATTCATAAGTGATCAGTTCGTAAGGAATTTTATTTTTTTCCAAAATGCGCATGGCGTTTGTCTTTACTTCCTTTGCCATAGGTTCCTCCTGTGCGGGCCGATCCCTGTGGATGACCCGGCTGTTTTTTTGTTCATGGGTATTTTACCACAAGATTATGAAAATTTTATCTTTTTTTAACGGAATTTGTTCGGAAAGTGTGATACACTATTACGGAGACGCCGCCGGGGACGGATCTTGTGACAGCGATGGATTCCGAAATGGGCACCGAGAACAACAGCCCGCGCGGCGGATTCTGAGAGTTATCCAGTATTCTTCATGCAGGAGAGCATGTGATATAGATATAAATTTACAAAAAAACGGCGGCAATTTTGAAAGGGCGCAGGATATGGAAGGATTTGTACAGCTGAGAGATGTTTCAAAGATATATCGGATGGGAGAGGTGGAGATCCGCGCGGCGGACGGCATTGAGTTCTCCATTTCCAAAGGCGAGTTTGTGGTGATCGTGGGGCCCAGCGGCGCGGGGAAGACCACGGTCTTGAATATTCTGGGAGGAATGGACACAGCCACTACCGGCCAGGTGATCGTGGACGGGGAGGACATTGCCCGGTATTCGCAGCGGAAGCTGACGGGCTACCGCCGCAACGACATCGGCTTTGTATTTCAGTTTTACAACCTGATACCGAACCTCACGGCCCTGGAAAATGTGGAGCTCGCCCTGCAGATCTGCAAAAATCCTTTAAAGGCGGAGGATGTGCTGCGGGAAGTGGGCCTGGGGCAGCGCCTGAAAAACTTTCCGGCGCAGCTTTCCGGGGGCGAGCAGCAGCGCGTGAAAGTTTTTCAGGCGCTGC
>CANRKY010000188.1 GCA_947631355.1 uncultured Marvinbryantia sp.
TTTTCCATCGTGATCGTTACCATTGGATTCTGAGCCATGTTTTTCTCCTCTTTTCTTTCTGGTCTGACGCGCTTTGGGTTTTCCGAAGCTCCCGGGCGCCATATTCCGTTTCGCGTTCATTATCATCTCTGGCGCAGGAAAAGTCAAGCAAAAACTGCTCACACCTCCTCGTCCCAGTACTCCATATCCCCCGGATCCGTGTCCTCATCCGCCGGGCGCCACGCCTGGCCAAACTTCGTGTCCCGGAAAAGGGCCGCCAGCCCGGTGATCTGTTTCAGGCGCAGGATCTCGTCCCGATCCATCCCCAGGTGCCGGGAGATCCAGGCGTCCGAGCGCCCCAGTTCATGCAGTTCCCGCACAATGTTGCTCATCAGATCCACATCGTGGCTGCCCCGCGCGCGGTTGTGCCGGATGGTGCTGGCCATTCGCTGGTCCAGCGGCTTATCGATCACAGAGACCGGCAGCATGCCGTGCTCGCGCTCATAAATATCCGGATAGTCCAGCATGATGCGGTAGCGGTGGAACCCGTCCACAATGATATAAGTATCCGTGGGTTTGCTGTAGTAGCAGACGATGGGCATGGTATAGCCGTCCGCGCGCACGCTCTCATAGAGCAGCTTCATCTCCGGCGGCGCCACCTTGTTCGGGTTGTATGTATTCGGCTTCACCTTTTCGATGGGCACCGCGATCACATGGTAAACCGGGCTCTGGTAATTCATATCTCCATATCCTCCACACTTCTGTATTTTTCCCGGATCAGATCGATCCTTTTCTGCTGCTGCCGCGTCAGGCCAAACCCCATAAAGCGGCAGATGTGGTCGTTTTTCAGTATGCAGTAACACATACGCTTCCAGCTGGGTATATCTTTGGAGGATTTGATGTCATCTGTGTCGTCCGGGATCTCGCCCACAAAGACCACTCTGGACTTTTTGTTGAGAGTATAATTAGAAACCCCGTTCCTTCGTATGTTGTAGCCGTGTTCCTCCAGCTCCTGTATGGTCTCCTCGTCCAGCCCGCCGCCGGTCTTGTGCCAGAACTCTATGGAAGTGTTAAACTTTTTGGCGTAATTGTTGCGCAGCCGCGCGGGCAGTGTGTCCAGCAGAAACAGCGTGTAAGAGCGCCAGGTGTGGCCTTTGGGCAGCGTGATATTCCGATATCCCATGGCTTTGGTCTTTCCATAGATGCTGGCAAAATTCGCCCCCTGCACCCTGCCCACCAGCCTCACCCAGATCTGTGGGTCGATGACCCGGTACAGGTTTAAAGAGTCTTTGGAATAGTCGTTAAAGGGAGAGGCCACGCGCATCTGAGACACCTTGAGCCCCGCCATATAGTAGAGGTCGTACAGGCGATTGTACTCGTAATTAAACAGATAGTTTGCGTGCCACACATCCTCGGAAGACCAGTCGTACATCGGGGACGCGCACCACACATCTTTAAACGTCTGGCTGATCCAGCACCTGTTTTTATATCCGTATTTTTTATTCAAAAACCCGCTGTATCTCTGCAGAGACTCGCTGGCGCGCATCCCCAGCAGGCACACCGTCTTTTTGTACCCGTGGGATTTCCGGTACCATCGGCCGAACTGCTTTGCCAGATCCTCCTGGTGCATGCGGTAGCGGTATGTGGTGATGGGATTGTTTTCCAGATTGATCACATAGCTCTTGGCCGGCATGGGCCGCACCCAGAGTTCTTTTTTCTTATCGTCCCACGGATACCAGTACATTTCATAGCTGCTCAGCGCCGTGCGCGTGGCCATGGGAAGGCACACCCAGTACGGCTCCACATCGTCCTTGATCCGCTCAAACGTTTTTTCCACATATTCGGAAGTGACCGTGTACTGCGCCTCAAAATCCTGGTGAAACACGCCGATCTTTTTGTCCGGATAATTCTTTTTCTGAAAATCCAGCGTCATATTCAAAAGCAGCCCGCTGTCCTTTCCGCCGGAAAAAGAGACGTAAATATTGTCAAACTCCTCAAAGATAAATTTCAGACGGCGCAGCAGCGCCTGGTACACGTTCTCATCCAGATATTCCCTTATCATTTCCAATCACCTGCCTTATGTGCGAAACCCTTATGTGCGGAACACTCACGCGCGGAACACCGCGTCAATATCCGCCACAATGTCCGGATCGATCTTCCCCATCCCGGCCATATTTTTCATGATCTCTATGGATTTTTCATGGCTCAGCCCTTCTTTGTAGGGGCGAGTCTCCACCAGCGCCTGATAGATGTCCACGCATCCCATCAGCCGTTCTTCCCTGCTCAGCTGATCCGCCTTCAGCCCGAAGGGATACCCCTGGCCGTCCAGCTTTTCGTGATGGTGCCCGGCCCACTTCACAATGTCGTCTATCCCCTTGATCTTGTGAAGGATCTGGTAGGTCTCCAGCGCGTGGTTTTTCATCTCCGTAAATTCCCGGGCGTCCAGCTTGCCGGGCTTTTCCAGAATGTCGTTGTCGATCACCAGCTTGCCGATGTCGTGAAATGCGGCCGCAAAATAAAACCGCGTGGCCTTCTCCCGCGGATAGTGATAAAACCGGGCCATTTTCTGCGCCTTTTGCGCCACGCCCAGGGAGTGGTCTTTGGTAAAGGAAGATTTATAGTCCACTATGCGGGCGAACAGATTGGCAATGCTGTGGATCTCCTCGTCCGTGTAATCCATGTACTGCACAGGGAGGCGCCCGCGCAGGCACTGCTCCGCCCCATGCTCCTGCATATCCCGCAGCGCCTCAAACGTGACGGCCCGCCGGAACAATTCCGCCGCCCTTTGGGAAAACAGGCTTCCCGCGCCGTTCTCCACATACTGCATAAGCCGCGCGAACCCGTTTTCATCCATGTCCCGCAAGGGAAACCGCATATCCGCGAAATCCGCCACATGGAGGATCTGCGCCTTTTCCGGGATCTCCTGCCCGGTCTTTCCAAACGGCCCCGTGCCATCGGCATTTTCGTGGTGATACAGGATCACATTGCGCACATCCGAGCGGTACGGCAGCAGGCGTATGTTTTCTTCCCCGTGCACACAGTGCCCGGCGTTGTTCATCAGCGGCCCGGCCTCCTCCGCCCGCACCGCATCGTGGTTGCCCAATTCTTCGCGGATAAATTCCGTGAGCGCATTGTCGTGAAGAACGGCGCAGCCCGTGAACTCCGCCAGTTCTCCGCCCCCATAGCCTCCCTCCGCCGCCATAAGATAAGACAGGTACGCCACACGTTTTCCGTGACCGGTGCTCACCCCGATCAGGTTCTCCTC
>CANRKY010000189.1 GCA_947631355.1 uncultured Marvinbryantia sp.
GGCTTCACACCTATCTCCTGTTCAGCTGGTACCGCATGGTGCCTGTCCATGATCGCTGGCTACCTGTTTGACCGCCAGGGCGTAGATCTGGATGCTATCGCAGACCACACCGCAAACTGGACAGACGAGAACTGCGTAGAGGCTGCTACAAAGCTGCAGACCCTTTCTCAGTACTTCCAGCCCACAGCGGCAGGCGACTCCAACGATCAGGCAACCGCAGCGTTCTACAACGAAGAAGCTGCTATGCTGGTGCAGGGTTCCTGGGCGATCGGCCAGATGAACGGCGCGAGCGATACGATCGAAGACAAGTGCGGCGTGTTCCAGTTCCCGGCTATCGAGGGCGCAAACGACCCGAACCGCATGATCGTGAAGACAGATAACCTGCTGGTAAGCTCCACCACCGAGCATGTAGACGCGGCGATCGCTCTTTTGAAAACGTTCACAGATGACACCGCTCAGAAGTACATGGCGGAAGTTGGCGGCAAATTCCCGGTAACCAAGACAGTTGAGATCGACTTCAGCGTAGCTCCGAAGCAGTTATCTTACGTACAGGATATCATGGCAACCGCAACCGGAAACTTCGGTTTCTACAACGAGTCTCTGGATTCCGTGGAAGCGGGCGACTGCTTTGATAACGCGATGGTAGACGTATTCCTGGGCAACCAGACTCCGGAAGAAGCTTGCCAGACCGTGCAGACATACTACGAGGACAACGTTTGGGAATAAAATGATCTGACAGAAGATCGATAATGGATTAGTGGCGGAGCCGCTGCAGGACAAGTGTGAGACTGGTTCCTGCAGCGGCTTTTCCGCTTCAGAAAAGGAGACATTTTTATGGATAAGATTTTGAGGGATAAAAAAGCCATCTTTATCTTCATCGCGCCGGCGCTGGTCATGTTTGTGGTCATCCTGATCGTCCCCATGATCCAGATGCTTTATTACTCCCTGTGCGATTATGCGGCCCTGACGCCGCCCAAATTTGTGGGGCTGGCAAACTACAAAAAACTGTTCTTCAAAGATTCCACATTTAAGATCGCCCTGAAGAACTCTATCTTCTTTATGGTCTTTTCGGCGGTGACGCAGCAGATCATCGGCGTGCTGCTGGCGGTTTTCCTGACGAACATCCCCAAAGGGCGCAACGTGTTCAAGAACATCTACTATCTGCCGTGCGTTCTCTCCTCGGCGGCTCTCGGTCTTCTGTGGGCGTTTATGTTCAACCCGAAGATCGGCATCAACCAGCTGCTGGCGAAGTTCGGCATCGAGGGACCCCTGTGGCTGATGGACTCCAAAGGCTTCATCGTGCTCCCCATGTGGGTGATCGCGTTTGTGGCGCTGTGGCAGTACGTGGGGCAGAACATGATGCTCTACATGGCGCAGATCACCGGCATCTCCAGGGATGTGTATGAGGCGGCGTACATAGACGGGGCTTCCAAGCCCAAAGCGTTCCGCTACATCACCCTGCCGCTCATCAAACCCATGATGATCACCTCCATTTCTCTGAACTGCATCGGCTCTCTGAAATTCTTCGACCTGGTTTACAACATGACCCAGGGCGGGCCGAACCACCGCACGGAGGTGCTTGCCACGGAGCTGTACGCGGAGGGCTTCAACTATTTTAAATACGGCTACGCCAGCGCCATTTCCGTGGTGCTGCTGGTGATGTGCCTGGTTGTGACGCTGCTGGTGAAAAAAGTGATCAAAGTGGAAACGTATGAAGGATAGGAGGGCGGAAAATATGAAAAAGAATGTTTCAAGATCAAAAAAACCGCTCAGTCCGGTTATGATCGTGATCTACGCGGTGCTTGTGCTGCTGGCGGTTGTCTACCTGGCTCCGCTTCTGTGGATGCTTATGGTGTCTGTGAAGGATAACAAAGGCGTGATGGCGGCTCCCTTCGGGCTTCCCGATACGATCCACTGGATCAACTATCAGGAGGCGTGGACGCTGGGGCGCCTGGGCGTGGCGCTTTTGAACTCCGTGCTGGTGTGTACCATCACACTGCTTGTCAGCCTGATCTTCGGCGCAATGGCGGCGTTTGCCATCGCCCGGATGCGCTGGAAACTTTCCGAGGCCACGGGAACATTTTTCCTGATCGGCATGATGGTGCCGGTGCACTGTATCCTGATCCCGCTGTTTGTGCGCTTCGCGCACCTGGGGCTGACCAATTCCAGGTTTGGCCTGATGTTGCCGTACATAACGTTCTCCCTGCCCATGACCATTTTCCTTTTGACGGGCTTTTTCAGATCCATGCCGGGAGAACTGTTTGAGTCGGCGGCCATCGACGGGTGCGGCATTTACGGGTGCTTTTTCAAGATTGCGCTGCCTCTGTGCCGCACGGGATTCTTTGTATCTGGTCTGATGACCTTTATCAACAACTGGAACGAGCTGCTTTTGGCCATGGTTTTCATTTCCGATCCGGCCAGAAAGACGCTGCCAGTTACCCTGACCTATTTTGTGGGCCCCTACGCCACAAACTATGTGCAGATGTTTGCCGCGATCATCATTGCCATTGCCCCCACGATCCTGGTATACTGCCTGTTCAGTAATCAGATCGTAGAAGGCTTGACAACGGGTGCGGTCAAAGGATAAAATACAGAGACATGATATGCGGCTGCCGGATATTGGAAAAACGGAGGCCGCGGAATAGACAGAAAACGGACTGTGAAAAAGAATAGAGAGGATGGATGCGATGAACAGGAAAGAAGCGAGAGAAAAGGCGAGAGAAAAGGCAAAGGCGCTGGTGGCACAGATGACGCTGGAGGAGAAGGCCAGCCAGCTGCGGTACGATGCACCCGCCATAAAAAGACTGGGCATCCCTGCGTACAACTGGTGGAACGAAGCGCTGCACGGCGTGGCCAGATCGGGGCAGGCAACGGTGTTTCCCCAGGCCATTGGGCTGGGAGCCACGTTCGATGACGCGCTGATCGGCGAGATCGCGGACGCGATCGCCATGGAGGGGCGCGCCAAATACAATGAATACTCCAAAAAAGAAGACCGTGACATCTATAAAGGGCTGACGTTCTGGTCGCCTAACGTGAACATTTTCCGCGACCCCCGCTGGGGGCGCGGCCATGAGACCTACGGGGAGGACCCGTACCTGACCAGCTGCCTGGGCGTGGCCTTTGTGAAAGGACTGCAGGGGAAGGGCGACACCATGAAAGCCGCCGCCTGCGCAAAGCATTTTGCGGTACATTCCGGGCCGGAGGGCCTGCGG
>CANRKY010000190.1 GCA_947631355.1 uncultured Marvinbryantia sp.
GAGATGGATATCCTGCAAAAATCCTATGATATGAGCGATCCCACGGGCAAGACCGCGTTTTATCAGGCGGTGGCCCGGCGCCTGGTGGGGTTCGAGCAGGAGCTGGAAAGAGAAAATTATCTGGAGGCGGTGGCCCGGCGCTATCAGGTGAGCCCCGAAAGCCTGCGCAAACTGGTGAATACCATCGCGCTGGGCGGGATGAAGGAGCGCCGCCCGGCAGCTGTGCGCCCGGAGCGCCGGGTGAGCGGGGAAAAAGAATCCGGTCTGGCAAAATCCCAGCGGCTGCTGCTCACCTGGCTGATCGAATATCCGGCGCTGTATGAAAAAGTGAAAGAGTATCTCACCCCCGCGGATTTCTGCGGGGAACCCTGCCACACGGTGGCGGAGCTTCTGTTCGCACAGTACGAGGCGGGAGAGCGGTCGCCCGCAAAGATCATTGACTATTTTGAGGACGCGGAAGAACAGAGCAGCGTGGCCGCGCTTTTCCACTCCACCCTGGCCGTGCAGTCGGACGCGGAAAAGGAAAAGGCGTTTAAGGAAGTTCTGCAGAAGATCGTGTTAAGCGGTCTGGACGAACAGCGCGCAAACCTGGATCCCACGGATATGGCGGGCCTGCAGAACCTGATCGCGCGGCAGAAAAAAGCCCGCGCCATTCCGGGGCTCCATGTGACATTTTAACGGCGTATTCCAAAGAGTAAGTCGATATTTGCAGTATGGAAATGTACAGCATATCAACAGAGAAGATCGGGAGGGACACATGCAGTTATCTACCAGACTTTCCGCCGTTGCGGAGTTGGCGATCGGCGCGAGACGGCTTGCGGATATTGGCACGGATCACGCGTATGTGCCGATCTATCTGGCGCTGTATAAAAATCTGGATCGCGCGTTGGCCATGGATATCAACCCCGGGCCCTTGCAGAGGGCACAGGAGCATATCCGCCAGTACCACCTGGAGGACAGGATCCAGACCAGACTCTCAGACGGGGCGGCAAAGCTGCGGCCGGGAGAGGCGGATACGGCGGTGATCGCGGGGATGGGCGGCGCGCTGACGATCCGCATCCTCACAGAAGGACAGAAAAATCTGGAGAGTGTGGAAACACTGGTGCTCCAGCCCCAGTCGGAGGTGGAGGATGTGCGCCGATTTCTTCACCGGCAGGGCTACTGTATCCTGCGGGAGAACATGGTAAAAGACGAGGGCAAATACTATCCTATGATGCTGGTCCGCCGCGGCGCGCAGGAAATGTGGACGGATGCGGAGTACCGCTACGGGAGGCATTTGATCCGGGAGAAAAACGCGGTGCTGCGGGAATACCTGCAAAAAGAGGAGCAGACATACCGAAAGATATTTGCTGGCCTGGAAGGAAAAACAGGTGACCATATTGCGCGGCGCAGGCAGGAACTGACGGAGATGCTGGAACAGATCGGCGCGGCAGAGCGGTCGCTGGGTATGTGATCTGTGAAGAACAGAGGGAAATAGCGGCAAATGCTTGACACAGAGAGGCTTTTACACGTAAAATAAAAGTTACGGGGAGGAACGAAAGAAATGACGGCAAAAGAATTGATTCAAAAAATAGAGGCGGCGTTTCCGCCGGAAAAGGCTGCGGAGTGGGACAATTCCGGGTTCCAGGCCGGCAGGCGCCAAAAAGAGATCAAAAAGGTGCTTGTGGCACTGGACGCCACGGACGAGGTGATCGCGCAGGCGGTGAAGATGAAGGCGGATATGCTGCTTTTGCACCATCCGCTCACCATGAGCGGCGTAAAGTCTGTGACCACGGAAACCCTGACGGGCCGAAAATACCTGGAGCTTCTGCAGAATGATATCTGCTGCTATTCCTGCCATACCAACTATGATGTGCAGGAGATGGCGCAGCTGGCGGGAAACATGATGAAGCTGCAAAAGCCGGAGGTGCTGGACTGCACGGGCATCGACCCGAAGACAAAGGAAAAAATGGGCTTTGGCCGGGTGGGATCCCTGGTGCGCCCGGTGGCGCTGCGCGAGTGCGGGGAACTGGTGAAGACCATTTTCAAACTGGACAATGTGAAAATATTTGGCGATCTGGAACAGGTGATCCAGAGGGTGGCCATCTCGCCCGGATCCGGCAAGAGCATGATCGAGCCTGCCATCCGCGCGAAGGCGCAGGTGCTCATCACCGGCGATATCGGGCACCATGAAGGGATCAATGCCGTGGACGAGGGGCTTGCCATCATAGACGCCGGGCACTACGGCCTGGAGCACATCTTTATGGAGCAGATGGAGAAATTCCTGAAAGCGGCGGGAAAGGATCTGAAAGTTGCAAAAGCGGAAACTGGAAATCCGTTTGCAGTGGTCTAGAAGAAGGGATCTAGAACAAAGAATCTGGAATAAAGAATTTAGAGTACAGGATCTAGAATAAAGAATCTAGAATATGGGATCCGGCATAAGTGATCTGGAATGGAGGGCTTAGTATGGGAGATCAGATCTGCGTATCAGTGAACGGGAACAAAAAAACATATCTGCTGGGGACGTCCTATCTGGCAGTGGCAAAAGAGTACCAGAAGGAGTATGCCCATGACATTGTGCTCGCCCTGGTAAACGGAAAGCTGCGGGAGCTGAACAAGCGCATGGCGGACGGAGACGAGATCTCTTTCCTCACCGTGGCGGATCCGGCGGGGTTCTCCACATACCGCAGGAGCATGTTCCTGCTGATGCTGAAAGCGCTGCAGCAGATGGGGGAGGATACCGGCAGGCTGTGCGTGCACTTCGCGGTGAGCGAGGGGCTGTACATAACCATGGCGAACACATCCTGCGTGAAAGCCTCGTTCCTGCGAAAAGTGAAGGCTGCCATGAAAGACCTGGTAAAAAGGGACATTGTGATCAGCAAAGACTCCATCAGCACAGATGACGCCATCAAGCTGTTCGGGAGGCTGGGCATGGAGGACAAAGAAAAGCTGTTCCACTACCGCATGGCTTCCAAAGTGAACGTGTACAGCCTGGACGGCTTCCACGATTACTTTTACGGATACATGGTGCCCGGCACGGGGTACCTGAAATCCTTTGAACTTTACCCCTATGACGAGGGATTTGTGCTGCAGCTCCCCACCATAGAGAATCCCGATGTGGTGCCGCCCTTCGTGCCGGAGCCAAAGATCTTCAACATTCAGAAAGAGTCCATGAAATGGGGGCAGATGCTGGACATCACCACTGTGG
>CANRKY010000191.1 GCA_947631355.1 uncultured Marvinbryantia sp.
CCTGCCGGGGTTCCTGCTCACCATGAACAATGCGGAGCGCACAGAACCCCTCACGCTGATCGGCCCGAAGGGCCTGGAACGGGTGGTCAATGCCCTGCGCGTGATCGCGCCGGAACTGTCGTTTCCCCTGAGATTTTTGGAGGTTCAGGATCCGCACGAGGTTTTTGAGATCGGCGGCTGCCGCATCACGGCTTTCCGGGTGAACCACAATGTGATATGCTACGGCTATTCGCTGGAGATCGACCGCGCGGGAAAATTTGATGTGGAGCGCGCGAAGGAGCAGGGGATTCCCATGAAACTCTGGAACCGCCTGCAAAAGGGAGAGCAGATCCAGGAGGAGGGGAGGCTGTACACGCCGGAGATGGTGCTGGGCGCGCCGCGCAAGGGTATAAAGCTCACCTACTGTACCGATACCCGTCCGGTGAAAGCAATCGCGGAACATGCGGCGGGATCGGATCTTTTTATCTGCGAGGGAATGTACGGCGAGCCGGAAAAGATGGAGAAAGCCGTGGAACATAAGCACATGATGTTCACGGAGGCGGCGGAGCTGGCCAGAGAGGCCGGGGTAAAGGAATTGTGGCTGACCCATTACAGCCCGTCTCTGAATAAGCCGGAAATGTATATGGAGAATGTGCGCAGGATCTTCCCCAACGCCTATGCGGGTAGAGACGGAAAAACAACGGATCTTGCATTTGAGGAAGCGTGAGACATGGAAAATAAAAAAGATATTCGGATACTGGCGATCGAGAGCTCCTGTGATGAGACGGCGGCCGCGGTGGTGCGAAACGGCCGGGAAGTTTTATCCAATGTGATCTCCTCCCAGATCGAGCTGCACAAACTATACGGGGGTGTGGTGCCGGAGATTGCGTCCAGAAAACACATTGAAAAGATCAATCAGGTGATCGAGACAGCCTTTGCAGAGGCGGATACCCCGCTGCAGCAGATCGATGCCATTGGCGTCACATACGGCCCCGGCCTGGTGGGGGCGCTTCTGGTGGGCGTGGCGGAGGCGAAGGCGATCGCTTATGCGGCGAATATCCCGCTGGTGGGCGTGCATCATATTGAAGGGCATATATCGGCAAATTATATCGAACATTCGGATCTGGAACCGCCTTTTCCCTGCCTGGTGGTGTCCGGCGGGCATACGCATCTGGTGCTTGTGGAGGATTACGGGAAATACAGGATCCTCGGCAAAACCCGGGATGACGCGGCGGGGGAGGCTTTTGACAAAGTGGCGCGGGCCATCGGTCTGGGCTATCCCGGCGGGCCAAAGATCGACAGGGTGGCGAAAAATGGAAACGCGGACGCCATTGTGTTCCCGAAAGCGCATGTGGCGGACGCTCCTTATGATTTCAGCTTCAGCGGTCTGAAATCGGCCGTTTTAAATTATCTGAACGGGTGTCGCATGAAGGGCGAGGAAGTTGTGCAGGCGGATGTGGCGGCGTCTTTCCAGAAGGCAGTGGTGGATGTGCTGGTGGAGCACGCCATGATGGCCGTAAAGGAATATGGTTTTGACAGACTGGCCATGGCCGGGGGCGTTGCGTCAAATTCCGCGCTCCGGCAAGCCATGGAGACCGCCTGTGGGAGAAGAAAGGTGAAACTTTATTACCCGTCCCCCATCTTATGTACGGACAACGCGGCGATGATCGGAGCGGCGGCGTACTATGAATTTTGCAGCGGAGCCAGGAGCGGGCTGGATCTGAACGCGGTTCCGGGGCTGAAACTGGGGGAGCGGTGACCATGGCGGAAAAGAATGTGGCCATTGTGCTCGCCGCGGGGCGCGGCACGCGGATGCACAGCGCGGTTGCAAAACAGTTTCTCTTTATAAAAGGAAAGCCGGTATTGTATTATTCCCTGCAGACGTTTGAACAGTGCCCGTTTATTCACGAGATCGTGCTGGTGACCGCACAGCAGGATGTGGCATATTGTAAAAAAGAGATCGTGGAGCGGTTTGGCCTGCGCAAAGTGAGACAGATCGTGGAAGGCGGAAAGGAGCGCTACCACTCCGTGTACCAGGGACTGCTGGCGGCCGAAGGCTGTGACTTTGTTTACATACATGACGGGGCGAGGCCGTTTGTCTCTCTGGATATCTTAAAGCGGGCACAGAGGGATGTTTCTCTGCACCGGGCGTGTGTGGTGGGGATGCCGGTGAAGGACACCATCAAGCTGGCAGATGCGGACGGCTTTTGCGAGCAGACGCCGGATCGGGCGCGCCTTTGGCAGGTACAGACGCCCCAGGTGTTCGCTTATGGGCTGATACGTGAAGCATATGAGAAAATGCTGGAAGCTCTTGCGAAACAACCGGAACTTCATGTGACAGACGATGCGATGGCGGTGGAGATGATGACGGATGTGAGAGTGAAACTGACAGAGGGTTCCTACGATAATCTGAAGATCACCACGCCGGATGATCTGCGGCTGGCGGAAAACCTGCTGGGCGAAGGAAAACAATGAGAAAGCGGGAAAGATTTTTCCTTGAAATATGCGAATTTTTTTATTGACAGACATTGGGAATGATGATAGAATAACTCTTGCATTTCGGTAACTCGGAAGGAAATGCAAGACCTGGAGAGGTATCGAAGTGGTCATAACGAGGCGGTCTTGAAAACCGTTTGTCCGCAAGGGCGCGTGGGTTCGAATCCCACCCTCTCCGTTTCGGAACAGATGGTTCCGGAAACCACAGGACACACGCATAAGACGATGCGCGTTGTGAAAAAAATCCTATAGTGTGCGGCTCGCAGAAGCCGCGTCAAAGATTCAGGCGTGGAGAAGTACCCAAGATGGCTGAAGGGACACCCCTGGAAAGGGTGCAGGTCGTTAATAGCGGCGCGAGGGTTCAAATCCCTCCTTCTCCGTTGAACTTTTTTCAGGACAAAAATAATTTTGAAAATCGGTTGACAGGCCCTGGAAAAAGTGATATTATATAAAAGCTGTCGCGGGAAAGCAGACAGCAAAGCACCTTGATAACTGAACAGTGATACAACCTTGAAAGATCCAAAAAGAGTTTCTCCCGGACGATGAAAGATCGGACGGGGGTAAAAAGTTCAAGGAACTAACCCTAAAGAAAGTAAATACGTGATAGATAAAAAGAGGCGGAAGGCG
>CANRKY010000192.1 GCA_947631355.1 uncultured Marvinbryantia sp.
CTGGACGGCTATTACGGCGGCGTGCATCCCTCCGAGCGCAAGGAGCTGAGCGAGCACATTCCGCTGGAGAAGTTCCCGGAACCGGAAGTTGTGGCGATCCCCATGTCCATGCATGCGGGGGCTCCGGCGAACCCGGTGGTGCAGGTGGGAGACGAAGTAAAAGTAGGCCAGGTGATCGGCGAGGCGGCGGCCTTTATCAGCAGCCCCATCCATTCCAGCGTAAGCGGAACGGTGATCGCCGTGGAACCGCGGCTTCATCCCACAAGAGGCGACCAGGTGACTTCGGTAGTGATCCGGTCGGACGGAAAAGATACGCTGCATGAGTCGGTGAAGCCCCACAAGGCGCTTGCTGACCTCACGCCGGACGAGATCGCGGATATCGTGCGGGAGAGCGGGATCGTTGGCATGGGCGGCGCAGGCTTCCCAACCTCTGTGAAATTAAAACCCGCCAAGCCGGTGGATACCATCCTGCTGAACGGCTGTGAGTGTGAGCCGCTGCTGACAGCGGATCACCGCGTGCTCCTGGAGTTCGCGGGCGATGTGATCTTTGGCCTGCAGGCAGTCATCAAGGCTGTGGGCGCCCAGAAGGGCATCATTGTGATCGAGGACAACAAGCCGGATGCCATTGAGCTTTTGCAGGCAAAGACGGCGGAGCTGGAAAATATAGAAGTCTGTGCCGTGCGGACAAAATACCCGCAGGGCGCTGAGAAAATGCTGATCAAGCGCGTGGTTGGGAGAAAAGTTCCCAGCGGCGGGCTTCCCGCGGATGTGGGCGTGGTGGTGAGCAACATCAGCACCGTGAAGGCCATCTCAGACGCCATCCAGACGGGCATGCCCCTGGTGGAGCGCGTGGTGACGGTGACCGGCGAGCACATCAAGCATCCCGGCAATTATATTGTAAAGATCGGCACCAGCGTAAAAGAGCTGATCGAGCACTGCGGCGGGATCGAGGGCGACGATGTGACCGTTAAGATGGGCGGCCCCATGATGGGATTTACGCTCACCGATCTGAATGTGCCGATCATGAAAGGCTCCAACGGGATCATCGCCGTGGACACGGACGAGACGGAAGCGGTTGCCTGTATCAAGTGCGGGCGCTGCGTGGATGTCTGTCCGATGGAACTCACCCCGCTGTATTTCCAGAAATACGCGGACGAGGAGAACTGGCAGGGCATGAAGGACCGGAATGTGATGGACTGCATCGAGTGCCGGTGCTGCGAATATATCTGCTCCTCAAAGATACCGCTCGTCTCGAAGATCAAGGCCGGGAAAGCCGCAGTAAGGGGGATGAAGTGATATGCTGATTACCGAATTAAAACCCAGAGAAACAATCCTGCCGCTGTTGGCCGGAAAGAAAGTGTTTATCATCAACTGTCACGGATGCAAGGAAGTGCATTTCCCGGAGCAGGAGGCGGCTGCGTTTGACAGAGAACTGGCTGCGGACGGCCAGGTGACGGGGGTGCTCACAACAGACTATATCTGCAATCCGGAAAATATGAAGCTGCGCCTTCAGAAGCACAAAAGCCAGATTGACGCGGCGGATGTGGTGCTGGTGCGCTCCTGCGGCGTGGGGGTGCAGACGGTTTCCGAATATCTGGAGGACAAGATCGTGTACGCGGGCTGCGACACCTATCCGCTGCCCGGACACCAGGGCGTGACGCCGCAGGAATACAAGTGCGATCAGTGCGGCGAGTGCTATCTGAACATCACCGGGGGCATCTGCCCGATCACGGCCTGCTCCAAGAGCCTGGTGAACGGCCAGTGCGGCGGCGCGAAGAACGGCAAATGTGAGGTGGACAGCAATATGGAGTGCGGCTGGGAGCGCATCTACCGGCGCCTTGCCATGCTGGGACGCCTGGATGTGCTGAAATGCCCGGTGCAGATCCGAAATTACGCGACTGACGACGAAGTGAACCAGCCGGCGCAGAGTAACTGAGTGTAACCGTTAAAAATTCTAAATCATGAGTAGGAGTAAAATACAATGAAAATTACTGAATTATTTGACCGTGGTGAATTTGTAGTTTCTGCAGAAGTAGGGCCGCCCAAAGGGTGTCATATCGAACCGCTGCTTGAGGAGGCAAAGGAATACCTGTCGGGGGTTACGGCAGTGAATGTGACGGATAACCAGTCTTCCGTCATGCGGTTTGGCTCTCTGGCAACCTGCAAAGCGCTGAAGGATGAGGGGCTGCTTCCCATTTTCCAGATCACCTGCCGCGACCGGAACCGCATCGCGCTGCAGTCTGATATTTTGAGCGCCGCTTATTTTGGGATCGAAAACCTGCTTCTTCTGACCGGCGACCACACGAAGATGGGGGATCATCCCCAGGCGAAGCCGGTGTTTGACCTGGATTCCGTATCTCTGATCCACACGGTAAAACAGCTGGAGAGCGGCGTGGACCTGGGCGGGAACGAGCTTGTGGGCGAGCCGCCGAAATTTGCGAAGGGCGCCGTGGTTTCTCCGTGCAGCGACTCCGTGGACGCACAGCTTGCGAAGATGGAGCGCAAGGTGGCTGCAGGGGCGGACTATTTCCAGACCCAGGCAGTTTATGAGCCGGAGAAATTCATCAAATTCATGGAGAAGGCAAAACAGTTCGGAAAGCCGGTGCAGCTGGGCGTGGTGATCCCGAAGAACGTCGGCATGTGCAGATATATGAACAACAATGTGGCCGGTATCCATGTTCCCGAGGAAATGATCGAGGAGCTGAAGAAAGACAAAGAGGCGACGAAGGCCGGCATCACCGGCGTGGAGATCGTTGCCCGCATCATCAAAGAATGTAAGCCGTACTGTCAGGGCGTACATATCATGGCGCTTGGATGGGAGAGCAAGATCCCGGGACTTCTGGAGAAGGCCGGCATCTAGTGCGTGCAGACAACAGAAAATAAGAAGGCGCGGAGGCCGTTCTCCGCGCCTTTTTTCAGGGCAGTGTGTTTTCACAAAAAAACAATTTATCAGTTGAGATTTTTCAGTCACTGTGCTATACTATCCCATCTTTAACACTTTATGACGTTAAAAATCCCAGAAATTATTGAAAAATCAATAGTTTCTGGGATTTGTTGGA
>CANRKY010000193.1 GCA_947631355.1 uncultured Marvinbryantia sp.
AGAGCGATCACCGAGACTCAGAGGTCAGGTGTGACCGCTCATTTTTTTTACATAGGGGCTTGTTTTGTACCGTTTACCTTGTTTTTGCAAATCCCTACGTTCAACCCCCCAAAATGCAGCGCTCCTTCATTTTACAGATTTTTATGTATTACGCATTTTTCTTTTTGGTCAGTGTTTGTACGCCCTCCACAGCCAGCACCAGAGCCAGGACTACCAGCAGAGTTGCGATGGCCGCGCGAATCCAGTTCCACATATCGACAGCGTTGGTGACGTTGCTGATGATGGTCTGAACCAGGGATACAATGGTAACTACCAGCATAAATGCCATGGGCAGCAGGAACATCTTATTGTTCTTGCCCACTTTGCCCAGCCATGCAGCCACAGCCAGAAGGCCAAGAGCTGCGAGCAGCTGGTTCGCCGCGCCGAACAGCGGCCAGATCTTTGCGTAACCGGTCATACCCAGAGCCACGCCCAGAACCACCGTGATGATGGTCGCCACATACGGGTTGGTGAGTACAGCTTTCACGCCGGTCGCATCTTTATAGGTCTGTCCCGGCTCCAGCCAGAACTCCTGGAACATGTAGCGCGCCAGACGGGTGGCTGTGTCCAGAGAAGTAAGACAGAAAGCGGATACTGCCAGGATCAGCATGGAGTAGATCACGTTTTCCGCGCCGGAGAGGAACGGGATGGTAGCGCACATGCGGGCGATACCGGTTGCGAATACAGCGGTGGGAGTGGTCACTCCGCCCGGCACGTATTCCGCCCAGATATAACCAACCGCGCACAGAGAGATCAGTGCCAGTGCGCACTCGATCAACATACCGCCGTAAGCGATGGGCTTTGCGTCTGTTTCTTTGTCAAGCTGCTTCGCTGTCGTACCGGAACCAACCAGTGAGTGGAAACCGGAGATAGCGCCGCAGGCGATGGTCACGAACAGCGCCGGGAACAGGCTTCCCAGAGAGCTGCCGGAACCGTACTGCGCGCTGTCCACAAAACCTGTGAAGGCCGGGATCTCCAGTGACGGATGCGCGCCCACGATGCCAACCACGGCGATGATCATCATGCCGTAAAGCAGGAAAGAACTCAGATAGTCACGCGGCTGCAGAAGGATCCACACCGGGGTGACGGAAGCAATGGCGATATAGATACCCACGATGATCATCCAGGTGCTTCCTTTCAGATAAAGCGGATGCCAGTTGTAGCCGATCGCCATACATGCAACGATGGCGGCAACACCGATCACGGTAGACACAGCCAGGGAAGCGTTTCTTCTGTATACCATAACGCCGAACACGATCGCGATCAGGATGAACAGAATGGAGATCATAGCGGTGCGCGCGTTCGCTGCGCTGGCGGCAAGATCCACCGCGCCTGCCTCGTCAAACGTTGCGGTGAAGGTATTTGCTACGATGGAGGCAAATGCCGCGACAACCAGGATCAGGGTCAGATAAGAGAAGATGATGAACAGTTTCTTTGCCCTGGAGCCAATGCTGGTTGCGATAACCTCACCGATAGACTGTCCTTTGTTTCTCACCGATGCAAACAGTGCACCAAAATCATGTACCGCACCGAAGAAGATACCTCCGATCAGTACCCACAGCATAACCGGAACCCATCCGAATACTGCTGCCTGGATCGGTCCGTTGATCGGACCTGCTCCTGCGATAGAGGAGAAGTGGTGGCCCATCAGCACAGGTGCTTTTGCCGGAACATAGTCGTTGCCATCTTCCAGTTCATGAGCGGGAGTTTCCAGATTGCCCTCGCCAACGCCCCACTGGTCTGCCAGCCACTTGCCGTAGGTAACGTAGCCGATGATCAGGATAACGATACCCACAATTAACAATAATGCTGCATTCATGAATCACACTCTCCTTTTCTTTTCTTTTTTCATGAATATATTTTTCATTAATTTCGCATTTGCGCGGCCCCGGCGGTTCGTAGGGAAATCCTCACATCCGGGAACGGCGAGCACCGTGTGAAATTCCATCCACCCGTGCAGCGAAAAATGAAAACTTTTGTAGAGCCTGCATTTCTGCAGGAGCTTTTTTGCGCCCTCCGTGCAGGAGTCGCACAAAAACACTGCGGTGATATAAGTATACATGTGATCTTTATCCGGCTCGATCAGCGCCATGCCCCGGTCATACGCCAGCTTCTCACAGGCGCGGTACACATCCTCCGTCAGCTCCGGGACAGAAAACAGATAAACATGCTCATTGGAATTTGCGCTCCATAACTCCGCCCGCTTGACCAGCACATACTTCGCGGAGCGCACGTGAAAATGACAGGAGGCCGCCAGAGGAGCCTCGTCCGCAGCAGCCCGCTCAACATCAAAATAGCTGCTGTACGCCTGCAGGAGCACTTCCAGCATATCCTCTCTGGAAAGATTTAACGCCATACAAAACAGTCTCCTAAAAAATAATAATCCCGGAATGAAGCCACCGGGATTTTAAATAAGAACGACTCCATTGTCTAAAACAAATATAAATAAAATCTTAAATTTTTATAAAAATACACCAAAAAGTACTATAGCATATCTTGTCGGGAAATGCAATGCGTTAAAAGAGTAAAGTGAAAATTTAATAATTGTAACAGTTATGTAAAACGTGAGAAGTTACGAAAACAGCAAAAAATGCTTTGTGAAAAAAGTAACAAAAAGCCACACAAACCAACAAAAAATAATCATATATGCACAAAAAAAATCCAAAATACCAAATAAATTTATTGAAATACGCAAACGATTAAGATATAATGTACACGAAAGCCACAAGCCGGGTAAAGGTGGCGGGTGGCAAAACGCCTGCTCGCAGGCAGTTTTGCCGGACGGCAGCTTTATAGGGCGACAGCCCGTGACCGAGAATCCGGAACGGATTCGAGGGCAGGCCCGGCGCAGTGCGTGCGTAGGCGGCGACAGCCCGTGACATTGCCCGGCGCAGTGTGTGCGTAGGCGGCGACAGCCCGTGACATTGCCCG
>CANRKY010000194.1 GCA_947631355.1 uncultured Marvinbryantia sp.
ACCTGAGATCGCGGAGACTGTGAACGTGAGCATTCAGCTTGTAGAGGAATGGCTGTCCGGGAGTATGGGAGCGGCATAACAGACAAAGGGAACTTCGGAGAACGGATCCCACATCCCATACAATATGCTAAATATAGGAACTGCTGCAAAATTAGCTCCTCTGTGTAAACGAGGGATAATCCTGCGGCAGTTCCTTTTTCTTAGAGTGAGATTGCGGTATGCGATAGTACTTTCGTAGAAAAACACATAATTTATGGAAAAAGGTCGCGGAAGCGATAGATAAAAATTTACTTGACAAATTCGGCGTAAAAGCATATACTACAGGAAGTTATAACGTTAAACTGTTGAAGCGGAGATAAAGGCAGTTGTGCGCGCACAGAGAGTCCGGGCAGGTGAGAGCCGGGCGGAAATGCAGGCTGTTAAATGGACCGCGGAGGGCGCAGGGAAAAGCGAAAGCCCAGTATTCTGCGACGTGGGGCATACGTTAGTTGCCGGAGATATGTTCGTATCTTGCAGAGCGCATGGGCAAGCCGTGAATCAAGGTGGCACCGCGGGAATGAAAAATCACACCCGTCCTTGACAGACAAAACAATTCTGTCGGGGACGGGTTTTTACGTGCCCTGGCGCGGAAAGGAGAAAGTATGTATCCATCATTGGAGGAAGTAAAAAAGATAGCGGCATCGGGAGATTACCGGAGAGTCCCGGTCTGCCGGGAACTGTACGCGGACCGGTTCACGCCGGTGGAGGTGATGCGCACCCTGCGGGCGGCCAGCCGCCACTGCTATCTTTTGGAGAGCGCGGAGAACAACCAGAAGTGGGGGCGGTATTCCATCCTGGGATACGAGCCCGTGCTGGAACTCACCTGCGCGGACGGAAAACTGCGGATCCGCAGAGAGGAGGAGGGGGAGCACATCGCGGAAGAATTTGCCGTGCACGAGGAGCAGCAGGTGACCCACCCCGGAAAGCTGATCCGCGAGATCCTGGCAAAGTACAGGAGCCCGAAAGTGGAGGGGATGCCTCCGTTCACGGGCGGCATGGTGGGATATTTTTCCTACGATTATCTGAAATACGCGGAGCCGGGGCTGAAAAAGATCCTGACTGGGGGCGAGGACTTCCGGGATGTGGATCTGATGCTGTTCACGCGGGCGCTGGTGTTCGACCACTACCGTCAGAAGCTGATCCTGATCACAGGCGTGGACACATCCTGCATAGACGATTCTTACGCGAAGGCCCGGCAGGAGCTGGACGAGATGGCGGCCCTTTTAAACAGCGGGGCCAAAGCGGTGTTCCGTCCCCTGAAGCTGAAAGAAGAACTAAAGCCCGACTTTTCAAAGGAGCGGTACTCGCAGATGGTGGAGCGGGCGAAGCATTATATCCATGAGGGCGACATTTTTCAGGTGGTGCTCTCCAACCCGCAGACGGCCAGAGCGGAGGGCAGTCTGTTCGACACCTACCGGGTGCTGCGCACCAGCAATCCCTCGCCCTATATGTTTTATTTTTCCAGCGATGATGTGGAGATCGCCGGGGCATCCCCGGAGACGCTGGTAAAGCTGGAAAACGGAAAGCTGTACACCTTCCCGCTGGCGGGCACTAGGCCCAGGGGCAGGACAGAGCAGGAAGATCAGGAGCTGGAAAAAGAACTGCTGGCGGATGAAAAAGAGCTGGCGGAGCATAATATGCTGGTAGATCTGGGAAGAAACGACATCGGAAAGATCAGCACCCTGGGCAGCGTGAAGGTGGAGAAATATTGCAGCATCGAGCGTTTCTCCTGCGTGATGCACATCGGTTCCACGGTGTCCGGGCAGATAAGGGACGACAAAGACAGCGTGGACGCGGTGGACGCCATCCTTCCGGCGGGCACCTTATCCGGCGCGCCGAAGATCCGGGCCTGCGAGATCATCCAGGAGCTGGAGGGCAGAAAGCGCGGCATCTACGGCGGCGCGGTGGGCTATCTGGACTTCACAGGAAATCTGGATACCTGCATCGGCATCCGGCTGGTCTACAAGAAAAACGGAAAAGTGTGCGTGCAGTCCGGCGCGGGCATAGTGGCGGACAGCGTGCCCGAAAAAGAATACCAGGAGTGCTGCAACAAGGCGAGGGCCGTGGTGCAGGCGATCCAGACGGCACAGGAGGGATTGGAATGATTTTACTGATCGATAATTACGATAGCTTTTCCTACAACCTGGTGCAGTACATCGGGAGCATCCGGCCGGACATCCGAGTGATCCGGAACGATGCCTGCACGGTGGAGGAGATCGAGGCCATGCACCCGGAGGCCATCATCATCTCGCCGGGGCCGGGGCGTCCGGCGGACGCGGGCATCTGCATCGAAGTGATCCGCAGCCTGAAAGGAAAAGTGCCCATGCTGGGCGTGTGCCTGGGGCATCAGGCGATCTGCGAGGCGTTCCACGGTGTGGTGTCCTACGCCAAAGAACTGATGCACGGCAAGACGTCCATGGCGGAGCTCTCCATGGACTGCCCGATCTTCCAGGGCCTGCCAAAGTCCATCCAAGTGGCGCGGTACCACTCCCTTGCGGCGCTGGAAGAATCCCTGCCGGAGGAGCTGGTGGTGACGGCGCGCACGCCGGACGGCGAGATCATGGCGGTGATGCACAAAACCTACCCCATCTACGGCCTGCAGTTCCACCCGGAATCCGTGCTGACGCCCCAGGGGCTGCAGATTATACAGAACTTCCTGAATATGCTGTGATAACTACCAAACATGGGCTGCAGACAGCGCGGCACATGGTGCGGCAGAGCATAAAGACTTTCTGCGTGCTGTGTGGTTTTCAGACACAGAGAATGAGACACACGTATAGAAGCAGCGTGTTAGAGTAACAGAAAAAAAGAAAACAAAAGATAGAAACATGTATAAAAAAGTCTGCAAATAAAAAGTCAAGCAGAAATTTGTGAACTTTGAAAATTTTATACAGGTTGAACGAAAAGCACAAAA
>CANRKY010000195.1 GCA_947631355.1 uncultured Marvinbryantia sp.
CTCAATGCTTTTTGTGCTCAATGCTTTTTGTGCTCAATGCTTTTTGTGCTCAATGCTTTTTGTGCTCAATGCTTTTTTGTGCTCGATGTTTTTTGTACTCAATGCATTTTTGCATGATCTGCGTCTTTCTGCATAGTCTGTACTTTCCTACGTGATCAGTGCTTCTTTGCGCATTTCATGGCGCAGCTAGTTTTCTGCACTTAATTCAGACAGCAGCTTCTTTTTCATGTCAAACAGCTTATCCGAGAGGTCCACGTACATTTCGTGCGGATTCACCAGACGCCGGGTCTCATCCCACAGGCTGTCCAGTTCCTGCTGGCAGAAAGCGCGTATTTCCATTACGCTGGGGGAAGTGTACACACATTCTCCCTGGCGGAACACCGGCACCAACAGTTCCCGCATGGTGTAGGTTCCGGCCTTCAGCTTCGTGTGCTTCCAGGTCTCGATGGGGTCAAAGATCACCAGATCCTGTGCCTCGTCAAAGGTCTCGTCCGCCAGGCAGATCAGGTCGGCCTTCACTTTGTGCACATCCTTCTCGTAGATGCGGTAAACGGTTTTGTTTCCCGGATTTGTCACCTTCGCGGTGTTTTCCGAGAGTTTGATCTTCGGGATGAAATGCCCGTCCTCGCCCTGAATGGCGGCCAATTTATATACTCCCCCGAAGGAAGGGCAGTCTTTGGATGTTATCATATTAGTGCCCACACCCCAGGATGTGATCTTGCAGCCCTGCATTTTCAGGCTGTCGATGAGATATTCGTCCAGATCGCTGGAGGCGGAGATGTATGCGTCCTGGAAACCGGCAGCGTCCAGCATTTTCCGTGCCTTCTTGGAGAGGTAGGCCAGATCGCCGCTGTCCAGGCGGATGCCGTAATTTTTCAGAGGGATCCCCGCTTCGCGCATTTCCGTGAACACCCGGATGGCGTTGGGCACGCCGGATTTCAGGGTATCGTAGGTGTCTACCAGCAGGCAGCAGGCGCTGGGGTACAGATCCGCGTAGGTTCGAAACGCGGTGTATTCATCCGGAAAACTCATGATCCAGCTGTGGGCGTGCGTTCCCTTTACGGGCACGTCAAAGAGCTGGCCCGCCAGCACGTTTGAAGTGCCGATGCAGCCGCCGATCATGGCCGCGCGGGCACCGTAAACGCCGGCGTCCGGCCCCTGCGCGCGGCGCAGGCCAAATTCCATGATGCCGTCCCCCTGTGCCGCGTAGACCACGCGGGAGGCTTTGGTGGCGATCAGGCTTTGATGGTTGATAATGGTTAAAATAGCGGTTTCCACAAGCTGCGCTTCCATGATAGGGGCGATCACTTTCACCAGCGGTTCGCGGGGGAACACCACGGTGCCCTCCGGGATGGCGTAAATATCGCCGTGGAAGCGGAAGCCGCGCAGGTAATCCAGAAAGTCCGCGTCAAAGATCCCCAGGCTTTCCAGGTAGGAGATGTCCTCCGGGGAGAAACGCAGATTTTTGATGTATTCGATCATCTGATCCAGGCCCGCCGCAATGGCATATCCCCCATCGCTGGGGTTACGGCGGTAAAACATATCAAACACCACCACCTCCTCGGCGTGGCTCTTAAAATAGCCCTGCATCATGGTGAGTTCGTAGAGGTCGGTGAGCAGGCTGATATTCATGGTACTCATAACAAAGTCTCCTTTCTCGTTGGCCGGCAGGCAAATGTATGTCCCTTATGTAAGGATGTACTTGGTTTCCTATTGTACAGCGGGCGCAGAGCGTTTGTCAAGCTGTGACTGGCCGGAAACGGGGCTGCTTGTGCCGGAAAATTGTCCGTTTGTGCAAAGAGCGGCTGCGGAAAGCAAAAATTTCTGCAGCAGGGGAGTGTGATATGGTGTATAATAAGTTTCAGGAAGAAGGAGGCGTTCAGGTATGATGTTTGTGACCGGAGACTGCCACGGAGATTACCGGCGGTTTAACAGGGAGTGTTTTCCGGAACAGCGCGAGATGGGAAAAGAGGATTTTGTGGTGGTGTGCGGCGATTTCGGCTTCTGGTCGGATTCAAAAGAGCAGCGGTACTGGATGGACTGGCTGGAGGGACGGCCGTTTACCACGCTGTGGGTGGATGGGAATCACGAGAATTATGATCTGCTGGGCACGGTGGAGGTGAAAACGTGGCACGGAGGAAAGGCACAGTTTATCCGTCCCTCGGTGATCCACTTGATGCGCGGGCAGGTGTATGATCTGAACGGGCTGTCCTGTTTTACCTTTGGCGGGGCGGCCAGCCACGACATAGACGGCGGCGTGCTGGAACGGTCCGACCCGGCTTTCCGCCAGAAAAAACTGCGGCTGACACGGCAGCACATCTCGTACCGCGTCAACCATGAAACCTGGTGGAAAGAGGAAATGCCGTCTGAGGAAGAAATGGAGGAGGGCAGAAAGAACTTGGAGAGCTGCGGCTGGAAAGTGGATTACATATTCACCCACTGCTGTGCGTCCGGCACGCAGGCCGTCGCCGGTATGGGACTTTACAAGGCGGATGCGCTGACAGATTATCTGGAAGAACTGCGCGGAAAATGTGCCTTTCAGAAATGGTTTTTCGGGCATTACCACGGGAACCGGAATATGAATGAGAAAGAACTGATGTTGTACGAGCAGATCGTGCAGATACAGTAGGGGCGGCTGCGCGGCCAACGGCGCAGCTGCTTCTGCTGCGAAAGAGTATACATTGTCCGCAGCCGCGCTTCTGCTGCAGAAAAGCTGCAGAGCGAAAACACTGCGGAGGAAAATTTTGAAGTCGCTTGAAAAAAAGGGCTTGCATTTTCTGGCGACTTGCTTTATAATACACTTTGTTGTGACATAGGGCTATCGCCAAACGGTAAGGCAACGGACTCTGACTCCGTCATTTCCAGGTTCGAATCCTGGTAGCCCTGCTTGAGAGCATCCGGGATGGATGCTCTTTTTTGTATAG
>CANRKY010000196.1 GCA_947631355.1 uncultured Marvinbryantia sp.
GACCGGACACCAGTTGATGATGCGGGAACCCTTGTAGATATAGCCTTTTTCATATAATTTCAAAAATACTTCTTCCACCGCCTCGGAGCAGCCTTCGTCCATCGTAAAGCGCTCGCGCTCCCAGTCCGCGGAGGAACCCAGCTTCTTTAACTGATTGATGATGCGGGAGCCATACTCCTCTTTCCAGGCCCAGGCATGTTTTAAAAACTCCTCCCGGCCGATCTCGTTTTTATCGATGCCCTGCTCCCGCAGTTTTTCCGTAACCTTCACCTCTGTGGCGATGGCCGCGTGATCCGTGCCCGGCTGCCACAGCGCCTCGTACCCCTGCATCCGCTTGTAGCGGATCAGGATGTCCTGCATGGTATTGTCCAGGGCGTGCCCCATGTGGAGCTGCCCAGTCACATTGGGCGGCGGCATCACAATGGTGAACGGTTTCTTATCCGGGTTCACCTTCGCGTGGAAATAGCCCCTGTCCAGCCATTTCTGATACAGCCTGTCTTCCAGGCCCTTTGGGTCATACGTCTTTGCCAGTTCTTTGCTCATATTTTTTTCTCCTTCCTGGGTATGATTTTTCATGATCAGTGGGGCTGCGCTTTGCCAAGGCGGCGGGGGTTGCACGCATGGCTGCCGCATACGTAAAAAAGCCCTCTGTGCAAAAATTTGCACAAAGGGCGTAAAAACGCGGTACCACCTTTTCTTTGCACGCAATGCGTGCCTTCTCTTATCCTTAACGCGGACGACACGTGGATCCCTATACAGAGCAGCCGCATTTCTCCAGCGTTCCTCTCTTTTTCAGGATCCCGGCTCCAAAGCTACCTTCCATCCACGCTTTCCGAAATGTCCTTTCAGCCGATGGGACACTCTCTCTGACGGGGCGGTGGGTGTACTCCTCTTTTTCACTGCCTTTCACTATCGTTTATCATAGCGGAAGGAGGGAGGTTTGTCAAGTATCGTCTCCGTTACCGCTATGTTAAATTCATTTGGCAGCATCTCTATCTTTTCTTCTTGCTTATCGTCTGGGAGAAAATCAGGACTTACTTTGCAACGGAAGGACGCTCAGCGAACCACCGCTGAACTGTAGCAAGGCTTTCACTTGCAAGTGATGCTATCTTCTCAAAAGAGAAACCTTCCTCATCGTGCAGTTTAAAGGCCATTTCCTTTTTGGTTTCGATCTGGCCTATCTGTATGCCTTCCGTCTGACCTTTCTGTATGCCTCTGTCATAAATCCCAGCACTCAGATTACACATCCTGTCCACCTCCTGGCTTAGCGTCTCCGTTACCGCTATGTTGAATTCATTTGGCAACATCTC
The DNA here is from genome assembly GCA_947631355.1 of uncultured Marvinbryantia sp. Classification (GTDB taxonomy): domain Bacteria; phylum Bacillota; class Clostridia; order Lachnospirales; family Lachnospiraceae; genus Marvinbryantia. The sequence goes on from CANRKY010000196.1 coordinate 1,311, forward strand.
TTTTTTTCTTCTTTGCTTAAGGTCTCAGAGAAGATCTTGCTTAACAGCCGTACCATCGGATTGTCGCTTTTCTCTCCCTTTGCTCCCAATCGGATCACCACGATCTTCTCCAGATCATAGTTCTCAGGATCTTCTTTATAATCCCCGTGCCGACAGTTCTCCTGGAACTGATAATCATTGATGGAATCTTCCCTGTCTTCGGCTGTTCCAACACAGATCTATACGGAGACTACTTTCTGGATCTTCTCATAGTGCTGCCCTGTGAATACCGTTCCCTTCTGTGCGGATATCATCCGGGAACCATAGTAGATTCCCCGTTTCGTGATGGGATATCCAGGGGTATCGTTATTTTGGATCTCATCAAAATTCCGAAATCGGAATTTTGTTGATTATTCCGATTTCCGATTTATTCCGATTGTAGCATATTTTCTTGCGGCGTGTCTATATTCACGCAAAAAAAATCGGAATAATTCTTGTATATAGGACATGATTATGTTTCCATGTTATTGGGTAAATAGGAGGGCCCTTACATGGAAACAAATATTTTAAGAACACACTTTGACCATCTCATTCAATGCACCGAGAATCTTCATCTAAACAAACGGCTTTGCAAACGATACAAGGCTCATTATGAGGAAATATATTTGTATTGTTTGGAAAAACAGATCGCTGCTTTCAGCTATCAGGAAGCAGCGTCCTATTGCAGTGTGAAATGTCTGCACCGCAAGAAGTATGCCGTAAAGGAAACCACAAAAATTGCATATACCGTTGCCAGATATTTCGAAAACGGGGATTTCGCATGGAAAAATGTCACTTGTTCGAAATTTCCTCTATGCACGGCTTATGCGGAACTGGAAGAAAAATTCCGACAGGAATTGTCGCAGCGTCTCAGCCCTGGAACAGTCAGGACAGGGATTGTCATTGTCAGGCAGTTCCTTTACTTTCTGCAGCAGGCCGACACGCATGATGCCGGGAACATAACTACCGATAACGTATTGGCTTTTGTTCGCCGCGAGGCAGCAAATCACAAGGGAAGCATGCCCAAGCTTTTGCGGACAATGAAAAAATTTGTCTGCTTCCTGCGTTCAGAGGGGATTGTGGATTTGGATGTGAACCGCTTCCTTGAAAAATCCGGCAGATGCAGGCGGAAGGTTCTGCCGTGCCTCACCGATGATGAACTGGAAGCCATTTTCGCGCAGATAGAACGCACGACCGACAAAGGACGGCGGGATTACGCCATATTTCTTCTTGCTATAAGGACGGGCATGCGGGCCTCTGACATAGCCGGGCTTAAGCTTGCTGACATCTCCTGGATGGAAAGGACCATACGGGTTGTCCAGAAAAAGACAAGGGTTTCCATGCAGCTGCCGCTCACCACTGATGTCGGAAATGCCATTGCGGATTATATCCTGCATTCCAGGCCCCACGTAGATACCCCTTACGTGTTCCTGAGGACTCTGCCGCCATTCTTTGACACCCCTGTCACCACATCGCTTTTCAATACAGCCTTGCGGGAATACATGGAAGCGGCCGGGATTGCCCGCATCGGTTGGGATGGGAAG
>CANRKY010000197.1 GCA_947631355.1 uncultured Marvinbryantia sp.
TAGGCTGCTGCGTGATCTCCGTGGCGGGAACCGCCGGTTCTGTAATGTGCATGACCGGAGAGAGCACCTTGCGGAGCTGCTGATTCAGCACGCTGGACTCGTCCCCGACATAAAGCGTCATAAATCCGGCCAGTGCGACCAGAGCCAGGATAGCGAGTGTGGCAAAAAAAATGGTGAGGTAGTTTTTTATCTTCATATGATAGAATCCTTTCGTGTCTTATAGTTTAAAACCGACAGTATTTTCTATAGGTAGTTTATCATATTTACAAAAAAAGTCAAATATAACCAGTCGGCGCGGTTCGACAGAATACGGGTGAGGGGCAAAAAAGGCTGAACAAAGATGCAAAGGCGGCGGAAAATGGGCCGCGAAAGGCAGCTTGAAAAAGAAATTGAAAAAATAAAAAAAATGTATTGACAATTCCTGGCGATAATGCTATCGTAAGACCGTAGATGTTAGCACTCGTTCACAAAGAGTGCTAACAAACCAAAAAAGGAATGTGGTTGCGGATTACCGGAGAGAGGAGACGGGATGCAGTTAGATGATAGAAAATGGAAAATCTTTTACGCTATCATTAAAACGTATCTGGAGACCGGGGAGCCGGTGGGTTCCAGGACCATATCAAAGTATGCAGACCTGAATCTAAGCTCCGCCACGATACGGAATGAGATGGCGGATCTGGAGGAGATGGGGCTGATCATACAGCCGCACACATCCGCGGGCAGGATCCCGTCGGATAAGGGATACCGCCTGTATGTGGACTATCTGATGCAGGAAAAGGAGCAGGAGGTCCGGGAACAGCAGGAGCTGCTGATCCAGAAACAGGACAAGATGGAAGCGCTGCTCAAACAGGTGGTGAAGGTGCTGGCGAACAGCACAAATTACGCCACCATGATATCGTCCCCCAGATTTCACACCACAAAGCTGAAATTCATTCAGCTTTCCATCATAGACGAAGAACAGCTGCTGGCCGTGATCGTTGCGGAGGGAAACATCGTAAAGAACAAGATGCTCCGTTTCCGGCACGAGCTGAACAGTGAGCTGATCCTGAAGCTGAACATCCTGCTGAACACCAGCCTCACGGGGCTGGCCATCGAGCAGATCGATCTGGGGCTGATCACCAGACTGAAAGAGCAGGCGGGGATCCACAGCGAGGTGGTGAGCAAGGTTCTGGACGCGGTGGCGGAAGCCATTCAGATGGACGAGGATGTGGAGATCTACACCAGCGGGGCCACCAATATCTTCAAATATCCGGAGCTGAGCGACAGCGAGAGGGCGAGCGGCCTGATCAGCACGTTTGAAGAAAAGCGGGAGCTGGCAAATCTGATCCACAATTCGATGGATGAGGAAAACAGCACAGGCATTCAGGTGTACATCGGAAACGAGGCGCCCATCCGCACCATGCAGGACTGCAGCGTGGTCACGGCCACCTATGAATTGGGCGAGGGCGTGCAGGGAACGATCGGGATCATCGGGCCGAAGCGCATGGATTACGAGAAAGTGGTGGATTCCCTCAAATCATTGAAAACGCAGTTAGACCTTATCTTTCATAAGGAATAAAATACAGATGGCACAGATGGCAGAAAGGAGCGCAGACAGAGTTGGCAGAGGAAAACAAAGAAAAAGACAGGGAAAAAGAACAGAGTTCTGCGATAGATGACGCGGAAAAAGCCGCGGAAAAAGCCGCGGAAGAAACCACGGAAAAGGCCGCAGAAGAAACCGCGGATAAAGACGCGGAGGAAACCGCCGGGGAACCTGCAGAAAACGAAGCGCAGGACGCGGATCAGCCATTGGAGGCTGAGGAGGACAGCGGATCCAAAGAGGCGCGGGAAGACAAGAAAAAGGATAAAAAAGACGCGCTGATCGAGGAGCTGCAGGATCGGGTGAAGCGCCAGATGGCAGAGTTCGACAATTTCCGGAAGCGCTCGGAAAAAGAAAAAGCCGGCATGTTCGAGATGGGCGCCAAAAGCGTGATCGAACAGATCCTTCCCATCGTGGATAACTTTGAGAGAGGCCTTGGAGCCATCGGGGAGGAGCAAAAATCCGATCCGTTTGTGGAAGGCATGGACAGAGTCTACCGCCAGATGACGGAGGCGCTGGAAAAGCTGGGCGTGAAGCCCATAGAAGCTGTGGGGTGTGAATTTAACCCGGATCTGCACAACGCGGTGATGCACGTGGAGGATCCGGAAAGCCCGGACAACACCATTGTGGAGGAATTCCAGAAAGGGTACAAATACCGGGAACAGGTAGTGCGCCACAGTATGGTAAAAGTTGCAAATTAATCACATGACAATAAAAGGAGGAAAAAATTATGAGCAAAATCATCGGTATTGACTTAGGTACGACAAATAGCTGCGTGGCAGTTATGGAGGGCGGAAAACCCACCGTTATCACAAACACAGAAGGAGCCCGCACCACACCGTCTGTTGTGGCGTTCTCCAAATCAGGCGAGAGGCTGGTGGGCGAGCCGGCAAAGCGCCAGGCTGTGACCAATGCGGATAAGACGATTTCGTCCATCAAGAGACATATGGGCAGCGACTACCGCGTAAACATTGACGGAAAGAATTTCACGCCGCAGGAAATTTCCGCTATGGTGCTGCAGAAACTGAAAGCAGACGCGGAAAATTACCTGGGAGAAAAGGTGACGGAGGCGGTCATCACCGTTCCGGCATACTTCAATGACGCGCAGCGCCAGGCGACAAAAGACGCGGGCAAGATCGCAGGCCTGGACGTAAAGCGTATCATCAACGAGCCGACGGCGGCGGCGCTGGCGTACGGCCTGGACAACGAAAAAGAGCAGAAGATCATGGTATATGACCTGGGCGGCGGTACCTTTGATGTGTCCATCATCGACAACGGCGACGGCGTGATCG
>CANRKY010000198.1 GCA_947631355.1 uncultured Marvinbryantia sp.
GTCCGAGTGACGTTCTGAGATAAACATCTTCAAGTTCGCGGATCACCGCATCCCTTTCCGCCTGATTCTGTTCACTTTTTCCCTGGCCATCCTTCTCTTTTGCCAGGCTCTCCACGATTTCCTGCGGCACGTGATAGAGCCAGCCGCTGTCGCCGTCCTCTGCCTTCTCCTCGCTCTCATCTTGAAACAGGATGCTGTCACAGAGTTCTTTACATTTTTCGTCATTCCATATCTGGCCGCCCAGTAACAGGATTTTTCTCATTGTCCCCACCCGCCGTCTGTTTTTTTGCTAGATAAATGCCATCGCTGTAAGCCTCCACAGCGCTCTGGCACAGGGAGAGCTCGCTTTCCACGCGGCTGCGCTCCAGATCCAGCTCCACCAGTTTCTGTTTCTTTTGCAGGAGCTGTTCTTCCCATTTTCCCTTTTCCAGGTGAAGCTGCAGAAAGTACTCTCCCGCAGAGATTTCCTGATCCATGTATTTCCGGTAAACTTCTGCGAAGGGCCTGGGCGATTCCCCCTGTTTCCGGGAATTGTCCTCCCCCTGCGTTCTTGGCATCCTCGCCCGGACGCGCTCCATGCGCCGATCCCCGTACGCGATCAGATCTTCCTCCAGGATGGTGTAGCCCTTACAGCCGGGCTCCCCGTCTTCCTGCACGCGCAGATCTTTGGTGCGCACCGCGCGGCGCAGGGTCTCCTCACTGGTAGGCATATTCTCCGCGCCGTACCGTTCTTTCAAAAAAATAATTGCATTGGGTATACTATACCTGTTCATATTTTCCGTCTCACCTTCATCTACTCTGCCGCCCGGGGCATATTCATAAACTGCAGCATGCCGTCCGCGGCATATCGATGCTGCAGCGCATCCATCGTCTGCAGCGTATCCATCATCTGCGGCACATCTATGCTACAGCGTATCTGCCGCCTGGGACATATCCGTCATCTGCTCCCACACTGCGTTTACAAACGCGTGGGCGTCCTGCGCGATCGGCTGCGCGAGATATTCTCGCATGCCGCCCTCATCCGGATGGAGAACCAGTTCCCCGTCTGTCTCCTGTTTGTAATTCCAGCCGGTTTCCTCGCCCATCCAAATGTCTCTGCACTGTTTCAAGTGATAGATCTCGCAGACAAGCAGCCACACCAGCTTATCCAGATCTTCTTTTTCTGTGCCTGCCAGCTTCTCCATGCGAAGAAAAGCCTCTCTGTTTTCCGCCTCCAGTTCCGCGTCACTGATCACCAGATACATCGTTCCATATCGCTGTTCCATAGAAGCGCGGGCGCCGTCTTCTCCGCCCAGGCCCAGGCATTCCAGCAGGTCGTTCGCAAAATCCGTTATGGCCAGATACCGGCTCTCCAAATCTTCCTGCAAAAGACTCTCGCCCGGTGAATGTACAAAATACCTGGCCATCAGGCCGGCCGTCTGTCGAATCTGCTCCTGTGTCTGAAAGGAAAACTGTCTGCCGGATCTCAGGCCCGGCTGTATGATATTCCACGCCTCCAGTTTTTCCACCATCCATTCCAGGATGCCGATGATCTCCTCGCGTATCTGCGTCGCGGCATTTTGCAGGTACTGCACGGTCTCCTGAAAATTCATCTGCATGATCGCACCCCCTTTTTTTCAGAATACTACACACAAATATTCATGTCAAGATTTTATGTATTGCTTTCACGAGAACGATAAAAAGACCGCTGCGTTTTCCGCAGCGGTCCTGAGAAATTTCTTTTTATAGCCAGCCAACAGACTGCTCCACAGCCGGCATTATACCGGGTAAGCCCCGTTCTTTGTATCCGCCACTGTGGCGTCCACGCCGGTCTGCTGTGCTTCTCTGTATTTGAAGAAGTCGGTAGCCACCTGGGGGAACAGTGCGTAGGACAGCACATCCTCGTCCTGCTGTGACCACTGCGCCATCTCTTTGCGCAAGGTATCCAGCTCGTCCGGGATCAGATCCGCCGGACGGCAGGTGATGATCTCCGCATCGCCGATGCACTTCTTCTGTACTTCCGGATTGAACGGTTTCACGGTCGCGCCGTATTTGCCGCTCAGGATATCCTTCGTCTCTTTGGTCACCATCTTGTAGCGCTCGCCCATCAGCACGTTGAACACTGCCTGCGTGCCAACGATCTGTGAAGAAGGCGTAACCAGCGGCGGCTCGCCGAGGTCTTTGCGCACCTTCGGCACTTCCTCCAGCACATCGTAGTATTTGTCTTCCGCGTGCTGATCTTTCAGCTGAGATGTCAGGTTGGAAAGCATACCGCCCGGCACCTGATACAGCAGCGTCTTGATGTTCACGCCCATGTTCTTCGGGTTCAGCAGGCCGCTCTCCAGCGCCTCATCGCGGATGGGACGGAAGTAGTCTGCGATCTCCGCCAGCAGGTTCTGATCGAACCCGGTGTCGTACGGCGTGCCCTTGAAGGTCTCCACCATAACCTCGGTTGCCGGCTGGGAAGTACCCAGGGCGAAGGGCGACATAGCGGTATCGATCACGTCCACGCCCGCTTCCACCGCTTTCAGGTAAGTCATGGAAGCAACGCCGGAAGTATAATGCGTGTGCAGCTGGATGGGAATCTTCACGGCGTCTTTCAGCGCGCTCACCAGCTCTGTAGCGGTGTACGGCAGCAGAAGGCCCGCCATATCCTTGATACAGATGGAGTTCGCGCCCATATCCTCAATTTTCTTTGCCATCTCTGTCCAGTAGTCCAGGGTGTACGCATCCCCCAGGGTGTAGGAAAGCGCCACCTGTGCGTGGCCTTTTTCCTTATTGGCAGCCGTAACCACCGTCTGCAGGTTGCGCAGATCATTCAGGC
>CANRKY010000199.1 GCA_947631355.1 uncultured Marvinbryantia sp.
CCTCGATCATATCAAACACAAAGTCGATCTGCTCGTAGAGCATTTTCGCTTTCATGCCGAACATTTTGCGGAAATTCCCGGGATTTTTTGTGTCGGAGAACGTATCCATGGCCGGGAAAATGCCGCCGGAATGAATGTTGATCTCGTTGCTCAGCTCCCGATAGCCGAAATGCGCAGTATCCACCATTCCCAGCACATCTTTCAGGATCCCCAGATACTCCGTGTACCCCTGCGGGATCCCGCCGATATCGAACAGCAGATCCAGATAGGCGATGCCGTTGGTATCGATCGGATGGTACAGCAGCGTGGTGCCGTTCACATCCATCTCCTCGTTGCACAGCGGGGCGGACTCTTTTTTGATGTCCGAAAGCCGCAGCAGCGGGATGGCCTCCAGATCCTCTTTGGTGGACGGCGTTTCCTGGAACGCCCGCAGACGGCCGGTGCGCTGTATGATATCCTGAATCTCCGCCTCTGTGAGAGACGCCTTATAATCCGCCAGCTCTTTCTTTACCCTGGCCTCCTCTTTCTGGGCGAGGCCCTTTTCCGGAACCATTGTGATCACCGAGGCGTGGGTGTTCTCCAGCAGATACTTGCGCATAAGATCCTCAAAATAATGGGTGCCCACCTGTTCCTTTAAGAACTGATAAACCTCCAGTTCCCGCAGATAGTCAAAGGGCGCGTTCTCATCGTACAGCCAGCTGTCGAACGAGTTGATGCCGTACATCAGCCCCTTGGGGAAACTGCCGAAATCGGCCTCGCGGGTGCGAAATTCCATATTGTTGATGGCTGCCAGGAGCGCTTTCTCCTCCAGCCCCTCTTTTTCCAGTTTTTCCAGCGTCTCGCGGATAACGGCCACAAAGCGGTCCTTGTCCTCCGGGTTGGTATATTTTGCGACCACGGAAAATGTGGGCTGCCGGATGCCGCTGTCGTAGCTGCCCTCCACATCTTTTGCGATGCCCGCGTCCAGGATCGCCTGTTTTAAGGGTGCGCCGGGCGCCGACAAAAGCACATACTCCAGCACCGCCATGGCCATGCTCAGGGTAACGTCCTTCGATGTGCCCGCCACCACGCTCCAGGCCAGATACGCGTTGTCTTTCTCCTCATCCGCGTCCGCGATGGGGTAAGCGCGGGTGAACTCACGCAGCTGCGCAAAGGGTTCCTGCAGCGGGATCTCGGAATCGATCTCCATGGCATCGTACCTGCACAGGTATTCCCTGTCCAGCCATGCCAGGCGCTCCTCCATGTCCATATCGCCGTACAGATAAATAAAGCTGTTGGACGGATGATAGTAGCGGCTGTGGAAAGACAGAAATTCCGAATATTTCAGCTGCGGGATCACCTTCGGGTCGCCGCCGGATTCCACGCCGTAGGGCGTGTCCGGGAACAGAGAGTTCAGGATCTCCCGCTCAAGCACATCGTCCGGCGAGGAAAATACGCCCTTCATCTCGTTGTAAACCACGCCGTTGTACACCAGTTCATCCTCCGGCTTTTCCAGAATGTAGCTCCAGCCCTCCTGGCGGAAGATTTCTTCTTTCTCGTAAATATTGGGGAACAGCACCGCGTCCATATACACGTGCATCAGGTTGCAGAAATCGGCCAGATTGCAGCTCGCCACCGGATACATGGTCTTATCCGGGTAAGTCATGGCGTTCAGAAACGTATTCAGCGAACCTTTGGCCAGCTCCACAAAGGGATCCTTGGAAGGAAACTTTTTGCTGCCGCACAGCACGCTGTGCTCCAGGATGTGCGCCACCCCGGTGCTGTCTGTGGGCGGCGTGCGGAAGCAGATGTCAAACACCTTGTTCTCATCCTGATTTTCCAGTATCATCACCCTGGCCCCGCTCTTTTTGTGGCGGAGCAGGGTGCCTACAGATTTGATGTCCGCGATCTCCTCTGTCTTAATTACGTCATATTCCGGCAAACTGCGAAACATAGATTCACCCTCCTGATCTTCTCATTCATTATAACGCTATTCTCAGCATATCCCAATTTCTACACCTGTATACCGCTTCTCATTTCAAAACACAACCATACCCGCATCAAAGCTCACCCCGCGGCGCATGCGTCGCTCATGATTCTCAAAAAACACAGCCGTACTCGCAGCATAGTTCACCCCGCGGCGCATGCGTCGCTCATGATTCTCAAAAAACACAGCCGTACTCGCAGCATAGTTCGCACTGCGTCGCTCGCTGTTCTCAAATAGTATTGCTGCTTCATCCTACGGCGCTCATGGCCTCCGTCTCCTCTTCTGCTTCGATCCCACCGTCTGCCTGCGCAGCGTCCGCGCCATTTTCCGTGTCGGCCTCTGTGCTGTCTTCCTGGCCGAACAGCATTTCCGTCACTTCCTGGATCACTTCATCCGGAACGCCGGCCTTTCGGAAGTTATCCAAAAGATTTTCCGTATTTACGCTCTGCATATAGATCTGCATATCTTCTTCATTGTCGGGATCCAAAGATTCTTCCGGCAAAGCTGTCAGTTCCATCTCTCCCGATGCGGCGCCCGCCAGACGGATGGTGCCCAGTTCTTCTCCCGCGATCAGGAGGGTCACATTCAGCTCTGAGCTGTCATCGCTCCCGCTCGCTGCAGCGTCCACTCTCAGGGCAAAGTTCTCCAATGTCTGAAGTTCTTCCGCGGCATCCGGGTCGTCCGGGATTATCATATTGATCAGATAACTGCCGGAGAAATCCCCCGTCTCCTTGTCCTCAAAATAATCCGACACCGCGACATGGAACATGTCCGTATCCTCAACGCTCACCACATAATCTCCGCTAAGCAGCCCGTTTGTGACCGTGC
>CANRKY010000200.1 GCA_947631355.1 uncultured Marvinbryantia sp.
CCCCGCAGCGCAGACGGATCACAGACATAGGCCAGTGCACAATGCCCGCAGACACATCCGCGTACCCGGGAATGGCGATCTCGCGCTCCATGGGGGCCTTCGCCATGGCAAATTCATAATTGCCGCCCTGAAAATGATCATGGCTTAAGATCGATCCGCCCACAATGGGCAGGTCGGCGTTGGAACCCACAAAATAATGGGGAAACTGGCGCACAAAATCCAGCAGCTTTGCGAACGTGGCCCGCTCGATCTTCATGGGGACATGGCGGGAGTTAAACACAATACAGTGCTCGTTGTAATACACATAGGGAGAATACTGGAACCCCCAGTCGCTGCCGTTGATGGTGACGGGGATCACCCGGTGATTCTGCCGGGCCGGATGGTTCAGGCGGCCCGCATAGCCCACGTTCTCCATACAGAGCAGGCACTTCGGATATCCGCTCTGGGGCATGCGCTTCGCGGCGGCGATGGCCTTTGGATCCTTCTCCGGCTTTGAGAGGTTGATCGTGATATCCAAAGTGCCGTAGACGGTCTGCGCTGTCCACTTCTTGTCCCGGCGGATGCGGTAGCGGCGGATATAATCCGTGTCCTGGCTGAAACGATAAAAATAATCGGTGGCCTCTTTTGGCGAGCGCTCGTAAAGACTGCGGAAAGTGCGGATCACCTCGTGAGGGCGGGGCGTGAGAAGCCCCATGATCCGGGTATCCAGCAGGTCGCGGCAGGTCACGCTGTTCTCCGCCAGGATCCCCTGCGCAAAAGCATAGTCCAGCAGATGTCCCAGGATGTCTTCCAGCGGGAGCTCCTCCGGGGGAACGGCCGGCTCCTCATATTCCGAGAGCCCCAAAAGCTCCAGAAGCTCGTTCGTCACATAAATCCTGTCGTCTTCCGTGATCAGTCCGCACTGCACGCCATAGCGCACCAGACGGTAAATATCTTCATAAATCATAGCGGTACCTCCGTGTTCAGACTGAGAAAAGTATAGCATAAATCCGGCCGCATGAAAACAAAAATAAAAATTTACAAAAATAAACAAAATATATCTTTCTTTTTTGGTAAAATTAGTGTATGATAGAAACGATAGTAACGGACTAAAGAAAATATTGGGGTGAGATTATGATTTCAAATCAGATTTTACAAAACACTGTGGAGGGGATCAAACAGATCAGCCGTGTGGATCTTGGGGTGATCGACACGGAGGGAAACGTAATGGCGTCCACATTTGATGAAGTGGGGCAGTATGTGGACTCGGCCCTGCTGTTTGTAAACTCTCCGGCGGACAGTCAGGAGCTGCAGGGGTACCAGTTCTTTAAAGTGTACGACGATACCCAGCTGGAGTATATCCTGATCGCCAACGGCGGAAACGATGACACCTACATGGTGGGAAAAATGGCGGCCTTCCAGATGCAGAACCTTCTGGTGGCCTACAAGGAGCGCTTCGACAAAGACAACTTTGTGAAGAACCTCCTGCTGGACAATCTGCTCCTGATCGACATCTATAACCGCGCCAAAAAACTGCACATAGATGTGGAGGCGCGCAGAGTGGTGTTCATTCTGGAGACGGAGAACGAAAAAGAAAACGCATCGCTGGAGAGCGTGCGCATGTGCCTGAACAGCAAGACAAAGGACTTTATCACCGCGGTGGATGAAAAGAGCGTGATCGTGATAAAGGAGCTGGCGCCGTCGGACGACAATGCGCAGCTGGAAAAAGTGGCGGAGCAGATCTTAATGAGTCTGGACGAGGCAAAGAGAGAGCACGCCCATGTGGCGTACGGGACCATTGTGGGGGAGATCCAGGAAGTCTCCCGCTCCTACAAGGAGGCGCGCATGGCCCTGGATGTGGGAAAGATCTTCTTTGGAGAGCGCAATATCATCGCGTACAGTTCTCTGGGGATCGGGCGCCTGATCTATCAGCTTCCCATGCCGCTGTGCAAAATGTTTATCCGGGAGATCTTCGATGTGAAATCGCCGGACGATTTTGACGAGGAAACCCTCACGACCATCAACAAATTCTTTGAGAACAGTCTGAATGTGTCGGAGACTTCCAGACAGCTGTACATCCACCGGAACACGCTGGTGTACCGCCTGGACAAACTGGAAAAGAGCACCGGCCTGGATCTGCGGGTGTTCGAGGACGCCATCACGTTCAAGATCGCGCTGATGGTAGTCAAATACATGAAATACATGGAGACGCAGGAATACTGAGCGCATGCTGTGCGGGAAGAAAAAGGCAGAACATAAGGAAAAACCGGGGATTTGGGTGTGCGCACATTCAAATCCCTTTTTGAGAGGATTCTATGGAGAAACGAGAAGAAAGCAGATTTATCAAAGGACTTATCTGCGGCGTGCTGCTGACGCTGGTCTGCATGGCGGGGTGGACCGCTGTTTACCGGATCAACATGAACCGGCGGATCGAGCAGATGAGGACAGGCATGGAGAGCGGATCGGACGAGACGGCGGGGGAAAACAAAGAACAGCCTGCCGAACAGAGCGATGAGCTGCAGATCAGCGGGGACGCCGTGCTGGCCAAGATCAGCGAGCTGCAGAACATCATCAACTCGGTGTACCGGGGAGAGATCGACAGCGACCAGGTGGAAGAATACATCTATGTGGGACTTGTGGCGGGGCTGCAGGATCCCTACTCGGAATACTTCCCGAAGCAGGAGAGAAAGCAGTTCGAGGAGGAGACCACCGGCGCCTATACCGGCATCGGCGGCATTTGAAAGTTAAAATTATAAAAAAGGGGCTTGAAATATACCCCATGGGGGTATATAATAAAC
>CANRKY010000201.1 GCA_947631355.1 uncultured Marvinbryantia sp.
GGTCCACGCCCTTCGGCAGCAGCAGTCCCGGCTTGATCTCGTGCGCAAATTTCAGTTCGTAAAACACGTAGATAATATATGCGCCGCTTCCCACGATCAGCAGATCGATCAGCGATATCATCGGATCCATTTTTCTTCCCCCTTCTCACATTCCGCGCCCGCTACAGGCCCAGGATCTTCTTCACAATATCCTGCATATTTTCTTTTTCCACCACGGTGTCGTGAAGCACCGGCGCCGTGCGGATCTCCTCGATGGCTCTGGGAACCTTCACCCCCGCTATGCGGGACAGTTCGTCCACCAGTGCAAAATCTGTCATGGCATCGTATTTCGGATCAATGGCGTTCATCACGCTCCTGGTAAATTTAAACGGGCTGGCTGTGGACGCGATGATCGTCTTTCTCTCATCCTTTGTGTCCTCCCGGTATTTCCGGTACACGCAGGACGCCACCGCCGTGTGCGTATCCAGCACATATCCCGCTTTTTCGTACACGCGCCGGATCTCGTCCGCCACCTCTTTTTCCGTGGCAAAGCCGCCGGCAAAGTCCGCCAGCTGCGCTCTCATCTCCTGTGTGATCTCATATTTGCCTGTGCCAGTCAGCGCCTCCATCAGCGCGCGGCATTTTTCGGCGTCCTCCCCCGCGATCCGGTAGATCAGCCGCTCCAGGTTGCTGGAGATCAGGATGTCCATGGACGGGGAGGATGTGAGGATAAAGGGGCGGTTCCTGTCGTATGTGCCGGTGGCAAAAAAGTCGTACAGGACTTTGTTGTCGTTTGACGCACAGATCAGTTTCCCGATGGGAAGCCCCATATTTTTTGCATAATATGCCGCCAGGATATTTCCAAAATTCCCGGTGGGAACCACCACGTTCATCTCCTGCCCAGCTTTCAGCTCGCCTTTTTGCAGCAGTTTGGCGTAGGCATACACATAGTAGACCACTTGCGGCACCAGGCGGCCGATGTTGATGGAGTTTGCGGAGGAAAACTGATACCCCGCCGCGTCCATCTGTGCGGCCAGCTCCTTATCGCCGAACATTTTTTTCACGCCGTTCTGCGCATCGTCAAAATTCCCGCGGATCCCCACCACAAAGGTGTTCGCGCCCTTCTGCGTGACCATCTGCCTCTCCTGGATGGGGCTCACCCCGTCCTTCGGATAAAACACGATGATGCGTGTGCCGGGCACATCCGCGAAACCGGCCAGCGCGGCTTTTCCCGTGTCCCCCGATGTGGCCGTGAGAATCACGATCTCGTGCTCCACATGGTTTTTCTTTGCGGAGACCGTCAGAAGATGCGGCAGGATGGACAGCGCCATGTCTTTGAACGCGATGGTCGCACCGTGGAACAGTTCCAGGTAGGACGCCCCGTCCACTTCTCTGCACGGCGCGATCTCGGACGTGTCAAATTTTTCATCGTACGCCTTCGCGATACAGGATTTCAGTTCTTCCTCTGTGAAATCTGTGAGGAACAGCCGCATCACTTCATAGGCCGTCTCCGGATAGCTCATATCCCGCAATTTTTCCATCTCAACGGTCAGCTGCGGAATCTGCTGCGGCACGAACAGCCCGCCGTCGTCCGCCAGCCCTTTTAAGATCGCCTGGGACGCGGTCACCGCCGCGCCTCCACCCCTGGTGCTTTTATACATGATATTCATAGATAAATACCTCCACTTCCTCCCTTTTTGGCATCACGCTCAAAGCGCCCTTTCTGGTGGTGATCAATGACGCCGCCGCGTTCGCAAAGGTGAGCAGTTCTTTCAGATTTTCCGGCGTGAGATTTTCCAGCCCGTGATCCAGCACATAATTGATGGCGCTGGCGCAGAAGGTGTCTCCGGCCCCGGTGGTCTCGATGGTCTTTTCCTGCAGGAACGGCGGGCACTCCACCGCCATATTTTTGTAATACGCGCGGCTCCCGGCCTTTCCCATGGTCACCAGGATCAGCGGGATGTCGTACTGCTCCCGCAGGATCTCCACCGCTTTGTCGTAGTCGTCTGTGCCTGTCATAAATTCGATCTCGTTATCGGAGATCTTCAGGATGTCGCAGTGCTGCATGCCATATGCGATCTGTTCCCGCGCCTCCTCCAGGTTATCCCACAGCGGCGGGCGCAGGTTCGGGTCAAAGCTGAGCAGCAGCCCAGCCTCCTCCGCCACGGCGATGGCATGGCGCGTGGCCTCACGCACGCCCGGGTGCGTGGAGGAGAGTGTGCCGTAGTGGAACACTCTGGACGCGCGGATCATGTCCTCGTCCACCTCGTCCTTTGTGAGCATCATGTCCGCGCCCGGATTGCGGTAAAAGGAAAAATCGCGGTCCCCGTCCGGGAAGGTGTGCACGAACGCCAGCGTGGTGTGCACCTTTTCATCCATCCGCATGGAGGAGGTGTCGATCCCGGCCTCCCGGGCCACCTGTTCCAGTTGATAGCCGAACTGGTCTTTTCCCACTTTTCCAATAAAGGCTGTTTTCTTTCCCAGTTTTGCCAGCATGGCCAGCACATTGCAGGGCGCGCCGCCCGGATTTGCCTCGTAGACCGGATGGCCCTGATCGCTGGTCCCGTATTCGATAAAGTCGATCAGCATTTCACCCAATGCCGTCACATCATACTTTTTCTCCTGCATAGTTCTCTCTCCTTTGCTCCGCCTTGCGGGCGGGAATATTCACAAATTCAGCGTACCATCTCGACTTCGTCTCGATGGAGATGCTCGTCAAGTACCGATCGATGCAAGCATCATCGGTATTTTCCTCGC
>CANRKY010000202.1 GCA_947631355.1 uncultured Marvinbryantia sp.
GTGTATGAAACCAGCACCGATGCCGAGAAAATAAAGGGAAAATAAGTATTGCAATTTATCAGCGCTATGCTATAATCTGTATTAAATAAATAATAGCGAAGTAGGAATTTATGCGTCAAGTGTTCAGCGGCTGGGGAGTCGCCCTGAAACGAAAAGTTCCGTATATACCCAGTCCGGGGATCAAAGATCACGTACCTTCGGACACTGATCAGGAACTTACGATATATTTTCCGCACCCGTTGCTACATATATGAGGACATCTCATAATGTGGAGGGAATATTATTTATCTACTCGAAACGCGGCGTCTGTTTGTCGGCGGGCGGCGCTGTTTTCAGGGCGGATGAAGGATCGTCCGCTGAAAATCACATTGTGGAGGTGTTTTTATTATGGAAAAAAACAATCATACGACAATGAATACCCGTGTACTTGTTTATCTGGCACTGCTCGTGGCCATACAGATCGTGCTGGTGCGCATCATATCCATTGATCTGGGATTCGCCAGAGTGACCATCGGGAATCTGCCAGTGGTGCTGGCGGGCATGTGGTTCGGACCCTTCGCGGGGGCTTTATGCGGGCTGGTGGCGGATGTGATCGGATGTTTTATCAGAGGGTACGCGGTGAATCCGCTGATCACCTTGTCTGTGATGGTGTGGGGTGTGATCCCCGTATTGATGCGCCCGCTGATGAAGGGCAGCAAGACAAGAAAGATGGGGATGATGTGTGTGGCGCTTGTCATCACATCCATTGTGGGAACCGTCTTTTTGACGACTCTGGGACTGGTGCTGATGAATGGGTATCACCTGGCCGCCATTTTGCCCAGCAGACTGATCCAGTGGGCGGTGCTCACACCGGTGTACTGTGTGTTGGTGTGCACCATTTATTTCAGCCCCCTCACGAACATGGTGCTGTCGGGCACCGTGGGGCGCACGGCGTAGGAATGGCCGAAGGCGCAGATAAAAACAGCCAAAAGTGCAGAGACAGTAAAAATAAAAAACATGCTTCAGAAAAATAGATTCCCAGGGAAGCATAGAAAGAGCAGATGCGGACGGAGACGACCGGCGCCGCATCTGCTTATTTTTATGAAGTGTACGCATAGAATACGCAAAAAGCGTTGCTAAATGCGCATTTTATACGTATAATATAATGTGACTGATATATATCCACTTTAGAAAAATGGTTTGTATACAAATCTAAATGGGTTACTGGGAAATGCAAGGAGGATGGGAAATGGCGAAAGGAGCATATCCGATTATCTTAAAACGGACAGACAGTGGCTATTATGTTGAAATACCGGATTTTGATATCGGAACACAGGGCGATTCTATAGCC
Source organism: uncultured Marvinbryantia sp. (assembly GCA_947631355.1). Lineage (GTDB taxonomy): Bacteria > Bacillota > Clostridia > Lachnospirales > Lachnospiraceae > Marvinbryantia. Next base: position 1,331 of record CANRKY010000202.1, read on the forward strand.
GATGCCATGGAAATGGCGAGAGATGCTATCGGTTTAATGGGAATCGACATGCAGGATGACGGAAAAGAATTACCAAAGCCGTATCAGGCAGAGATTAAAGCAGAAAAAAATGATATCGTTACGTTGGTGGATATCGATTTTTCTGAGTATCGGAAAAGGGCAGACAACAGAGCCGTAAAGAAAAATTGCACAATTCCTTACTGGATGAGTGTGGAAGCTGATAAAGCCGGGGTGAATTATTCACGGCTCTTGCAGGACGCGATTGCCAGTATATTAGGCGTGAACACACAAAAAGCGAACTAGATTTCTTTATGGATTAGATGAATACCCTACAGGGTGCCACAGATGGTAAACAAAGTCCTGCACTTTCGTGTGGGACTTTTCTGTGTTCATTTTTTAATATTTTTCTGAACCTCCCCTGTGCGCAAATGCTTGAAATATATGGATAAATGTACTATGATAGGAAAAAAGCAAGGGGACATATGGCAGTACAGATGAACTATGAAGAAGCGAGAGCTTATTTGAGGGAAGTGGAAATGTACGGGAGCCTGCTGGGGTTGGATAGCATGAAGGCGCTGCTGGCGCAGCTGGGAAACCCGCAGGATGACTTGAAATTCATCCATATCGCGGGGACCAACGGCAAAGGCTCCGTGCTGGCGTACCTTTCCACCATTTTGAAAGAGGCCGGGTACCGGGTTGGGCGCTATATCTCGCCCACCCTGTTTTCTTACCGGGAGAAGATCCAGGTCAATGAAGAATACATTTCCAGGGAGGAGCTGGCGGAGCACACGGCCCTTGTGCGGGATGCCATTGCGCGCGTGACGGCGGCAAACGGCCCGCATCCCACCATTTTTGAGGTGGAGACGGCCATCGCGTTCCTGCATTTTCAAAAACAGCGCTGCGATATCGTGGTGCTGGAGACGGGCATGGGCGGGGACACGGACGCCACAAATGTGATAAAGACGGGCATCCTGGAGGTGCTGGTGCCCATCAGCATGGATCATATGCAGTTCCTGGGAAACACGCTTGCAGAGATCGCGCGGCACAAGGCGGGCATCATCAAATGGGGAACCACCGTGGTGAGCGCGCCACAGGAAATGGAGGCCATGCAGGTGATACAGGAGGCGGCCCGGGAGCAAGGCGCGCGGCTTTTTGTGGCGGAACCACAGAAGGCGTATGACATCACTTATGGCCTTCGGGAACAGAGTTTTTCTTATAAAACGCGCAAAAATCTGCGCATCCATCTGGCGGGCACCTACCAGATCATAAACGCGGTGACCGCGGTGGAGGCAGCGGACGCCCTGCGCGGGCTGGGCTATACCATATCGGAGGAGCAGCTCTGCGCGGGACTTTGGAAGACCACATGGCGGGGC
>CANRKY010000203.1 GCA_947631355.1 uncultured Marvinbryantia sp.
CTACCATTACGCCAAAGAAAAAGCGGATTTTGCGGTCGCTTTTTCCATTGCGACCATTCTGCTGATCCTTACGGTCATCATCAATTTTTCCGCGAGCTTTCTGGGCAAAAAAATGAGGAGGAACTGATCTATGGAGGAAACCATTCTTTCCGCAAAGAATCTTGACTTTTATTACGGGGAAACACATGCCTTGAAGAACATCAGCCTTGCCATTCCGGAACACAATATCACGGCGCTGATCGGGCCGTCCGGCTGTGGAAAATCCACGTTCCTGCGGACGATCAATCGGATGAATGACCTGATCGAGGGAGTGAAGGTGACCGGCTCCCTGACCTATCGCGGTCAGGAGATCTATGCGCCGGGGCTGGATGTGACGGATCTTCGCAAGAATATCGGCATGGTGTTCCAGAAGCCAAACCCGTTTCCGATGTCCATATACGATAACGTGGCCTACGGCCCGCGCACCCATGGAATCCGCGCCAAAGCCAGGCTGGACGATATTGTGGAGCAGTCTCTGCGGGGCGCGGCCATTTGGGATGAAGTAAAAGACCGGCTGAAGAAAAACGCGCTGGGGCTGTCCGGCGGGCAGCAGCAGCGGCTCTGTATCGCCCGCGCTCTGGCCGTGAAGCCGGACATCCTTCTGATGGATGAGTCCACTTCGGCCCTGGACCCGATCTCCACCTCCAAAATTGAAGATCTGGCGATGGAACTGAAAAAGGAATACACTATTGTCATTGTTACACACAATATGCAGCAGGCAGTACGCATTTCAGACCGGACGGCATTTTTCCTTTTGGGCGAACTGGTGGAGTACGGGGATACGGAAAAAATGTTCTCCCAGCCCGAAGATAAGCGCACCGAGGATTATATCACAGGGAGGTTTGGATAATGAGGACGCGGTTTGACGAACAGCTTCATACATTGGGGCAGGAGCTTATCAAAATGGGGGCGCTGTGCGAGGAAGTGATCTCCCTGGCGGCTTCCGCCCTCATTCAAAAGGATGATGCGCTGGCGGCGAAGATCGCGCCGCTGGATCATGAGATAGACGAAAAGGAACGGCAGATAGAATCCATGTGCCTGCGGCTGCTGCTCCAGCAGCAGCCGGTAGCGGGGGATCTGCGGCAAATATCGGCCGCCCTGAAAATGGTGACGGATATGGAGCGGATCGGAGATCAGGCGGAGGACATCGCGGAAATCCTGCCGTTTTTAAATGACAGAACGCTGCCCGAACATATCAAAATCCGGGAAATGGCAAAGGCGACCATCCAGATGGTGACGGACAGCGTGGACGCCTACGTGAAGCAGGATACTGCCATAGCCGAAGCGGTCATCGCTTCGGACGACATGGTAGACGATTATTTCATTGACATAAAAAGCAGCCTAATCTCCCTGATCGCGCAAAATCCCACCGAGGGAGAATATGCCCTGGACCTTTTGATGGTGGCGAAATACTTTGAACGTATTGGAGATCACGCCACGAATATTGCCGAATGGGTACTGTTTTCTGTTACCGGCGAAAAAAGCGCGCAGCAGTCTCTTGCCTGACTGCCCCGCATTTTTTTCCCAAAGGAAGGTGAATTTTTTGATTTTTTGTGTAGAAGATGATAATGGGATCCGTGATTTAATGATCTATACCTTGAACGCCGCGGGCTTTGAGGCAAAGGGCTTTTCGGACGGAACGTCCTTTTGGGAGGCGCTTCGCGGGGAATCCCCGGAGCTGGTGCTTCTCGACATTATGCTTCCCGGCGAGGACGGCCTCCGTATTTTGAAACGGCTGCGGTCGGACGGCAATCAGGTGCCGGTCATCATGGCTACCGCCAAGGGAGCCGAATATGATAAGGTGATCGGGCTCGACCTCGGCGCGGACGACTATCTTGCAAAACCCTTTGGCATGATGGAGATGGTGGCTCGCGTAAAAGCGGTGCTGCGCCGCACATCGCTGCCCTCGCAAAGCGAGGTGCTGTCACACAGCGGGATACAGATGGACACGGCACAGCACATGGTGACAGTGGACGGGGCGCGGGTTGAGATTACCTTTAAGGAGTACGAATTGCTCCGAAAGTTTATGGAAAACCCCGGCCGGGTGTTTACGCGGGAGCAGCTTCTCGCAGGCATATGGGGCGATTCCTACACAGGGGAAACCCGCACGGTGGACGTGCATATTGGCACGCTGCGGACAAAGCTGGGGCGCTGCGGCGACTGCATTGAAACTGTGCGGGGCGTTGGTTATCGGCTGGGGGCGGAGAAATGACAAAACGAATTTTCAGATCCATCTGTCTTGCTGCGATCGCGGTTTTCTTTGCATCCGTGGCGCTCTTTCTCTGCGTGCTTTATGATTATTTTGGAAATGTTCAGCAAAATCAATTAAAGACGCAGACCGAGCTGGCGGCGCAGGGGGTAGAGGCTGTGGGCGCAGAATATTTTGAGGGACTTAACCCAAAAGGATACCGCGTCTCCTGGATCCGCGCAGACGGCAAAGTGCTTTACGACAGTGAAGCGGATTCCGCTGAAATGGAAAATCACCTTGCCCGCGAGGAAATCAGGGAGGCACTGGAAACCGGCTACGGCGAGAGCGCCAGGTATTCTGCGACACTGATGGAACGCACACGCTACAGCGCAAAAAAACTGTCCGATGGAACAGTCGTCAGGCTGTCCGTTGCACAAAATACCCTCCTGACGCTGCTTCTTGGAATGACGCAG
>CANRKY010000204.1 GCA_947631355.1 uncultured Marvinbryantia sp.
GCCGTTGTGCTCGTAGAAGCGCTCGTCCTCGATGGCGATCACCGCGTTCTGCAGATCCGCGGGCACCTGGTCCAGCGTCACCGGCGTGCGGTTGGAAGTGGGGGCCGTGAGCTTCTGGATCTGTTCGCCCCGGGCGTTGTAAATGTAAGTGGCCGCCTCGATGGGGGCGGTGCTTAAGGAACTGATGTCCGGGGCGCTCTTAATCAGCCCCCGCACAATGCCGTAGCCGCCGCACACCACGGCGATGAGCAGGGCGAACAGCGCGATCACCAGGATGCGCACCAGAGTCATCCCCGCTTTTTGCTCGATCTTTTCGGCGGTCATATTCTGCTGCTTTTTTTCAATGTCGTGTCTGCCGTATTTCATAAATGTCCTTTCCGGCGGCTGTGTGCCAGCCTACACTGGAACAAGTTATCATACTAGTAGTTTCCGGTTTTTTGCGATCCTATTCACAGTATAGCAAAAATCGCGGGGAAAAGAAAGGGGGAGGGCGCAGGTTGACTTTTGGGGCCCGATAACGTAAAATACCTAAGATGGATCGCTTCCGGAAAGTTTGCAGTACAAAAACGGAGACAGAACATGCAGCAGAAAATAATCTATACAGGCGGCACAGGAGAGATCGTGGAAAAGAAATCCCGCTTTATCGCCACGGTAAAACCGGTCCGCTCCGAGGAGGAAGCCCAGGAATTTATCGCCGGGCTGCGAAAAAAATACTGGAACGCCACCCACAACTGCTGGGCGTTTACGGTGGGCGAGAACCAGGAACTGCAGCGCTGCAGTGATGACGGGGAACCCCAGGGCACGGCGGGCAGGCCCATGCTGGAAGTGCTGTTGGGAGAAAAGATCCACGATGCGGCTGTGGTGGTGACCAGATATTTCGGGGGCACGCTCCTGGGGACAGGCGGGCTGGTGCGGGCTTACGCGAAAGCGGTGCAGGCGGGCCTCGCGGCCAGCACGGTGATCGAAAAAAAGAAGGGCAGCAGGCTGACATTCACCGTGGATTACAACGACATTGGGAAGCTGCAGTACCTTCTGGGGCAGCGCGGGATTCCCATTGTGGAAGAAACATACAGCCAGGTGGCAGAGCTGACGGTGCTGGCGGAGGAAGCGCGGGTATCGGAACTGACGGACGCGGTCACGGAGGCCACCAACGGAAAGGCGCGGTGCCGGGAAGAAAAGAATATACAGTTTGCCTTTGCGGGGAAAGAGGCGGTCATGCTGTGAGAGCAGTTCACCGCAGACGCTGGTTTTTGCAGAGGCACGGCAAGATATGGATATAAAGACATGGATATAAAAAGAAGGGGAGAGAGCGGCAATGGCAGGAGATGAGAGACCCATCGGAATGTTTGATTCCGGTGTGGGCGGGCTGACAGTGGCAAGAGAAGTCATGCGCAACATACCGAACGAGCGGATCGTCTATTTTGGCGACACCGCGCGCGTGCCGTACGGGGGAAAATCGAAGGAGACCATTTTGCGGTATTCCAGGCAGATCGTGCATTTCCTTCGGACACAGAATGTGAAGGCCATTGTGGTGGCGTGCAACACGGCCAGCGCGTTTGCGCTGGAGGAGATCCGGCGGGAGCTGGACATCCCCATCATTGGCGTGGTAAAACCCGGCGCGCGGGTGGCTTGCCTTACCACAAAGAACAACCGCATCGGGGTGATCGGCACCAGGGGGACCATCGCCAGCGGACTGTACACGGAATTTATCCGGGAGATCAGGCCCGCGGCCCAGGTGATCGGAAAAGCCTGTCCGCTCTTTGTGCCTCTGGTGGAGGAGGGCATGCTGAAGGATCCCGTCACGGTGGAGATGGCGGAGCGTTATCTGAAAGAACTGAAAGAGCAGGAGATTGACACACTGATCCTGGGCTGCACCCATTATCCGCTGCTGCGCTCGGTCATCGGACAGATCATGGGCGAGAAAGTGACGCTGGTGAATCCCGCGTACGAGACGGCCCTGGGCTTAAAGGAACTGCTGGAGAGGGAGGGCTTGATGAATGTGCGCGGCCTGGAGGAAGGGGTCAGTCACCGCTTTTTTGTGAGCGATGCGGCGGAAAATTTCCGGGAGATCGCCAACCATATGCTCCCCATGGACATCAGCGGTGCGTGCAGGATCAATATAGAGGAATATTAAATGAAAAGAGACGTATGGGTCCGCATCAAAGGCAATCAGTCCATGCAGCAGACAGCGGAGGATGAGACACAGATCACCGCCGGGGGAAGCTATTTTTACAGGGATGGGACACATTATGTGAAATATGAGGAAACCCATGGGGCGGACGGGGTCACAGACAGTCTGCTCAAGGTGCGCGGGGACTGCGTGGAAGTGATAAAGCGCGGCCTTGTGAACACGCAGATGCGATTTGAAAAAGGAAAGAAAAATACGGCCGTCTATGAGACGCCTTTTGGGAGACTTCTGCTGGAAATTTCCGCCACAGAGATCGCTGTGACAGAAAGAGAAGAAAAACTGAGCGTCCGGGTGAATTATATAATAAACGCAAACGGACAATATCTGGCGGATTCTGTGATAAATATACAAATTTTTTCGAGATAAATTCCAATATTTGTAATTACAGCGAATTATTTCTGTTTGTTGACATTGAGGTATTTTAATGGTACAATCCCATCTTTAACACTTTATGACGTTAAAAATCCCAGAAATTATTGAAAAATCAATAGTTTCTGGGATTTGTTGG
>CANRKY010000205.1 GCA_947631355.1 uncultured Marvinbryantia sp.
TGCAGGGCTTTATCCAGCGGATCTATGGAATTTTGTCCGGCGTACATTTTCCGGCGCGCGCATGAAAAATGCCTCCGCCCGGCAGGTTTCCCCGCCGGATGGAGACATATTCAAGTCATTGCATGGGGACAGGTTCCGCAGCCTTTTTTTCCGCCGCTCTGCCACAGTCTATGTTTCCGCGGCTTTGTCTCTGCTGCCGCTGCCCTGCCGCAGTTTCTGTTTCCGTTACGGATGCTCTGCTGCCGTTACTCTGCCGCAGTCTCTGTTTCCGTCTCAGCCGCTGCTTCCGTCTCGTCCGCAGACTCCACAAACGGGATAACCGCGCCATCGTAAGTCTCGTTGATGTAGTTTACGATCTCATCGGACTTCAGCACTTCCACCAGCGCTTTGATCCCCTCGTTCTCCTCGTTGCCTTCCTTCACCGCGATCACGTTTACGTAGGTCTTTGCGGCCTCAGAATCAGAGGACTCGTAAGCGATGGAATCCTTCGCCACAGAAAATCCCGCGTCCAGCGCGTAGTTGCCGTTCAGAACCACAAACGCGGCCTCTTTTACATAGTTGGAAACCTGCGCGGCCTCCAGCTCCAGGATCTCTACGTTGTACGGATTTTCTTCGATATCGTTCTTTGTCGCGGTGAGGCCGGCGCCCTCCGCCAGTGTGATGATGCCGTTGTCCTGCAGAAGAAGCAGCGCACGCGCCTCGTTCGTGGTATCGTTGGGAACCGCGATCACATCGCCGTCCGCGATCTCATCCAGAGAAGCCTTTGTGCCCGGATAAATGCCAAACGGCTCGTAGTGGATGCCGCCCGCGTTTACCAGATGGGTGCCCTGCTCCTCATTGAACTGCTCCAGATACGGGATATGCTGGAAGTAGTTTGCATCGATCTCGCCGCTGTCTACCACCAGGTTCGGCTGCACATAATCGGTAAACTCAACCACATCCAGTTTGTAGCCTTTCTCCTCCAGAAGCGGAGCCGCCGCCTCCAGGATCTGTGCGTGCGGTGTGGGAGACGCCGCTACCGTGATGGTGGTTTCTTCCGCCATAGCCGGAGCCGCCAGTGCAAAGGTAAGGGTTGCCGCTGCCGCGATTGCTGTGAATTTTTTCATAATACATTCCTCCTCTTTCTTCATTTTTTATTTCCTACTTTTTCAGTGGGAATTATATGATTATTTATCATATACGTAAATCAGCGACTTGTCAAGTCTATTTTAAAAATTTCCGGATGCCTTTCCGCACCCGGCTCGGCGCCGTAAAATTCCTCCGGCGCACCCGCCTCTTTTTGAAATCCCAGTTTGGCCGCCAGTCTTTTGGAGGGCGTATTCCCGAGGGATGTGCGAAGCAGCACACGGGAAAACCCAAGCTGTTCGCCTGCATAGGTGAGAACCGCCCGCGCCGCCTCCGTTCCGTACCCTCTGCCGCGGTATGCGCGCCCAATTAAATATGAAAGCTCCGGCAATTCCACCTCTTGGAACCCCACGCGCCCCACCACGCGGCCGCTGCTTTTTTCCAGCACCGTCCACAGGCCGTACCCGTAAAAGGGGTAGCGGTTTTGTATATAGGCCGCCAGCTCCTTCTGGGGCTGATCCGAAAACGGTTTTACATCCGGGTTTTCGCGTTCTTCCTCGTAGAGTTCCAGAAGCTGCGGCAGGTCTTCCATCACCGTCTCCCGGATCAAAAGGCGCTCTGTCTGCGCAATCTCCCAGGGGAGATGATAGTGGCGCTTCCACACATTTTCCAGCAGCCGCATATCCCGCCGCCAAATGCCTGCCTCCGGGCTGCTCACCCGGCCGCTGTCCGCTCTCTCTCGGTTCGTTCGCCCACTGTCCTCTTTGCCGCAGTCTGCTTTCGCATTGCTTTCTTCGCCGCGATCCGCTTTCGCGCTGTCTTCTTCGCTGTCCGCGTCCGCCTGGATCACCAGATCCGCGCCGTAGAGGTGCTCCGCCTCCGTGCCCGATTCCAGGAACACGCAGGACAGTCCCGCCCGGATCAGGGCTTTTGCATACGCCGGGGCGGAAGTTACATACAATATGCCGTCCTCCCGCTTTGTCGGATGGGCCAGGGCCTCTGCAAGCTCCTGCGCCGATTCAATATCCGCCAGGCGGATCAGCATTTCTCCGGTTCCGGATACTCCACGCCGAAGGTCTCCACCGTCACCGTCTTCATTTTCTGCTCGGTCAGCGGTTTGTCTCTGAAGTCGGTGTCTTCATTGGCGATGCGATCCACCACATCCATGCCCTCCGTCACCTTTCCGAAAGCCGCGTAGGCGCCGTCCAGGTGCGGGGAAGTCTTGTGCATGATGAAGAACTGCGAGCCCGCGGAATCCGGGTTCATGGCGCGCGCCATGGAGAGCACGCCCTCCGTGTGCTTCAGGTCGTTGGGGAACCCGTTCTGGCGAAACTCGCCCCGGATGCTGTACCCCGGATCTCCCATGCCGGTTCCCTGCGGGCAGCCGCCCTGGATCATAAAGCCGGGGATCACCCGATGAAAGGTCAGCCCGTTGTAAAATCCTTTCTTTATCAGGCTGATAAAATTGTTGACACTGTTCGGGGCGATCTGCGGATACAGCTCCGCGCGGATCACATCTCCGTTTTCCATCGTGATCGTTACCATTGGATTCTGAGCCATGTTTTTCTCCTCTTTTCTTTCTGGTCTGACGCGCTTTGG
>CANRKY010000206.1 GCA_947631355.1 uncultured Marvinbryantia sp.
ACATCAAAATCATTGAGGACTATTCAGCGCACGTTAGATTCTTTGCGTGAAAAGGATTTGATTGAGAGAATTGGAAGTGATCGGTCAGGATATTGGGAAATGAAAAAGCAATAACGGCTGATATCCAGATGTTGTATTGGTTCAATGTGAAAATTTACAAATGCCGGTCCGTTTCTAAAATAGTCAAGAGGTAAATAAATGAAGCAAATGCAAGAGATAGATCCGTATGAGCCTTGCTTATGCGGAAGTGGGGAAAAGTATACCTTTTTGTTGAGGTTACTGATCGTTCCGTATGAGACCTTCGTACCCCACAGGGCTTCCGTGATGTCCTCCACACGGCGGACGGATACGCCTGCAAGATACATCTCAATCAGGGCTTCTTCCATAGAAGATTCCCTGCGGCGATAGTGCTCGATGATGGCGGTTTCAAATGGAACGCCTTTGAGCTTGGGGCTTTTAGTTCCACCTCACTGGCAGTCGTCTGAAAGTTCCACTTATAATGGTCGGAACGGTAACCCTGACGGTCCATGGAACGCTCGTATCTTTGAGCATTGACCAGTTCATCGGCTTCCTTGTCAAGAAGGGCGTTGAGTGTCTCCTCCACGCTGCTGCGCAAAACACGGACAACACATTGACTTTTATCCCGGAAAATAATAAAATAACAACAGCTATAAATGTGCGGAGATCAGGACGGAAAAGATACTCCGCACAGCGAGAGAAGAAAGATCGCTGAAAAAGCGGGACGGGAGGGATTTATGCCGGCAACACCGTTAAAATGTAAAATGTGCGGCGGCGATATCGTGCTGACCGGAGAGACGCACGGGATATGCAGCAGCTGCGGCAGCGAGGTGACGCTGCCCAAAGTGCCGGAGGACGACAGCAGAATACAGATGTATAACCGTGCGAACCAGTCGCGGCTGAAAGGGAACTTTGACCGGGCATACTCGGCATACGAACATATCGTGGCGGAAAACCCCGAAGACGCCGAGGCCCACTGGTGCCTGATGCTGTGCCGCTACGGCGTGGAGTACGTGCGAAATACGGTGACGGGGGACTACGTTCCCACCATCAGCCGGGTAAATCCCGTCCCGGTTCTGGAAGACATTGACTATCTGGCCGCCCTGAAATATTCGGATGAGGAGACCGCGGCCATCTATCGGCGCAGCGCGGAGCGCATCGCGCAGATATGCCAGCAGTATATGGAGATCGCGCGAAATGAGGCGCCGTACGATGTCTTCATCTGCTACAAAGCGACGGACGACCGGACGAAGCAGCGCACAAAGGACAGCGTGATCGCGCAGGACATTTATGAAGCCCTGGCGGAGCGGGGCCTGAAGGTATTCTTTTCCCGGATCAGCCTGGCGGACAAAGTGGGAGAGGCGTATGAACCCTACATATTTGCGGCGCTCAACTCCGCAAAGGTAATGCTGCTGGTGGCCACCCAAAAAGAGCATCTGGAGGCCCGGTGGGTGAGAAATGAGTGGAGCCGCTATCTGGCGATCATGCGCGGGGATCCCACGCACCATATCATCCCGGTTTTCGCCGGGATGAGCCCGGGGGATTTCCCGGCGGAGATCCCCGCCTACCAGGGGGCAGACATGAGCCGTCCCGGCGCCATGCGGGATCTGACGGAAAACGTAATGAAGATCGCCGGGCGGCACACCGATGTGGTGATGCCGGCAAACACCGGAAAAAGACCGGATCAGCGCACAAAAAATCAGGTGAAGGCAGCTGAGCTTCAGCAAAAGGTGGGGGCATCGCCTGCATCCTACATTGCGCAGCAGATCCATATCAGATGGCCGGAGGTGTATGTGCCCTATCAGAAAATGTGCCTGAAGTACGGCAGCACTGCGGAAAATCCGGTGAAGAAAATTACCGCTCTGGCGGTGGGGATGGGAGGCATGCTGCTGGGCGTGCTGGGGGCGCTGGCTCTGCAGTATTATTCCGGCTTGTACAAAGACCGCCCGATGGGGTACGGGTCCACAGGAAGCATCCTCCTGGCTCTGATCGTGGTGGGCCTGATCGGCACCGTGATCGCGATACAGGCATTGCGGGGCAGGGGCTGCGGGATCTTTCGCATTGTGCTGGGGCTTTTCCTCTACCTTGTATGTACCGTGCTCTACGGAGGATCAGTCCTGGAGATATCGGAGAGAATCTGGGGCGACAGCCGGGAGGCCCCGTACGGGATAGCTCTGGCAGCTGCTTATTACCTGTGGCTCTCGATCTTGTGCATACTCTGCCTGCGCAAACTGATCAAGGCCGGAAGATTTGTGCAAAAACAGAAAAAACAAAAAGCGTTCTACGAACAGCAGGTGCATCCCGTGGAGGAACAGGTTCGGGCGGAACTGAACGGAGAATGGAAACAGGCAACGGGCATGGATGGCTGGCTGCCGGAAGGGCTGCTGCGCGACTGGAACGGACAGTAAAAGATAAAGTGCGGGGATAAAAAGATGACAATATTGAAATGTAAAATATGCGGCGGAAACATTGTGCTGACAGGAGAGACGCACGGCGTGTGCGACAGCTGCGGTACAGAAGTGACGCTGCCAAAGATGGACGATGAGGTGCGGGCGGAGCTGTACAACCGGGCAAACTACGCGCGCCAGACGGGCGATTTTGACCGGGCGTATTC
>CANRKY010000207.1 GCA_947631355.1 uncultured Marvinbryantia sp.
TCCAAGGCGCTTTCCTGCCCCGTGTTCTTTTTCCGTTCATGTAATTGTCCCCCTTTTCTCAATGTCGATTTTTTGGTAAAATGCGCGCCGGGTTTTCTTCCGCGCTGCCGTCTGGATGCCGCTCGGCGCTTTTGTGAACATTATAACTTTTCTGTCTGTATTTTGCAAGAAGAACAAGCCTTGCACAAACAGATGCAGCTAAGCATATCCTGCATTGCCAGATGTGGCAAGACTAGCTTTGTATTGTCATATGCAGCAGGACTGGCTTTGCATCGCCAGATGCAGCAGGACTGGCTTTGTATTGTCCGATGCAGCAGGACTGATCCTATATTGCTATATATATAAAAAACAGGCGCCCAAACGGGCGCCTGCCATCTTGTCACAGTTCTTAAACCAGTTCCAGCAGCACTTCCATCGCCGCGTCCCCTTTGCGAAGACCCAGCTTTACCATTCTGGTGTAGCCGCCGTTGCGGTTCTCGTACTTCGGAGCGATCTCGTTGAACAGCTTTTCCGGAAGATCCACATTCTTCGTGTTCTTCTTTTTGCCTGCGGCTTCCTTCGGAACTTCCGTCACCGGATAGAGCACTTTCAGCATCTGCCTTCTCGCGTGCAGTCTGCTGGGCGCATCTACCTTGATCTCCTTCTGCACTTCATCGTAAACGGTCACTTTCTTGCCGTCCACCACTTCTTTTACGCGCTTGCCGTCTTTGTCCTTGCGGGGAACTTTCGCGGTAACCGTCTTTGTGGTGAAGTTGTCTTTCTCTTTCACTGCCAGAGCGATCAGGCCCTCCGCCACTTTGCGGATCTCCTTCGCCTTCGCCTCTGTGGTGACGATCTTTCCATGCTGGATAAGCGCTGTCACCTGGTTTCTGATCAATGCTTTTCTCTGTGCAGAAGTTCTGCTCAGTTTTCTGTAACCTGCCATTTTTCTTTCCCTCCATTTTGGAGCATGCGGAAACGCACTTCGGGCTTACTTTCCGCAGCCGATATTCTATTTCCCGCCGCACGCCGCCCTGTCCGGGCTGTGCGGTGACAGCCGCCTTGCATCGCAAGCTGCACGGCGGCATATGCTTTTTTTAATCCTCGCTCGGGTTCAGCTGCAATCCAAGCTCTTTCAGCTTCGCCAGGACTTCCTCCAGGGATTTGCGTCCCAGGTTGCGGACTTTCATCATGTCCTCCGGCGTCCGGTTGCACAGTTCTTCCACGGTGTTGATCCCCGCCCTCTTGAGGCAGTTGAAAGAACGAACGGAAAGCTCCAGCTCATCGATGTTCATCTCCAGAACTTTCTCTTTCTCGTTATCTTCTTTCTCCACCATGATCTCCGCCGATTTCGCGCTCTCCGACAGATCGATGAACAGGCTCAGATGCTCGCTCAGCACCTTCGCCGCAAGGCTCACCGCCTCATCCGGCCCCAGCGTGCCGTTGGTGTATACATCCAACGTCAGCTTGTCAAAATCGGTGGCCTGCGCCACACGGGTGTTCTCCACTGTCATGTTCACGCGCTCCACCGGCGTGTAGATGGAATCCACCGCGATCACGCCGATCGGCATATCCGGGCTCTTGCCCTCGTCCGCGCTGATATAGCCTCTGCCTCTGGTGATGGTGATCTCCATGTACAGCTTGCTGTCCGCGCCGCCGCTCAGAGTGGCGATCACCTGATCCTTGTTCAGGATCTCGATGTCCTGATCCACCTGGATATCCGCGGCAGTCACCACGCCCTCGCCGTCAAATTCAATGTACGCCGTTTTCGGCTCGTTTGTCTTACTGGTATTCTTAATGGCCAACGATTTCAGGTTCATAATGATCTCGCTGACATCCTCTTTCACGCCCGGAATCGAACTAAACTCGTGCAGTACGCCCTCGATCTTTACCTGGCTTACCGCTGCGCCCGGCAGCGAAGAAAGCATGATTCTGCGAAGGGAATTCCCCAGGGTGATCCCGTAACCTCTCTCCAGGGGTTCCACAACAAATTTCCCGTATTTGCGGTCTTCTGAAATTTCGGCAATTTCAATTCTCGGTTTGTTAAAATCGAACACTGTCTATATTCCCTCCTTCACTGCACTGCCTGTGCCGCGCAGCAGATGGTTTTCCGCTGTCTTTTCTGCGGTCTGCTGCCGATGTGCACATTATTTCGAATACAGCTCGACGATAAGCATCTCGTTCACCGGAACGTCGATTTCCTCTCTGGACGGAAGTTCCTTAACCACCGCTTTCAGATTCTCGGCATCCGCCTCAAGCCACGCGGGAACCAGTCTTCCGCCTGTGGTCTCCAGGATCTCTTTGTATCTGGCGGAACTCTTGCATTTTTCCTTGATCTCCACGGTGTCGCCGGCCTTTACGAGATAGGACGGAATATTCACCTGTCTGCCGTTCACCAGCACATGCTTGTGATCCACGATCTGTCTCGCCTCTCTGCGCGTCCGCGCAAAGCCCAGACGGAATATCACGTTGTCCAGCCTGCACTCCAGCATGGTCATCAGGTTGGTACCTGTCATGCCCGGCATTCTCTCCGCTTTTT
>CANRKY010000208.1 GCA_947631355.1 uncultured Marvinbryantia sp.
TGCATGAAAAACGTGTGACTGATGATGGTTTCCGGCGGATAATCGTACTCCTGATTGTACAGGCCGTCCACACTGCGGAAATCCGGTATGCCGCTTTCCGTGGAGACGCCGGCCCCGCCAAAAAATACTACATTGCTGCTGTTTGCGATCCACTCTTGCAAAACCTTTGCCTTATCGTCCATCTGTGTTCCCTCCCTGCCATCTGTTATTCGTCAAATTCCGAATCTCCATATCCGCCCTTTTTCGGCACGGATTCATATGTGCGCACGCGCTTGCCCTGCACAATAAACCGCGTGGCGCTGTCGCCCGTGCACGTGGACAGCGTGACCACCGTATCGCTGAAGTTTACGTTCGCCGTAGTCTTGATCATAGACTGTTCTTTCGCCTGATCCAGGAAATCCTTGAAATCCTCTTTGTTTGCGAACGAGATCTGGTAGCTGTCGCTGTAGGTGCCCACAACGGAAGCGGAGAAAATCTCATATTTATAGATCCGTGTGGGTGTGTAGATCCAGAAGTACTTGCTCTTGTCGTAGTTTTCCTGTTCCTGATATTTTTTCAGGATCCCGAACATGGAGCCGTTTTTCATATTATGCCCGTACACGATGTTGTTGCGGTTCGAGAAGTTCGGATTGTTCAGATAATCCAGGAAAATGGAGCCCGCAAAGTTGTCCTGTCTGCGGAACGTGCGGTGCAGGTAATAATCGTTGTCGTCCGACTGCACAATGGGGTAGCTGATGTCGATCGCCTCCATCTCCAGCCAGCCGATGATATCGGTATTGATATCCAGCAGCTCCTCAAAGTTGATGGGGTTTTCCATCTTCTGCAGCTTTTTGCCGCTCATAAGCATACTCATCTCATCGATAGTCTTGTCGCCCCAGTCGTCCTCCGCCATGGTCTCGTTTTCCACCATCTCCTCGTCGTCAAAGTCCTCCGTCACACGCTGCGCGGGGGTGCCGCCGCCCTCCTGCTGGTCGGCTGCCTCCTCGTCTTTTATCACAAACTGATCCTCCAGCTCGTGATATTCATCGGAGCCCGCCTTGTACGCGAAATAAATGGTGATCAGCTGGTACCCCGCATAGCAAAACACCCCGAGTGCCACAAGGATCACCAGCGTGCTCAGGAAATTCCCGAACCCGCCTTTCTTTTTCTGATTCTCTCGTCTATCTCTTTCTGCCATATTTCCTCACCTCTTTCTATTCATCTCTGGGCCACTGCCCCGGTCTGTCTCTGGGCCGATACCAGCTCTTTGCGCCGCGCGCCGCGCACACGTTTTGCCGGCTGCTCCTTTATCTGCGCGTACGCGGGAAGCCACACTGTAAACGTGGTATATGAGCGGTCGCTGGCCGCCTCGATGCGGCCCCCATGCAGTTCCACGATCCGCTTTGCGATGGACAGTCCCAGCCCGGAGCCGCCCGTCTGACTGCTGCGGGCATTGTCCACGCGGTAAAATTTCTCGAAGATCGCTTTCAGTTTCTGTTCCGGGATCTGGTGCCCCTGGTTGCGGAACGTAATGAGGATCTCATTGTCCCGCTGATGCGCTTCTATCTGAATCTGTGTGTCCTTAAAGCTGTACGCAATGGCATTGCGCAGCAGATTGTCAAACACGCGGGCCAGCTTGTCCGGATCCCCGTTCACGATCAGATTTTCGTCTGCGTTCACCGTGCAGGTCATGTATTTTTCCGCCAGCACACCGTAACTCTCATCCGCCAGCTGCTCCAGCATCACGGAAATATCCAGCTGCACCGTCTCCAGCACGATATCCTGCAGGTTGAACCGGGTGATCTCAAAAAATTCATTGATCAGTTCTCCCAGCCTGGTGGCTTTTTCCAGAGAAACATGTATGTACTTTTCCCGATCCTCCTCCGGCATATCTTTCTGCCCGTCCAGCATAGTCAGATACGCGATGACGGAGGTGAGCGGCGTTTTCAGGTCGTGGGCCAGATAGACCACCAGGTCGTTCTTGCGCTGCTCGCTCTCAATGCTGGCCCGCTCCTTTCTTTTCAGCGTGAGCTTCAGCTCCCCCAGCTTATCCGCGATGGGCTGCAGCTCCGGCAGAAGCGTGACCGGTTCCTCGCTGTCCTCCCGCACATTGTCGATGGCTTTTTCCACGCTGACCAGATAGCGCAGGAGGCGCTTGATCCACACGTTATAAAAGACCAGGAACAGCAGCACGAACCCGCAGGCGAGAAAGACATACTTGTTGTCCATGAAGATCTTTCCGTAGAGTTCGTCCGCCTCACTCCAGTTCAGATGCAGGCTGGTGAACACCCACATCATCAGGTTGGTGAAGGCCTCCTGGAAAATGCCGTCTATGAAAAAGCGGACAATCCCATAGCCCACAACCAGCGTCAGCACCGCCACCAGACTGGTCCGGATAAGAATTGTCCTCTTTAGCTTTTTGTAGTTACTTTTCAATTTTATATCCCACTCCCCATACGGTCTTGATAAATTCCGTCTTTCCCGTGGGACCTCCCATTTTCTCCCGCAGATGGCGGATGTGCACCATCACCGTATTATTGCTCTGTTTATAGTATTTTTCATGCCACACCTGCTCAAACAGCTGTTCTGAGCTGATCACCTGCCCGCGGTTTTCGCAGAGGATCCACAGAATATCAAATTCTATGGGTGTCAGGGTGAGTTCCCGCTCGTTAAAGATGCACTCGTGCGTGCTGCGGTTCATTAAAAGTCCGCTAAAATCAATGATATCTTCCTGCGGCTTTCCGCCCTCGTTGTATTTTGTGGAGCGGCGGAGCTGCGCCTTCACCCGCGCGATCAGCTCCAGAGGGTTGAACGGCTTCTCGATATAATCGTCCGCCCCCAGCGTCAGGCCGTTGATCTTGTCCATGTACTCTGTCTTTGCCGTGAGCATGATCACGGGGAAGGTGTGCGTCTCCCGGATCTTCTGCAGGATCGTAAACCCATCCACATCTGGCAGCATCACATCCAGGATGGCCAGGGACGGCTTCTCCTTTGCCACCGCCGCCAGGGCGTCTTTTCCGTTATAGCATTTCACCACATCAAAATTCTCGTTTTTCAGGTATAGCCCGATGACATCCGCAATCTCCCGCTCGTCATCCACCACCAGTATTTTATCGGGCATCGCGCCTTCCTCCTTCTATGTGAACTCGCCGCTGCATCCATTCTTTGCAGTTTCGGGTTTTCTCTGCTGCTCTCTGGCTGCGCGATTAGCCCTCGCAGTTCCCCACTGTGCGCGGGAACGGCACGACATCGCGGATATTGGACACACCGGTGAGATACATCACCAGGCGCTCAAAGCCCAGGCCGAATCCGGCGTGCCGGGTGGAACCGTATTTGCGAAGATCCAGGTATGCGCCGTAGTCCTCCTCTTTCAGCCCCAGCTCATTCATGCGGTTCAGCAGTTTTTCATAGCTGTCTTCCCTCTGGCTGCCGCCGATGATCTCGCCGATGCCGGGCACCAGGCAATCCATGGCCGCCACGGTTTTCCCGTCCTCGTTCTGTTTCATATAGAACGCCTTGATCTCCTTTGGATAGTCGGTCACAAATACCGGCCGCTTGAATACCTGCTCCGTGAGATAGCGCTCGTGCTCCGTCTGCAGATCGCATCCCCAGCTCACCTTGTATTCAAAATTCTCATTGTTTTTCTCCAGAATGTCGATGGCCTCCGTGTATGTGACATGGCCAAACTCAGAAGAAACCACTCCGTTTAAGCGCTCCAGCAGCCCCTTGTCCACAAAGGAATTGAAAAAGGCCATTTCTTCCGGCGCGTTTTCCATCACATAGCGGATCACGTATTTTAACATACTCTCCGCCAGCAGCATATCATCCTTCAGATCCGCAAAGGCAATCTCCGGCTCGATCATCCAGAACTCCGCCGCGTGGCGCGTGGTGTTGGAATTTTCCGCGCGGAACGTGGGCCCGAAGGTGTAAATATTGCGGAACGCCTGCGCGTACATCTCGCCGTTCAGCTGTCCGCTCACCGTGAGGTTCGTCTGCTTTCCGAAAAAGTCTTTTGTATAGTCGATCTTTCCGTCTTCCGTTCTGGGCGGGTTCTCCAGATCCAGCGTGGTCACCTGGAACATCTCCCCCGCGCCCTCGCAGTCGCTGCCGGTGATCAGCGGCGTGTGCACATACACAAAATCCCTCTCCTGGAAAAATCTGTGCAGCGCGTAAGCCGCCAGGGAGCGCACCCGGAAGGTGGCCTGGAAGATATTCGTGCGCGGGCGCAGATGTGAGATCGTGCGCAGGAACTCCACGCTGTGGCGCTTTTTCTGCAGGGGATAGTCCGGCGCGGAACCGCCCTCCACCAATACCTCCTCCGCCTGAATCTCAAACGGCTGCTTCGCCTCCGGCGTGGGCACCAGCATGCCCTTCACCAGGACCGCCGCCCCCACGTTCAGTTTGCAGATCTCCGGGAAGTTGTCCATTTTATCGTGGAACACGATCTGCAGCGTCTCGAAAAACGTGCCGTCGTGCAGCACCAGAAAGCCAAATGTCTTGGAATCGCGCACGCTGCGCACCCATCCGCCCACCTTGACCTCTGTGTTCAGGTATTTGTCTGTGTTCCGATATATTTCTCTTACTGTGATCAGATCCATTTTGCTACTCTCCTATATCCTTTTTCCGATAGTATATCCAGTTTTTAGTATAGCGTATTTTATGGATTTTGCAAAGGGGTTTCTGCAAAACCGTTGCCTTTGCAGTTACCTTCCGACTGTACATGATTCTGCAGCCGTTCCGCGCGGTGCACAAACCTATCCCACCCCTGCCCATGCTGAATGATTGCACTGCAGGCCGCGAACTGGAAAAATTCTCCGATATCCCACAACTGCTCATAATATGTGTTCGGTTCAGACATTTTATGTCTGCACTCGGTCAATGCCGTGAAAAAGTCCTCGACCTTACTGTCCGCAGTCTCCTCCTCCATTTTGTCGATCTGTGATTCAATATGCAGCAAATAGAGCAGGTCGTCCTCCGCCAAATAATAGTTGAACGTAAACGCCTGACCGTTTCCCCGCGTTATTCGGAGCAATCTTTTGTGTCCATAATGCCTTCTTTTCTCTTTTGCGATGAACTTGCCGTCCATTACATTGGCAGGACATCTACCCTGTGTCTTAGCAGTTTCTGTAATTACTATAATACAAGTCCCACAGGAAATTCAACGATAAAAGTTCTGAAAATAAATCAAATTATCCGGTTCTATCCGCACACTGGAGGATTTTAAATCACATCATACAAAAGCAGTTATGCAATAGCAAAGATGTCTACTCACACGCCCTCTGCGGGGCGCGACAGGTAGAAACTGACAGCGTAACTTTTGATGGGGATTTCTACTCACACGCCCCTTGCGGGGCGCGACCAAATCCGCATATACGGCGCTGTTCGATACGCCATTTCTACTCACACGCCCCTTGCAGGGCGCGACATCTGATTAGCTACGTGCTAATATGTATGCAGATATTTCTACTCACACGCCCCTTGCGGGGCGCGACCTGTCGGTGGGTATGCCTTGATATTCGTTGTCATTTCTACTCACACGCCCCTTGCGGGGCGCGACATATATGGGATATGTACACGGCTTTATGTTATAAATTTCTACTCACACGCCCCTTGCGGGGCGCGACAGCTACGACCCGATCACGGGCAGATGGCGCTATGAATTTCTACTCACACGCCCCTTGCGGGGCGCGACCACGACTGCCGCCATACGTTCAGCCGATTGTGTGAAATTTCTACTCACACGCCCCTTGCGGGGCGCGACAATGTGGAATTGCCCATGCTCGGGATCACAGATATTTCTACTCACACGCCCCTTGCGGGGCGCGACTATTGCTTGAATTTTATCTCGTCCCCTGGCGTGTATTTCTACTCACACGCCCCTTGCGGGGCGCGACCTGATTGCCAACGGCGAGGTGGTCTGGAAAACGGAGAATTTCTACTCACACGCCCCTTGCGGGGCGCGACCAGCTCACACCGGCTGAAAAATATAGCGATATTGATTTCTACTCACACGCCCCTTGCGGGGCGCGACCCAGCAAACACGTTTTACCGCGTTTACCTCGCGATTTCTACTCACACGCCCCTTGCGGGGCGCGACGTGCTTTCTGGATGCCAGCTTGACTTAACGAATATTTCTACTCACACGCCCCTTGCGGGGCGCGACAGCCAAAAACCATCGGTAAAGTGCTTGACGAAAATTTCTACTCACACGCCCCTTGCGGGGCGCGACATCGCTTTCCCGCTCCTGATTCGGGAAAATCTAATTTCTACTCACACGCCCCTTGCGGGGCGCGACCTGCTCCATTCCATATTGTTTCTCAGCCACATTCTATTTCTACTCACACGCCCCTTGCGGGGCGCGACGGTACTAACAGGTTATCAGCAGACCATGACTGTAGATTTCTACTCACACGCCCCTTGCGGGGCGCGACTTGTAAAAATATATAAAAATGGTGATATAATGGATTTCTACTCACACGCCCCTTGCGGGGCGCGACGATCGAGGACGACGAGGAGCTGATCGCATTCGCGATTTCTACTCACACGCCCCTTGCGGGGCGCGACGAAGACGAGGAAGACGAGGAAGACGGGGAGGACATTTCTACTCACACGCCCCTTGCGGGGCGCGACGAAAAAGCAGCGGAGGCAGAGCTGCCTCAGCGCGATTTCTACTCACACGCCCCTTGCGGGGCGCGACCACGTGCTTTTTTATTCTTTGCAAGCGCATCTTCATTTCTACTCACACGCCCCTTGCGGGGCGCGACGGGGCTTTCTCGAGAGTATCGAGTGCTTTCTGCAATTTCTACTCACACGCCCCTTGCGGGGCGCGACAGCAGGCCATGTAAATGCCAATGCTGTTTATCAATTTCTACTCACACGCCCCTTGCGGGGCGCGACTTACGGCTGCCTGTACTGCTTCGCGTACTTCCAAATTTCTACTCACACGCCCCTTGCGGGGCGCGACTACAGAGTACGTAAACCGTGCAGCGACTCTTTTATTTCTACTCACACGCCCCTTGCGGGGCGCGACTTATGTGCAGCGGGTTTTCTATTCTGGAAATTAAAATTTCTACTCACACGCCCCTTGCGGGGCGCGACCCAGAGGACCGGCGGGCATGTCCGGAGGATTTTATTTCTACTCACACGCCCCTTGCGGGGCGCGACAGCGATGGGTAGATTATAACGTCGCTGCCGAGGCATTTCTACTCACACGCCCCTTGCGGGGCGCGACTGTAATCGCCATATCTAAAATACTCATACCAGACATTTCTACTCACACGCCCCTTGCGGGGCGCGACAAGATCGACGGCGACTTCCTGGGAATGACTGACATTTCTACTCACACGCCCCTTGCGGGGCGCGACGGCGCGCACAGCGCAGATTATGACCAGGACAACATTTCTACTCACACGCCCCTTGCGGGGCGCGACGTTTTATCCAATTAAACTACTCCGGGAAACGGGATTTCTACTCACACGCCCCTTGCGGGGCGCGACAAATATAACATTTTCCCGATCCTCTATTCATTTTTTATTTCTACTCACACGCCCCTTGCGGGGCGCGACACCACCTGGATGAATATGGCAAGGGTGACAATGTGATTTCTACTCACACGCCCCTTGCGGGGCGCGACGCAGAATGTTCGCTGCTGGATCATCGGCAGCAAAAATTTCTACTCACACGCCCCTTGCGGGGCGCGACCTTGAATCAAGGTCAACATGATACTTGTTAGAAATTTCTACTCACACGCCCCTTGCGGGGCGCGACGTGAACCGGATTATTTCATGTATGAAATGATTAGGGATTTCTACTCACACGCCCCTTGCGGGGCGCGACGCACAAAAACAGCCAAACGGGGGACTCTTTTAAATTTCTACTCACACGCCCCTTGCGGGGCGCGACTAGATGCGCTATCGACTATAAACGGGCAAAAATGATTTCTACTCACACGCCCCTTGCGGGGCGCGACGAGGTAGAAAGCATTGTTGCCAAGTCTGTAAGCATTTCTACTCACACGCCCCTTGCGGGGCGCGACGCAGAATGTCCGCTGCTGGATCGTCCGCAGCAAAAATTTCTACTCACACGCCCCTTGCGGGGCGCGACAGAGCGACGGACTGAAACCTTCCGGCACAACCGGATTTCTACTCACACGCCCCTTGCGGGGCGCGACACATACTCCATGTTCCGGCCGCCGGATAAGCAGACATTTCTACTCACACGCCCCTTGCGGGGCGCGACGGCGCTGTCCACGACATACGGGCGCGGCACGAAAATTTCTACTCACACGCCCCTTGCGGGGCGCGACTCAAAGGCGCATCATAGACGCCATCGCACCATTTATTTCTACTCACACGCCCCTTGCGGGGCGCGACCAGAGCGCAGTGTGAAGACACTCTCCGGCGGAGAAATTTCTACTCACACGCCCCTTGCGGGGCGCGACCTCAATCCTGCCGATCAGCGTGCTCAGCTGGTCCACATTTCTACTCACACGCCCCTTGCGGGGCGCGACGTGAATTTTGCGGCAATGATTATGCGGAAAAATGGATTTCTACTCACACGCCCCTTGCGGGGCGCGACCGCTATATCTTGTTATTTTTAGCAATCGCTCCTCTAAATATAAGGGGCGGACATTATTTGATCTTTAAAAAATATACTTTTTTTGGCAAAAACCTTTTTCATTTTAGGCGAACCCTCTTTCATTTTCAAATCATTCCATGTTCGCCTAAGAAAATTTTAAACAATAATTACTCCTTCTGGATCATAAGTTTCCTTCACACCTATATGCTCTATACGTTTCTTCCAGTTGTTTCCCAAATAATAAAATCGCAGGCTGTCTTCACTTGGATCAATCAGTTTAAGCAGGCGATCCTTTAGTTTTAAAAAAGAAGAATAATCTAAATCAGCTTCAAATACTGAATTTTGCACTCTTTGAGCATGATTTTGACATTCTTTGGCAACCTTTCTCAACCTTGTTTTCCCCGCTGCCCCCGACGTTGCAACATCATAACTTATTAATACCATCATTTCAGTCACCTACTTTTGTAAATATGGCGGATAAGTTTCAAGTTCGCCTCTCACATATTTAGCCAGAAGATTGCTTTGAACATAGGGCAATAAACCTAATGGGATTTTCTGTTTTAAATACGGATGAATAATATCAGTACGTTTTCGCTCCTGCCATCGCGACAAAACTTTTTTTCTCCCTTCATCGTTCAACCACACTGCCCCTGATATTTGTTCTGTGAAATCATCTTTCACTAGTATCTGCAAGTTCAAAAGGGTGAGTACAAATCGTTCTGCTATACAACGGATTTCTTCTACCAGGTCACACGCAAGAGAGCATCTCCCGCTCCGTAAAGAATGACAGAACCCAATATAGCTATCTAATCCTACCGTTTCAAGCGCTGCAGCAACCTCATTTGTTGCCAGGGTATAAACAAATGAAAGAAGGGCATTTACCGGATCAAGTGGAGGCCTTTTTGTCCGAAGCGCAAACGTAAACGTCACTTTTGGATTGGTTATCAATTTATTGAACACAGAGAAATAATTCTGCGCACAATTTCCTTCTATCCCAATCACTTCTTCTATACTTTGCGCCTGAAATACTTTCTCAATTCCATCTTCCAAAACCTGAATCGTTGCCCTTATCTCTGGATCCGTTCGCAGCATTTCATTGTCATGCAGCGTCCTTCTGAGAACCTGCCGCGTATTGCTAAATTTTGCGGCCATCGTATTTTTTGCAAGTTCCAGTCCATTCTCCCGAAAGCGATCGATCTGTGCAACTCTCAAAAAGACATTTCCTCTGGTCTCTCCGCAAACTTTTGCCAAAAATTTCCCTTGCGGAGAAACAAAATTAATCGGGATGGTCTTACTGACGCATTTCCCCATAAGCGCCGGAGAACAGCCTACGTAGTTGAAGCAAACGATATTTTCAATATTTTCAAATGGAATCCTTAGTTTTATCTCATCTTCCACTTTGCAGACGAGATTCTCTCCATCAAGCATTAAATACGCCTGTTCGTTTGTAATGTAAACCGTATTTAAAAGTTTTCTCATACCTCCTCCTGTTATTTATATATCCTGTTCCATTGCAATGAGCGTATGGAGTTCTTCCCGAAACGATTTTTCCTTTCTGACCGCCGGCATACACAAATCTTTCATGGAACACCCCGTACACTTTTGCCCTTTTTGTATTGACGGTATTTGACCCGCCACAAAATATTCTCGCATCTTGAAAAGTGTGTCTTTCAATTTCCGGTCATAATCTTCAAAAAACTCCCTCAAAGGAAGCGGTACCCGTCTGCGTACATCCGCATAATATAATACCGCATCGCAATCTCCGCCAAACACATAATCCACACATACTTTCTGTGCAAACACCTGCATTAGATCATCATCCCTGTATTCACGATCTTTTGGTTTTGTGGGCTTGTATTCTACAATACAGATTTTATATTTTTTCCCGCTTCCTTTTATGGGAACTCCCTGCGGATCTTCTGTCAATTCCAGGCTGTCTACAACCCCATATAAATTATATTCCTCCCGATCATTATAGACCGGAACAGATGTAAACACTTTCTTTCCTCTGGCTGTGTAATTTTTCTCCGGATCATGTACCCTTTCATGGAGCAGATTCGCTCTTGTCACAAACACATTTTCTGCCCAGGCCCTATCGATTTCCAGCAGTCCCCAGCGATGCGGACAGTACAAATAATGCTGAACAGAGCGCAGCGTAATTTCTATTGTGTTCATAATTTTTCGATCAGAACAACTCCCTGCGGCATCTGCTTGTCCACAGTAATTCCATAATCTTCAAACGCACGCGGGGGCATTTTTTCTTTCTGCTGCACCTTTATTTTATCGAAAAGAATATGGGACGGACAGTTGCCCAGAACATTATCATGCTTAAAAATATACAGTTTACGCATACACATCTTCCCACGCGCCGCGCTATGATCATTTTCAAACATATTCATAATGGCTTCCCACAGCAACTCAACATCCGACTCCGACAGCCCGGTAATCTTATTTGCTAGCGCCGCTGACACATATCCTTCCGCCCGGTAAAGCGCATATGGGATCACGCTTTTCCTTCCCATCTCTGTCTCTCCAGTTTCCGTTCTTTCTTCTGTTGTGCGCGCCTGTCGGGTAATCGTAACATCCTGAATATTAACTGGCGACAAGCTCCTTGCAAAATTAATCTGCACAGGCCCTCTCACAATACCACAGGGATCATCTCCCGTTGACATAACTGCGCCGAATGTTCGCACATCAAAATAGCTTCTGCACATATACGCACAGGCTTTTTTTACCTCATCTGCGTTTTTTCCTTTATTTTTGAGAGTCAGCCCTTCTTTTTCATATGCCTCTGTAAATTTAGAATTAAGTGACCGGTCCGGTTTGATAAGAATGTTATAACCCGGCTCCCCTTCTCTGGTAAGCTCTACATAGTTCCTGATCTTTCTTTTCAAGCACACATCGGTAATATAGCCATAGCCTGTCTCCGCATCTACACGCGGAGAATTTCCGGCATCCGGATCTCCATTGGGATTTCCGTTCTCCACATCAAATAGCATTACAAAATCATACCTGTTTTCAAGTGACATTTTACAATTCCTCCTTTTCTTTCTTTTCCTTCTGTTCTTTCGGTTCAAAGAAGCTCTGATACTGCTGGTAATAGCCGATCATAAATCTGCCCTGATCCGGCAGAAGAAGTGTTTCTGGAAATTCTCCGTCCAGCTTACAAACAATTTCTCCTATCAGTTTGTTATAATACACAGGATACTTTACTTTGTTCAAATGTGCCTGCGCCAATCTTAACAGCTTCGGGAAGACTAACACCGGTCTGGCAGATGCAGAAGAAAAATAGGAATCTTTGATCGTTCTGTTGATCGTCCCGCCAAATGAATCCTGCTGAAGTTTTTCCAGTACCGCAAATAGTCGTCCGCATAAATATGCCTGTTCGCAATTTTCTTTATCTAAAGCCACTTTTAATTCCCCCTTTTTATAATTTCTATTAATACAGGCTTTAATAATGCCTGCGCGAACCATACTCATCCGCAGATCACTGTCTATCCTTACTCTTCGCACTACCGTTTCCAATAGAGCCGTTGGATATTTTCCCCCTGTCAATACTGCCTCAAATAATTTTGAGAGCAGAGCCGGATTTATTGCATCTGATCTGCTTTTCGGTGAAATCAGCTCTTTTCTAATATACGAAAATGACACTGGATGTATTGTTTCTGAAACCTGCAGATCGTTCTGGAATCGGGCAATATTCCAAAGCACATCTGCATATCGTCTTTTATAAATAAATTTCAGAGCCAGCCTGGAAGAATTTGGTTTTAAACCAATCATGTAAAAATCAACTCCCGGTTGAAAGATATCTGCGGATTTCAGCCGTTCTTCTGTGATCTTTCCGCGCTTGCCATCCTGCAGCAATGCTTTAAGCATATATTCTGTCTGTTCTGCATCCATTTTGTCCGATGTCCCGCATAACATTGCCATGATCAGGTCTTCGCACGTTTCTTCCCCATTCATTGCCCAGAATAAAACGGTAACATCATCCAGCAGAATCTTATGTTTTCTTCCTGACAGAAGATAATTAAATGCCTCCGCATATTTTTTCATTACCGTCTCAGAAATACCACTGTTGTATGCCTGTTCTTTTCCATAAGAACTTTCTGAAGGATTATTATATCCCACAAGCACCGTCCCTGTAGGAAGTCCGCCGGGTATCCCTTTTATTTTATTGTGGATTCTTGCTATGACCGCTTTCTCCCCACTGACCGCACACTGCGCAATATAATTTTGTTCCTCATTCTCCGCCAGTACCAGGCATTTCTGTTCCCACTTACTTTTTATCTGCGGTTCTTCCTGCAGCATATTTTCCGGATAACCAGACAGGCAAAATGCATATCCAGATTTGCTGTAATCCTTTCCTAGCCCCAAAAGATACGGATTCTGCGTCTCCTCCTCCGGTTTCCAATTTAATAGGAACAACCGGTACGCTTGAACCAGCGGGGTATTTATCCCCTCTATAAACTCCAGATTTGTTTTTACAAATATTTCATGAGACTTTTTCGCCTTTCCTGTGCGGTCGTCCGGTGACAAGCCCTCTTTCTCCAGATTTAGTCCAAAAAGATATAGCGGTCGGTGTTCAATGATATTTGCATCAATTCCCGGTTTTTCTGTTCTCAGAGGCATGATAACATCTCTTGGCACCCATCTTTCTTTTACTTTTCCTTTTGCTACCGGAATTTCCTCTTTTTGCTGATAATTTATAATTTCATCAATCTCTCCTGTACTTGTCAGGCTGATCAGATAATGAATTTTTACATTGGAATGTCCGGCAGACAAAACTTTCCCTTTTTCAGCAAGAATATCATAATAATCTGTCAGAGCCTGAATCAGCATTTTAATTCCTCCCTGTATTTTTTTACATCAATTATGCCATTCACCATATGCGGCCTGTAATAAATGGTAGATGCCCGATCCGAATATCGCGGATGCTCCCAATCTCCGTTCAGTGGTTTCCCGCCATCCTCGAAATCCACTCTGTAGCTCATATATCCGAAGTCGACATCTCCCATCTCAAGAATTGTCTCGCTAATCAAGTTTTCGTCAAATTCTTCTACTAGTTCCATTCTTTTCACCGGAAATTCGCTACATCCAAGGCACGGCGTGCGGAAAAACTGCCCCTTTTCTAGTCGCCGTTTGATAATATTATAATGCTTGTTTTCTGTATCTGCTTCCTGTTCACTTTTCATTCCAGTCATCTCAAAATGGAACTCGATTCCATATTTTACATTTTTCAAGATCATGGATGCGCGTTGGCTTCTACATTCCGATGTATAAATGCAGGGATCATTCTCTTTTTGATTCATTTGCCCTTTGACAGCGCTGTACAGAACTTTATCTTTCACCTCATTTCGCCGTACGTTCATAAATTCGATCGGCTGAAAAATAATAATCTTATCTATTACATAGCGTATCGCCGGTTTCCAGTATACACTTTTCAACATCCCCTCCAGCGCTCCTGGAGGTGGCACATCATAGCTCACCCGTTCCACTTTAAGTTCCGGTCTCGTATAACAGGCGTAGTCCCCTTCCACAATGATTTTAAATCCATAGCCCATTCTTTTCCCACCTTTCCATAAAATTATTCTATATAGTAATCTTTTGCCTCAAAAGTAATACCCGTTTCTTTATCATAATAGTCCGGATTCATAAGGCAATAAACTCCCGTGCCAAAATCATTTACCGCATGCTGACGGATAAGATCGTCCAGTTCTCTCCGATACACGGAGCAGGTATAATTCTGAAGTTCTCTGACTGCGGCACATCCTGTAAATCGGAGATTGTTTATCAACTTTCTGCTTTTCTCATCACACGCTACTACTATGGATACCGTCTTTGAATCAATCAACTCAAATTTTTCAGAATATGATTTAAACGGGATTGAGTTTATGCTGCAGCAGTCGCGGGTAATGCTGTGCTTCTGAATATCTTCCTTTCTCAGAAAAAGCCATCTCTCATAATATTCCACAATACTCTGTGCACATGATATTTGCGGATATTTGCAGAACAACCCTCTGGTGATATTGGCGCGTTCATCCGGCGCGGTTGTTTTTTTCTCGTCCGCATATTCGAAAACAAATGTTGTGGCATTTTTCCTGAATCCCTCGCGATTGCACCGTCCCCCTGCCTGAAGGATGCTATCCAGTCCAGTCAGTTCCCGAAAAACCGTATGTACATCCAGATCAACTCCGGCCTCGATTAAAGATGTAGAAATAATGGTAATCTTTCTTTCTTGCGGCACTTCCAGACCATTTGGGAACTCTTTCTCCAAGGCTAGCAGGCGTTCTTTGATCTTACGGATCGTACGTCTCCTGTCATATGTCGTCATATACGTTGATAAATGGTACGCTTCTCCGGGGCAGGCCTTAAATAATTTTCTTGCTGTCCGTTTCTTGTTTACAATAATAAGGCTCGAAGGATATTGTCCGGCCATTTCCAGCACACGCTCCGCTGTGGTTTCTCCCAAAAACTGATACCGGCATTTCTGGAACTCCGGAAATGCAGAACAATCATCAACCAGATTCCATATTTTGCTGTCTGGCAGGGCATACTGCGTCATTAATCGTGAAAAATCCGGCATGGTAGCCGTTAAGAATATCGCCTCGCTGTTCAAGTACCTGGTTATGTACGCAATCACCCGCAGGCATGGCTGCAGATATTCGATCGGCATCAAGTGTGCTTCGTCAAAAATTAAAATGCTGTCCGCCAGATTATGCAGTTTTCTGAGTTTTCCTCTCCGATTAGAATAAACGGTCTCAAAAAACTGTACAGCCGTAGTAATGATCAACGGCGCGTCCCAATTTTCCGTTGCGCTTTTCGCCGCCTGGCGGTAGTCTTCACTATTGTCTCCATCCATTTCTTCATATGAAAAAGTAGACTGATGTCGTAAAATTTCTGCGCATCCTTCAAACAGTTCTTCAAACACTTCCGCCGTCTGATCTATGATACTATTATATGGAATGATATAGATAATCCTTTTTTTATGCCTATAAAGTGCACGTTCTAAAGCAAATTTCATGCTGGCAAGCGTTTTTCCGCTTCCGGTAGGCATATTCATAAGATACAGTTCCGCGTCTTTCTTGTTCTGCCGGAACACCTGCATCTGAAGATATTCACGTGCTTTTTGCAAGTCTGTTTTACAGCTAAATGAATGTAATTTACGATTGATCCGCTCCAGACATTCCTGAAAATCCGCCTGCAGCGGGCGAGGCTGCTCTACGTTGCAAAAATTTCTCGTATCTATGGAATCTGCATCTGTCAAACAGGAAAAACTGTATCGTGTAAAAAATGCAAACTTATCTACAAATAGTTCTACTTTACCCGCACAATCCTGCAGAAGTAATTTTTGAAATGCCGCTTCATCCACCTGCAATTCCGTAAGCTCGTTTTTGTACGCACTATAGTCGTCTGTCTGCCTGCTCAATCTCCCATACAAAGTAGATGAATCTGACTTATCTCCCGGAAAACCGCCGTCCGGAATTCCGGAATGATGCCCAGCAATGCAGTACGCCATCATCATTCCCAGGGCACCTTGAAACTTTTCTCTGGCTATCATCGCGCCGCAGATTGAATGTTCCACCCGCACATTGATGTTATTAATTCTTTTCTGAAACGTATCTTGATATTTGCCCACATCATGTAGAAGTCCTGTATCATACATAAAAATTTTGAGAGCAGATATGGCATACTCCCGACACAGCTCTGCCGTATTTTCGCTGTGTTCCTTTACTGTCTGGATTTTTCCGGTGTATTCATTAATATGCGCAATATAGTCCTTCATTTCAAAAAAATCCTCTTTCGTCATAAATCATAAAATTTATATTTATTATCATAACACAAACCCTGTGCAAAAAAAATGACACCTACAAATATTTTATCACCTATACCAAACAGTACATCAAAATCAATCCATCCGATAAATGCATATCACAAACCACCTTTTTATATTTGCTTTATCGGATGGACAACTAAAAAATAACAGTAAACTACAATTTTTCTACTCACACGCTTCCTAACAAAACGTGACCATTGCATTTTGTTTCCGTAAACAGAAAACTTCTACATTAATTATGATATATTTTATTCTTATTGTTGTTTATGGTTATTGTATTCTTATATTACAGATTTGTCAATAGAAATCATTGCGAACAAACAATCAAAATTTTTCTTAGCCGGTGCCTCGAAGATTGTCTAGGCCAATTCTTCCCTTGTGATAAGTTCTGGCGGCTCGACAAAAGCCCTATATTTCTTCTTATTTTTTATAGAAAGCTCTGTGCCGATGCCATCACGTGTCATTTTACAGTTTCCGCGTCTGTGATAGAGTTCGTGGTAGTAATATCACGCAAACTTATTTCATGAGTGCAGCTTGCGCGCGCCTCGCGATATGCTTTCTTCAGTTTCTCAGCTATTTTGCAGTTTGAGAAATAATTTATCATTGTGTTGTCCTCCTTTGATTTTGATAATAAAAAAGTGCAAAGCCTTAATGATTCAATAAGACTTTGCACTGTAGGTAGTTCTTTTTCGATTTCTTTTTACTTTGCTTTTATAGATTTATCAATTGTTTTTACATCTCGTTCTAGAAGATCTATAACCTTTTGTACGTTATCGCTTTTCAAAAGCTCAATCATTTCAAGTTTTGCATCCCGCTCTTTTAGCAAACGTTTGATAGTCGCTAATTCTGACATATCATCACCTGTGTACACTTTCTATCACCGCCTTTCGCTGATGATATATTACCATAGTGCAAAGTCTTATTCAACCATTATATCCATCTGGCACATCTCCAGGTTATCTCTGCGTTCTATCCACCGTTTTTTACATATTGTAGTTATTGAAAGAGGTGTATGTTTTCGGACTACACTGAGGGAGTCACTTTGTGGCTTCCTTTTATGTTGTCTACTTGTAAATAATCATCGCTATGTTTCCTATTCTTTTTTCGTTTCGCCCAGTTTCCCGAGCAGCTCATAAAGGATTCCATAAAGGAGCTTTGCTTTTGCCGGCTCCAGATCCACACAGGCGGCCAGACGCTGCGGCACAGGGAGTGCCTTTTCGCGCAGGTATAGAATGGAAAACATATTTGGTTTTCAAGTTTTAGTGGATCACTGCGCTGGTCATGTCCAGTTTGCTTTATAATGCCTGCTGTCCAGCTTTATAATGTCTGCTGTTCAGCTTCATAGGCTGCCCGTACTGCTTTTGCCAGCTGGTCTGCACAGGAAGTCGGCCTGCGTCCGCAAAGAACGCCGGATAGCTTTCCCGCAATCTGTTCCACTGTCCAGCCCTCGATAAGCAGGGGAATGGCTTTCAGATTTCCATTGCATCCGCCCATAAAACTGACATTATGCACCACATCTCCGTCCAGATCCAGACTGATCAGCTGGGAGCAGGTATTTTCGGTCTTATAATCGTAATGGAACATTACAGCACCTCCTCAACCTTCGCCTTTACCTTGTCAAGCGATTCGGTCGGCTCAAAGCGGGCAACTACTTCGCCGCTGCGGTCGATCAGAAACTTTGTGAAATTCCATTTAATGTTTCCATTGTTTTTATAATCCTTGTCCATCTTCTTCACGACCGGTTTGAGGATCAATCCCATCGGGCCGGAAAACCCGGCAAATGTGGTATGCTCCGTCAGATATTTGTAGAGCGGGATCGCATTTTCCCCGTTCACATCGATCTTGGCAAACTGTGGAAAGGTGATGCCGTACCGCCCGGTGCAGAAGCTATGGATCTCCTCGTCGCTGCCCGGAGCCTGCTCCCCGAACTGGTTGCAGGGGAAGTCGAGAATCTCCAGCCCATCCTTCTGATGCAGCTCGTACAAGTCTTGAAGCTCGTCATACTGCGGGGTAAATCCGCACCCGGTCGCCGTGTTCACGATGAGGAGAACTTTCCCTTTGTAATCAGAGAGCGCCACCTCGCTCCCGTCCTGTGCTTTGATCTTGAAATCGTAGATGTTCATATTCTTACCTCCGTTCATTTTTGCAAGATTTAATCTCGCGCTATTGATATGGTTAAGCATACACCTTTCTTTTTGCGTTGTCAAGACCTGCAAAACATCTTCTATATGTTTAGTGCAGCAGAAATATCCATCTTTGGAAATCACGGCTCCATCGGCTTCCATTTCCCATATTTGAAAATTTTCGTCCTTGAAAACCTACTAAATATATGTTATTATTGGGTAATAAATTATCCGGGAGGGGGACAAAAAATGAAAATCTCCACAAAAGGACGCTATGCACTGCGCATGCTTTTGGATCTGGCGGAACACCGCGGCGAGGGATATATCGCTTTAAAGGACATCGCAAAGCGTCAGGACATTTCCAAAAAATATCTGGAGCAGATCATTCCCGTTCTCAATAAAACCGATTTTCTGAAAACCAACCGCGGGTATCAGGGCGGATATATGCTGGCAAAAGACCCGGCCCAATATACCGTCGGAGCCATTCTCCGGCTGACCGAAGGCAGTCTCGCCCCGGTTGCCTGTGTCGAACAAAGTCCCATTGATTGTGCCAGAAGCGCCGATTGCCCAACACTTCCCATCTGGCAGGGGCTTTACCGGGTCATCAACGAGTATCTTGACGGGATCACGCTGCAGGATATCCTGGACAGTTACCAGGAACGAGGCGCAGACAACTATATTATCTGATGAAGAAACTCCGCTCAGCCATCTCGCAACCTAATCCCTCTTATAATTTCCGAACATGTGAAGCGGTTTTTGCTGTGAAAGCATCTTCAATGTTCACTTTTTGGGGTCAATGTTCGCTTTTTCCGGTTTCTTAAGTATACCACTGATGTGCAATGTGCGATTATGAAGCGGGTGATTCTCGTTCAGCAAGAGATTGCAAAGAAACATCTCAAGAAACTCCGTTGTCTCATGAATGCCATTCTTCAGATCATTGTAATTTGCCCTGACCAGCGAGTTCCGAAAATACCTGGCGTTTTCGGCAAAAATATCGTTCGTCACATCAAAACCCAGCGTGCGAAGATACTTGATGAAAAATACTGCCGTTGTTCTGGTGTTGCCCTCGCCGAACGGGTGTATCTGCCACAGTCTGGCTACGAATACCGCAAGATGGTGAATGATCTCATTCATTGAGAGATTCTTATAGGAAAACTTCTTCTCCTCTGAGAAATCAAAGTCCAGCGTCGCGCGCAGCTCCGAAGCACTGCCGTAGATCACGGTCGCTCCGTTCAGCACCCATTCTTTTTTTGTGATATTGTAATCCCGAATACACCCGGCATGAGAATATATACCGGTAAATAGTTTCCTGTGAATGGAGAGATACTCGTTTGGTGTAAAGCTGAAAGCACGCTCGAAAAGAAGTGCGGCGATCCGTGCAGAAACCTTGTCGGCCTCCTCGGTACGATCTGACACATCACGGACGGGATTTTCCTCATAATAAGTCTGCAAAAGCGTATTCGCTTCTTCAATGGAAATCTCACCCTCAATATTTCGAACAGCAGTATGCACCAAGTATTCCGATGTTTTCAGTCCGTCAACTGCCTGCAGGCCAATGGCAGTATGCCATGCATAGCTTTTGTCCCGCTTTGTCGGCTCGGATTCTCTGATATATTCCTGAAATGGATTTTTGTTCACTCCATACCACCTCGCTGTTGTTTTTGCCCTTGTACTCGAAGCTGCCAAAATCTGTAAAGTCTGTAAAGTACTTGAAATTTTCAAAAGCTCAATGTGATTATAGCAAACTCCTTTGCCTTTTACAATCGCTGCCTTTATTACTTACGCCACACTCAATGCGGAAAAATACGGCGTAATAAACAATATAGAAAACAGCTTTATACAGCTATCTCATATTTTTCTTTCAGATTATTCAGCATGCTGTACTTAATCATTCCTTTCAGCTGCATCCTTCCAACTACTATCCCAGGTGCGATTCCCTGAACTTTTGCAAATTGAAGCACGCTTCTCTCTGAATAATCCCTATTCTTTCTGAAAGCTTCAAAATCTCCAGGTGGGATCAGCGTATCACCGGCCCAGCTATTAGCTGCCTTCTCATCATCTTCAGATATTCCATTAAGCTGCCCCACATGGCCGAGAGCAATGTGTGCAAGTTCATGAAACAAACTGAACCAAAACTTATCTGCGTCCTTTCCCCTTGCAGTAAGACCAACAACGATTTTATTTCCATCTATAAAAGAAGCTCCCTGAAGGAAAGAGCCTTTAAGGTGTGGCAGAAATACCAAAGCTATCCCGCAATCTGCAAGACATTTCTTTATCCGTGGACAGAATTCCTTAGGTTTCAGTACCGTCATATTTCTTATCTCTGGCATAGCAGAAATCATACCCTTGATATTAATCGGGGCAGTTTGGATATCTCGCGCCTTAATCTTTGCCTCCTGAGCCCATGCCATCAAAGCCAGATCACTTTTTTCTGTAATTGCCAGACGTCTGCA
>CANRKY010000209.1 GCA_947631355.1 uncultured Marvinbryantia sp.
TACTTTTCCCCTCATGTCCTCTGCCCTTTTCAGGATTTCTTCGTGGAGCGCGCTGGCGGTGAGAAGCCGGGAGTTCCTCATATCTTCAAAATTGATGGAGATGAATTGCTTGGCTGAGATGCCCGATTCCGTCAATTCTTCCTTTATCAGTTCCAGCATGACGGATTTTCCGCTTCGTCTGATGCCGGT
The DNA here is from genome assembly GCA_947631355.1 of uncultured Marvinbryantia sp. Classification (GTDB taxonomy): domain Bacteria; phylum Bacillota; class Clostridia; order Lachnospirales; family Lachnospiraceae; genus Marvinbryantia. Next base: position 190 of record CANRKY010000209.1, read on the forward strand.
CATAACTTTGATAAGGTCGTTTCCGATAAATGGACGGATACGCTTCATATAGGTTTCCCGTTTGATCATAAATGCCAGCCCCCTTTCTGTAACCATTCTAAATATATATCAGATACGATGAAAAATCAAGGCGATAAACAGAATTTTATAAGATATAACTGATAAAATACATTTTTCGACATTTTACAAAGCGTATAATTTTTTTAACAGATATTGAAAAAGCGTGATTTCAGTCAGGAAGCGAACAGCAATTTGAAGTTCTTGCAGAGAATGAAATTGTGACGAAAAAATCCACCTGCCCGTTTTTCAGGATAGGTGGATTTAGTGTCATAAATGATCAGCTCAATAACGGAGAATTTATTTCCTGCGATATTTCTCCTCGCAGTATTTGCAGCGGTACACCTCTTTTTCCGGATCGGTCAGGATAAAGATATGATCCAGTCCCTGTTCGATGGATGTGATGCAGCGCGGGTTTTTGCACTCGATCACATTCTTGATCTGCTTTGGCAGTGTGAGCTGCCTTTTCTCCACGATCTCCCCGTTCTGGATGATGTTCACGGTGATATTGTGGTCGATGAAGCCCAGGATGTCCAGATTCAGCATATCAATGGGACATTCTACTTTGATGATGTCCTTGCGGCCCATTTTATTGCTCACGGCATTTTTGATAATGGCCACCGTGCAGTCCAGCTTGTCCAGGTTCAGATAGCTGTAGATGGTCATGCTGCGGCCTGCCTCGATGTGGTCCAAAACGAACCCTTCGTGTAATGCTCCTACGTTTAACATTTCTCATCCCTCCATTTCAGCAGTGTGAGGATCAGCGCCATGCGCACGTACACGCCGTACTGCACCTGTTTGAAATACACGGCCCGCGGATCGTCGTCCACTTCCACCGCGATCTCGTTCACGCGGGGCAGCGGGTGCAGCACCAGCATATCGGGTCCGGCGAGGCTCATTTTCTTTTTGTCCAGGATATAGAAATCTTTCATCCGCACATAGTCTTCCTCGTTGAAGAAGCGCTCCTTCTGCACCCGGGTCATATACAGCAGATCCAGTTTTGGAAGGGCATCCTCCAGCCGTACCACTTCCTCAAATGGAATCTTGTTTTTCACCAGCACATCCTCCCGTATATAGCTGGGTACCCGCAGTTCCTCAGGGGAGATCAGGATAAACCGGATGTTCGGGTAGCGGATCATGGCGTGGATCAGGGAGTGCACGGTGCGTCCGAATTTCAGGTCGCCGCACAGCCCGATGGTCAGATTGTCCAGCCGTCCCTTTAAAGAGCGGATCGTCATAAGATCCGTGAGGGTCTGGGTGGGATGCTGGTGGCCGCCGTCTCCGGCGTTGATCACGGGAATGGAAGCTTTCAGGGAAGCCACAAGCGGGGCACCCTCCTTCGGATGACGGATGGCGCAGATATCCGCGTAGCAGGAAACAATGCGGATCGTGTCCGACACGCTCTCGCCTTTGGCGGCGGAAGAACTGTCTTCAGAAGAAAAACCAAGTACATTGCCACCCAGATTCATCATAGCAGATTCAAAACTGAGTCGCGTCCGTGTACTTGGTTCGTAGAATAAAGTCGCAAGTTTTAGTCCGTCACATTTATGGGCGTAGGCTTTCGGGTTGGCTTCAATGTCGCACGCCAGATCCAGAATGTCGTTCAGCTCCTGGACGGTCAGATCAAGAGGGCTCATTAAGTGTCTCATGTCCGATTCTCCTTTTTTTGTTTTTCCAGGTTTTTCAAACCGAATTTATTATACACCATGAAAGGAGAATAGGAAAGAGGAAAATATCATGTTTTTTCCAGCAGCTTTTCATAAACGAGACCGGTGAGGAACCATAAGGGTGCAAAGTCCAAGCGGATCAGCCCACGATAATTCAATGGCGCGCCGCTGTAGTCCCAGGGGCAGATGCCCCACTTTTTCAGGAAAGAGCCGGTCATGTATTCCATACTAAAAATGCCGCTCATATAAATCAATCCCCGCGTGAGCAGGCCGAGAGGGCGAAAGGCTACAGACAGGGGCCGGATGACCGCCGCCATCCCATAGATGGGAAACATCCATGCGCTGGACTGTCCCATTAATTTATACTCCCTGCGGCGGAGGGAGTGCAGGCTGGTCCAGAGGATTTCCAGACACCAGCCGAATACGCCGCACCGGAAAAAGTTTTTCATATGGGAAGTATGCCTGAATATCGGAAAAATATGCGTGGAGAGTAAATATCCGGGATTTTCTGCGCCGCTGCAGCATTTTTCTATATTGCTAAATGGATGATCCTGCGGTAAACTGAATTCAACAATTAAAATATACAGGACGATCCGTTTTCATATCTGAAAAACATGGAATAAAGAATCGGATCCCGCATGGAGGAGATGAAGTAAATGCAGGCCCATAACGCACAGATTCAGGATTTTATGCTGACCGGTAAGAATGTATTTGTAGTGCCGGTTTATCAGAGAAATTACAGCTGGCAGAACGAACACTGTCGGAAATTGTTTCATGACATTGTTCAGGTGATCAGTTCCGGGGATGAGCATTTTCTTGGCACTGTCTGTTATAAAGTGACGTCCAGCCGTGAGAGGTCCATCATCGATGGCCAGCAGCGTCTGACCAGTGTTTCGCTGCTGCTGAAAGCGATTTATGATGCCGATGCTTCGCTTGAGGTGCGCGAGGAAATCAAGCGGTATCTGTATAATACGGGGCTTGGCGTCGATACAGAGTTCCTGCGGTTCAAGCTCCATCTGAATAAGCGGGATGATGCCGTTTACCATATTCTTCTTGAAAATTCCCGTGATACGGTGGAGGAGAAGCTGTCTGTATCACAGAAAAATTCCCGTGTGTTCCAGAACTATCTGTGCTTTTACGGCCTGGTGGCGGATTATATGTCCGCGGGCGGCAGTACAGTGGATATTTTGGAGGCGCTTTCTCTGATGACGATCGTGGAACTGGAGATTCAGCAGGAAAATCCGCAGGAGATTTTTGAAAGCCTGAATTCTACAGGTTTGGATCTGACGGATGTGGATCTGCTCCGCAATTATTTTCTGATGCCTTTTTCCTATGTGCAGCAGACCTGTCTCTATGAGGATTATTGGAGCAAGATTGAGGATATTATAGGGACTGAGAATATGGCTCAGTTTTTTGTGGATTACATGATTTTCAGAAAGCGGAGTGACGCTGTTATTGTGAACGGCCGCAAAGCACATATGACGGAAGGAAAGCTTTACGCCCTGTTCAAGGATTATTTCCGTGATTACAGGAAGGATCTTCCGCCGGAGCAGGCATATGAGAAAACGCTGGATCTGTTCGGAGATCTGTTGTACTGCGCGAAGCTGTACAGACAGCTCTTGTTCCGCGAGGATATTGATCTGTCGGCCGAACCGCCGCTCAGGCTGAAGCTGTATTATATGCTGGCGGCCAGTGATACCCGTCAGCCGAACAGCCTGCTGCTGTACGTGTTTGATCTGCATGAACGTCACCTGATCGATGATGCCATGCTGGACGCCGCGGTGGATGCGGTATCGTCCATGACGTTTCGGGCGAAGATCTGCAGGGCGACAGGCATTAACCGCCAGTTCGCCGGAAATGTGATGCTCCGTCTCGATGAGGTTACGGATTACAGCCGCTTTGTGGATGTTTTCTGGCAGGCGATCACGGTAGGAAAGGGCTCTTTTGCCTTCCCGTCGGATAAGGATTTCCTGGATGCTCTGGTTTATAAAGACCTGTACAGGGCGCTCCGCTCGAAGGGAATGAAATATCTGCTGTATATCCTGGAGATGAATTCCCCGTTTTCCAAGGGGCTTCCATTGATCACGGATGATAGCATTACGGTGGAGCACGTGATGCCGCAGACCCTCACAGCGGAATGGAAGTCTTATTTAACAAAGAATACGATGGAGAATTATGAAAACCTGCTCCATCGTCTCGGCAATCTGACGCTGACAAATTACAACGGCGAGATGTCCAACAAAAGTTACTCTGAGAAATGTAAGATATACAGCGAATCGAACTTTCATTATACCAGACATATCTGCGACTATCCGAGATGGCAGATGCCGGATATCGACGACCGCTCAAAGGCTTTGGCCGCGGAGGCATTGAAGATCTGGCCATTCCCGCAGGAATACCATAAGGAGGAAAAAGCCGGTTCCAAGTCGCTGCATGCGCTGGATGAAGATACAACGCAGTTTTATTATACGAAACCGGAACAACTGCTTGTCGGGGACAGGGAATACAGCATCAGTTACTGGTCGGAAATGCTGCCGATTTTGTGCCATCTCCTGGATGAGGAGGATCATGAAGGATTCATACATATGGTGGAGACTGCGCAGCTGAGCTGTTTTGGGGTGGAAGATGATGAGCATGAGTATTCAGCGAATTCTTCCTTTACCCATATAACCGGTGCAGTGTATGTTCGTCAGCAGATGTCTTCGGCTTCGATCATCAGTGCAATGGGAAAGGTTGCTGCCGCGTTTGACGCCATAGACGGTACGGATTACCGGAATAATATTCTGTTTACGATCAAGTGAGCAGGAGAATCACGGCTGCTTTGATGAACCAAAGGTCATGTTTGGGGATTTGTACAGGAAATCCAGCTTGTATATCGCCCGTTCGCAACTTGCGAGAATCAGAAATATACGAAAAAAGTTGAAAAGTAACGACAATAGCGTTACAATAGAACCAAAGAAAGGGGCAGATGTTATGGAAAAAACTGCAACGTTGAACTTGAGGGTAAATCCAATTGTTAAGCAGCGTGCCGAAGATGTTTTGAAACGTTTGGGAATACCAATGGCAACAGCAATTGATATGTATTTAAATCAGATTACGCTTACAGGAGGAATTCCATTTACAGTAACTTTACCAAAGGTTCCAACGTCTTTGAACACAGACCAGATGTGTGTTGATGAAATACATGCGAAGCTGCAGGAAGGCTACGATGATATAAAAGCGGGTAAAGTGCAGGATGCGGCGGAAGCATTTGCCAAATTTAGGGAGAACCATCCGATATGAAGCAATATACAGTAGAAATTACGGACAGGGCTCTCAAAGATATGGAAGAAATCTATACTTATATTTCAGATCAGCTTCAGGCACCGGAAAATGCGATAAGACAGTATAATCGAATTGCAGGTGCGATTCTGAAATTGAATGAATTCCCGGAGAGGATACATGTTATGGAATCAGAACCGGAGCATATGATAGGCTTAAGGCAATTTCTGATAGATAATTTTTCAGCCTTTTATTTAATAGAAGATGATCGGGTAATTGTTACAAGAGTACTTTACAGCGCTTCTGATATTAGTAAGAGATTGTTAGATAATTAGTTCTCTGGGTTTT
>CANRKY010000210.1 GCA_947631355.1 uncultured Marvinbryantia sp.
GCGGATCTGCTGAGCGGCTACGAGAACCGGGCGGAGATCCCGTCCTATGGGGATGCCGCAGATACTGGCGCTTCCTCGCAGGATACTGAAGATATGGGCGTTTCCCCGCAGGATGTGAAAAATGCTTTGCAGAGCGCGGAAAATGGCGCAAAGAACGGCGAGGTGCTGGTCACCATCGACCGGGAGACCACGCGTCGCCTGAACACCCTGTGCAAAGAGGAAAAAGCCACCATCAGCAACGCGGTGGAACTGGTGTGGGGGCTTGTGCTGGCCTCCTGCAGCAACGCGGACGATGTGGTGTTCGCAAAAGTGGTGTCCGGGCGCGACAAGTCCGATGCCGATCTGGGCAGCCTCACCGGCCTGTTCATCAACTCCGTGCCGGTGCGGGTGACCTTCGACGACGCCACCACCGTGCGGCAGCTGCTGGGAAGCCTGCAGCAGCAGGCGGCACAGAGCAACGCCTACGACTACTGCGGACTCTCTGAGATCCAGCAGCAGACGGCGCTGGGCAAGCAGCTGCTCCAGACCGTGCTGGCCTTTGAAAACTACAGCAGCGGCGCGCAGGCGCGGGATGAGGAAAATAACGGCATCTCCATCACGCCGGTGCTGATCAAGGAAGAAAATTACGGAGAACTGAACATTGCGGCGTCCGTGACGGGGGAGGGCGAACTCTGCCTTCACCTCACCTACGACCGCACACTCTATACAGACACTCAGATCCGGCGCATCGGGGAGTTGTTCCGTGTGCTCGCGGAAGGCGCGGCCAACACGCCGGACGAGGCGGCGGCGCATCTGCCGCGGGTGAGCGAGAGCGATAAAAAAGCGCTCTGCACACTGGCGGCCGCGGAAAAGCTGTCCTACAACGAGCAGGAGACCTGGCTGGACCGCTTCAATGCGTGTGTAGAAAAATATCCCGACCGCACGGCGGTGACAGACAGCGAAGGCAGCATCACCTACCGGGAGCTGCAGGAGCAGTCCGACATCATTGCCCGGTACCTGGTGGAAAACGGCGTGCAGCCCGACAGCTTTGTGGCGCTGAAAATGGACCGCGTAAAAGAATTTGTGATCGCCCTTACCGGCGTTCACAAGGCGGGGGCGGCCTACGTGCCGCTGGATCCGGCCTACCCGGCGGAGCGCCTCGATTATATGCTGGAAAATTCCCAGGCGAAGATCCTGCTCACCGAGGATCTGGTAAGATCGGTGCTGGCGCAGGGGAACTCTGGGGCGGAGAAGTTTGTCTCCCTGGCGTCGCCGGAGCGCTACGCGTACATGATCTACACCTCCGGCACCACGGGAAGGCCGAAGGGCGTGGTGATCCACCACGCGGCGCTGATGAACTATACCCTGGCCACGGCCAGACACAACGAGCTTACATGTGAGGACCGCATCGGGCACCATTTCTCCTTCTCCTTCGACTCACACATCGAGGATATCTACCCGGTGCTCACAGTGGGCGCGGGTGTGTTCATCATGCCCGAAAACATCCGGCGTGAGCCGGAGCTGATCGCCCGGTTCTTAAAAGAAAACCAGATCACCGGCGTGGGCTTTACCACTACCATCGGCCGGATGATCCTCACAGAATATCCGCAGGATCTGCGCTGCGTGCGCTACGCTGCCCTGATGGGCGAGGCCCTCACAGATGTGGTGAGCACAGTGCCACAGATCCTGAATAAATACGGCCCCACCGAGACCACGAACATCGCTGCCTGGTATCGGCTGGAGTATGGAAAGACATATCGGCGCATCCCCATCGGGCGCGCCATGGACAATGGCTACATCTTTATCCTGGACCGTCACGGCAACCTTCTTCCGCGGGGCATCGCGGGGGAGATCTGCTATGCGGGGCCACAGGTGGGGCGCGGCTACTGGAGGTCGGAAGACCGCACAGGCGCCGCCTTCTCGGACTGCCCCTTTGTGGAGGGGATCCGCATGTACCACACGGGGGATCTGGGAAGATACAACGAGGACGGCGTGATCGAGTGCATGGGCAGGATCGACACCCAGATCAAACTGCGGGGCTACCGCGTGGAGCTGGGCGAGATCGAGAGCCGCGCGGCAATGTTCCCCGGCGTCGCGCAGGCGGCCGCCGATGTGAAAAACGGGCGGCTGGGCCTGTATTACATAGCAGACGCGCCCGTCGCGGAAGATGAACTGAACCGGTTTATGGCGGAGAGCCTGGCGGAATATATGGTGCCGGCTTTCTACATGGCTTTGGATAAAATGCCGCGCACACCCAGCGGCAAGGTGGACAGAAAACATCTGCCCCTTCCGGACTTTTCCGGCATCCAGAAGACGGCGCCGGCAGACGACCTGGAGAGGACGCTGCTGCACCTGGCGGAGGAAGTGCTGGGGGCGGAGGGCTTCGGCGTGACCGACAATATGATCAGCCTGGGTCTCTCCTCTCTGGCGGTGATGCGCCTGGCCGCAGACATCCAGAAAACCCTGGGGGCCCACGTGACCGTGGCCGAGCTTATGAAAATTCCCACGGTGCGGGAGATCGCCCGAAACATCCGAAAAGCGCAGGAAACGCCCGATGAAAAAGCTGTGCTCTCAGCGCGGCCGAAGCAGGCGTATTACCCGATCACCGAAAACCAGAAGGGCGTGTACCTGGACTGGGAGATGAACCAGGAGACCACCCAGTACAATGTGCCGTCTGTTTACGTTCTGGAACATATCGACGCAGACAGGCTGGCCGATGCCGTGCGGCAGGCAGTGGACGCCCACGCGTATCTGAAGACCAGGCTGGAGTACGTGAACGGCGAGCTGATGCAGAAAGTGTGGGATGAAGAACCGCAGCTTGTGCGCACGCAGCTGGACGCGCAGCCGGACGCGGCCTATTTCCAGGGGAAAGTGCGCCCGTTTGACCTCTTAAAAGACCGGCTGTACCGCATAGAGATCGCGTGCCACGAGGACTGCACCTGGCTGTTCATCGACGCGCACCATATCATATACGACGGCCTCTCCAACGGCCTGCTGATCCACGATATTCTGAAGATCTATCACGGGGAGGCGCCCACAGAGGAGACCGTCAGCGCTCTGGACTTTGCACTGTTTGAACAGGATTATAAAGAGAGCCGGGAATACGCGGCCGCCCAGGAATACTTCCGCGGGCTGGTAAACGGAGCTCAGGCGCTGGTGTACCCGGATTCCGCCGTGCCGGATACGGCTGTAAAAGGCGGAAAAGAATATGGACTTGTGACCTGCCGCATCCCGGCAGAGAGCATCGACCGGTTCTGCCACCAGAACCAGGTGACGGCGGGCGCCTTTATGCAGGCGGCGTTCTCCGAGACCTTAAAGCGAGTGACCCGCGAGGAGGGCGCGGTGTACGTGACCATCAGCAGCGGCCGCTCGGTGGATCCGCAGCTTCTGGGCTGCATAGGGATGTTCGCCCGCACACTGCCTGTCACGGTGGGTACGGCGGACGATCCGGCCTATACAACGGCGGATTACGTGAAAGACACTTACCGCCAGATGCAGCAGACACTGGAACATGAAATGTACCCCTACACCCGCATCGTGGAGGACTACGGCATCCACGCGGAGATCATGTTTGTCTTCCAGGGCGGGGTATTTGAGAGCGGCGAGGTGGAAGGCGCGGCGCAGCTTCCGCTGCAGCTGAACACAGTGAAATTTGCCATCTCCGCCACGGCTTACCCGGAGAACGAAGATTATGTGATCTCTCTGGAATACGATGGAAAGCGCTATTGCGCGGAAGATATGCTCGCCTTTGCGAAAGCCATGGGCAATGTGGCGCTGGGCATGGCAGACTCTGCGCTTCTTCAGGACGTTGGCCTGCTGGATGCGCAGGAGGAGCAGAGGATCCTTGCGCTGTCCACCGGCGACAGGCTGGATTACGACCGCAGCGGCACCTGGGTAGACCTGTTCTTGCAGGCGGCCAAAGACTATCCGGACAACGAGGCGGTGGTGGATCAGACCAGCAGCATCACCTACCGCGAGCTGGACATTCAGTCCGACCGCGTGGCTGCTTATCTGGCAGAGAACGGCGTGAAACCAAACACCTTTGTGGCGGTGAAGATGGATCGCGTGAAAGAATTTGTGACGGCGGTGCTGGGCATCCACAAGGCGGGGGCGGCCTATGTGCCGATCGACGCCTCCTACCCGGAGGACCGCATCCGTTATATGCTGGAAGACTCCAGGGCACACGTTGTGCTCACGGAGGAGACTCTTGAGCAGATCCAGAAAGAGGGCAGACCGGCCGAAAAACGCAGCTGCGCGGCGCCGGGAAACCTTGCCTATATGATCTATACTTCCGGTTCCACCGGGAAGCCCAAAGGGGCGATGGTGCCGCACAGTGCGCTGCACAACTTCGTGCACTTTATCATCGGGCGCCTGAACATGAGACCGGAGAGCCGCATCGCCTGCCACACCAGCTTTTCCTTTGACGTGACGGTGGAGAACCTGTTCCCCGTGCTGTGCACCGGTGGCTGCACCATCATCGTGCCGGAGGCGGTGCGCAAGGATGTGGATCTGCTGTACGGCTTCTTTAAGGACTTCCGGGTGACCGGCACCCACATCACCACGCAGATGGGCCAGCTTCTGGGGAGTCAGTACAACCTGGAGATGGAATACATCCGCCTGTCCGGCGAGGCCATGACCTCTGTGCCGAAGTGCACCGGCCATGTGTACAACGCCTACGGCCCCACGGAGTGTACCGTGGATGTGTCGGACTGCGAGGTGGACGAGAGCTGCGCGGGCAAGACCATCCCCATCGGGAAACCCATGTCCGGCAGCAGCGTCTATGTGACGGATCAGTACGGCAGGCTGCTTCCCCAGGGAATGGCGGGCGAGCTGTACCTGGGCGGCGAGCAGGTGGGCGCGGGCTATTTCAACAAGCCCGAGATGACAGACGAGAAATTTATCGAGATCACGCTGGCCGGAGAACGGCACAGAGTATATAAATCGGGAGACCTTGGAAAATACCTCCCGGACGGCCAGATCGAGTATCTGGGCCGCATGGACAATCAGGTGAAATTCCGCGGCTTCCGCATCGAGCTGGGCGAGATCGAGAGCCGGGCCATGCTGTACCCTGACGTGGAGCAGGCCGTGGCCATGGTGAAAAACGAGCAGCTGGTGCTCTACTACACGCAGCGGAGCGCAGACCTGGACGAGGAGGAGCTGCACCGCTTCCTGGCAAAAGAGCTGACGGACTACATGCTTCCCACCGTGTATATGCGCCTGGAGGCTATGCCCCTCACGCCCAACGGCAAGGTGAACCGCAAGGTGCTGCCAGAGCCGAAGCTGGCTTCCACCGAGCATTATCTGGAGCCGGAGACGGCGTTTGAGCGCACGGTGGCCCAGAGTATGCAGAAGATCCTGGGTATCGCGCAGCCTGTGGGCGCGCTGGACAGCTTCTTCGCGCTGGGCGGCGACTCCATCAAGGCCATCCGCCTCATCAGCCTTCTGCGGGAGAGCGATATGGAACTGCGCGTGTCCGATGTGATGAAGCTGAAGACCGTGCGGGCGATCGCGGCGTGCGCGTCCGACCGCAGAAATGCAATATCCATCCGGCAGGAGCCGGTGGAGGGCAGCGTGGGCGACAGCGCGATCATCTGCTACTACAAAGACCTGAACCTTCCGGTGCCGGCGCACTTCAACCAGTCGGCGCTGCTGCGGTTCAAAGACAACATAGAGCCCGCGAAACTGCGGGAGGCTCTCGCCGCGGTGACGTACCAGCATGATATGCTGCGCGCCGTCTTAAAGGATGGCAGCCTGTATATCCGAAGCGCGGACACCGTGACGCAGATCGAAGAATATAGCGCGCAGACCGAGGCGGAAGTGACGGCGCTGTGCGAAAAGATGCAGGCCGGGATCGATATGGAGAGCGGGCTTTTCCGCGCTGCGCTCATCCACATGCCAAATATGGATCTGCTGTTTTTGCTGGCCCACCATCTGATCATAGACGGCGTGTCCTGGCGCATCCTGCTCTCCGACCTGGAGAGCGCCTGCGAAAACGTGCTTCAGGGCCAAAAGCCCGCGCTCCCGGCAAAGACCAGCAGCTATCCGGACTATGTGGAGGCTCTCAGGGCGTACCGCGAAAGCTACAGCCTGGAAAAAGAGATCCCCTACTGGACGGAGGTGCAGACTGCCCTGAAGGAAATGCCCCACGCCTCCGCGAAAGATTACAGCCGGAGCTTCGCAAGCGTCTCGGCGTCCCTTGACGCGCAGCAGACCACGCGTCTGATGCGGGCGGATCGGGAGAAACTGCATCTGGAGATCAACGATATCCTGCTCACCGCTGTGGCCCGCGCGTTCTGCGCGCAGACGGGCAGCCACGCCCTGTCGCTGCAGCTGGAGGGGCACGGACGGGAATATTTTGCGGACACCCTGGTGACAGACCGCACCGTGGGCTGGTTCACGGCCATCTACCCGGTGGTGCTCAAGGGCATCCTGGAAAATGCCGGCCAGATCCAGAGCGACCTGCTGCGGGTGAAAGAGACACTGCACGCCATACCGAAAAAAGGCGCGGGCTACAATGTGCTGCGCTTCCTGGAGGGCGGCAGGAAGGCCGCGCTCTCGGCGGACCAGATCGCCCTGGTGGGCTTCAACTACCTGGGAGAGATGGACGCGGAATACAGCAAAGACGGAGTGTTCACCCTGGAGTCCGGCGTCGATACGGGCCGGGCGTCCGCGCGGGAAAACAGCTGCGGGCCGGATCTGGACATCAACTGCATGGTGGCAAATGGCTGCTTCAGGCTGGATCTGTCTTTCAATGAACATCGATACAGCGAGGAGACGGCGCAGGCACTGGCAGGCGCCATCACAGAGGAACTGCAGGCAGTAGCAGAGTTCCTGGATACTACGCAGGAGACTGTGATCACGCCTTCCGACCTGGGAGAGACCGAGTGGAACAGCCAGCAGTTTGCGGCGGTGACAGAGGCCTTTGCGGCCCGCGGCGTAAAGATCAGCCGCATCTATCCGCTGCTGCCGCTGCAGGAGGGGATGCTGTACAAACACATCACAGATCCCACGTCCTGGGGCTATCGCCTGGTGCAGATCTACGAGATGCAGGGGCTTCCCACCGGGGAGCAGCTGCGCCGCGCGCTGGACAGACTGGGCGCAAAATACGAAGTGCTGCGCACGGCCATTGTGTACGAGGATGTGCCGGTGGCCAGACAGGTGATCACAGACCGGGCGCTGCCGTATGAATTAAGAGATGTCAGCGGGGAGGCGGATCCCTTTGCGGCCGCATGCCGTATCCGCGAGGAGATCCTCACAAACGGCTTTGAACTGACATGGCGCTCACTGTTTAGCATTGTCTGCGCAAAGAAAGACGCGCAGAGCTGCTATGTGATCTCGGCGGCACACCACATCATCGTGGACGGCTGGAGCCTGCAGAATTATATGACGGATCTTTTCGCCTATATCGGCGAGGAGCTGACCGGCAAAAAAGCCCCGGAGGAAATGGGCGCGGGGGCGATGGACGGCATGTACGAGTCCTACGTGCGCCAGGTTCTGGAGCTGGATAAGAACGAGGGCCTGAAATACTGGGACGGCCTGTTAAGCGGATATGAAAAGAGAGCACAGATCCCATCCTTTGGCGCGCTGCCGAAAGAGGAGCAGATCACGGGGGATTATGTGCTGACCATCGATAAAGAGACGACCGACAGACTGAACGCGCTTTGCATGGAGGAGAAGGCCACCATCAACAACGCCGTGGAGCTGGCCTGGGGCCTTGTGCTGCAGACCTACAGCTACACGGACGATGCGGTGTTCGCAAAAGTGGTGTCCGGGCGCGACAAGACCTCCATGGATCTGAGCCGCCTCACGGGCCTGTTTATCAACTCCGTGCCCGTGCGCGTGAAGATCGACCGGGAAGTGACCACCCGGCAGATGCTGGGCAGGCTGCAGCGGCAGGCGGCGGAGAGCAACGCTTACGATTTCTGCCCGCTGCCGGAGATCCAGCAGCGCACAGACCTGGGGAACCAGCTTTTGCAGACGGTGCTGGCCTTTGAGAACTACGGAAGCGGCGCGACGGAAGCCGCCGGGGCGGAGGGTCTGCAGATCCGGCCGCTGGTGTTAAAAGAAGAAAACTTTGACGAGATGCACGTGTCCGCGTATGTCACCGAGGCGGGCGAACTCTGCCTGCACATCGCGGCGGACCGCACGCTGTTCAAAAAAGAGGAGATGGACCGCGTGACGGAGCTGTTCCGCGTGCTGGTGACCGGCATGGCGGATCAGCCGGATATGGCGGTGAGCCAGCTGCCGAGGCTCAGCCGGGAAGGGGCAGAAGAAGTCTTCGCGCTCTCCTACGGCGGAAAGATGGAATACCCGGCGGACGAGACCTGGGTGGACCAGTTCCTGGCCAGCGCCCGGAAATATCCAAAGCACACGGCGGTGGTGGATTCCTCCAGCAGCATGACCTACGAAGAACTGGATGAACAGTCCAACGCGGTGGCGGCATACCTGCTGGAAAACGGCGTGCAGGAAAATACCTTCGTGGCCATCCGCATGGATCGCGTGAAAGAATATATGGCGGCCATCCTTGGCGTGTTCAAGGCGGGCGCGGCCTACCTGCCCATAGACTCCGAGTACCCGGAGAGCAGGGTGCAGTTTATGCTGGAGGATTCCGGCACAAAACTGGTGCTCACAAGAGAGCTGGTGGAGCAGGCCATCAGAGATCACAAGGGCGCGCCGGCGGTCAATCACGCGGCGCCGGATCACTATGCCTACATGATCTACACCTCCGGTTCCACCGGCGTGCCGAAAGGCGTGGTGGAGCTGCACAGCTGCCTGATCAACTTTACCCACTGGACGGTGCCAACCTTCGGCTACAAGCACGAGGGCAGATACGGCATCCTTTCCAGCTTTGCCTTTGACGGATCCCTGATCGATTACGCCAGCGGCCTGGCGGCCGGGGGCACGGTGCATATCTTCGACGAGGAGCTGCGCCGCAACCTGATCGAGATGGAAGAATATATGAGGACCAACCAGATTTCCGGCCTGTATATGCCCACGCTGTTCGGGGCGGAGATGGCGAAATATAACCCGCATCTGAAAGTGGATTTCCTGCAGATCGGCGGCATCAAGTTCCTGCCCTACGGCAAGACGGATTTCCCGGTCTACCATGTGTACGGGCCCACAGAGTTCACCATTCTGTCCTCGTACCACCCGGTGGAGGACGGCAACAACGCCAACACGCCCATCGGCAGACCGGCGCCCAACAACTGGGGGATCATCTGCGACAAATTCGGAAACCCGGTGCCCAGAGGGGTGATCGGGGAACTGTTCCTGGCCGGCGCCCAGAGGGCGGCCGGATACTGGAAACGGCCGGAGCTCACAGAAGAAAAATTCGTCACCTGCCAGATCAACGGGGAGCCCATGAAGGCGTACCGCACGGGCGACCTGGTGCGCTACAACGAGGACGGGTTCCTGGAATACTACGACCGCATCGACAGCATGATCAAGTTCCGCGGCTTCCGCGTGGAGTTAGGAGAGATCGAGCACCGCGCCATGGAGCATCCGGCGGTGGAGTATGCGGTGGTGGACATCAAGCGGGATCAGCTGGTGCTGTACTACACGATCTACGCCCATATGATGCAGGAAAAACCCGGAAGGGAAGAACTCACCGCGTTTTTGGCGGAGACGCTGGCCGATTACATGGTGCCCTCCTTCTATGTGGAACTGGAAGAAATGCCGAAGACACAGAACGGCAAAGTAGATAAATCCGCGCTGCCGGAACCGGTGGTCACCTCCTCGGAGGAATATGTGGAGCCGGCCACGCCCGCAGAGAGCGCAGTGGCGCAGAGCATGCAGAAGATCCTGGGCATCACGGAGCCCGTGGGCGCGCTGGACAGCTTCTTTGCGCTGGGCGGCGACTCCATCAAGGCCATCCGCCTGGTGAGCCAGCTGCGGGAACACGACCTGCAGGTGCGGGTGTCGGATGTGATGAGCTTAAAGACAGTGCGGGCCATCGCGGCCTTTGCGTCAGAGCAGGCCGATGCGGCCATGATCAGCCAGGAGCCGATTACGGGCGTTGTGACAGACAGCGCCATCGTGCGGTTCTACAAAGACCTGGCGCTGCCAGAGCCGGAGGCTTCCCGGCTGGTGCAGTCCGTGCTGCTGAAGATGACCGAGGCGGCGGACCTGCCAAAGCTGCAGGAGGCGTTTCACGCGGTGACGGTGCAGCACGACATGCTGCGCGCCGTGGTGACGGACGGGGTTCTGTCCGTTCGGGAGCCGGAGGCGCAGATCGCGATCGAAGAATACGAGACAGAGCAGGCAGAGGTGCCCGCGCTGTGCACGGATATCCAGGATCACCTGGAGCTGGGCTGGGCGATGGTGCGCGCGGCGCTGCTTCACACCAAAGAGGGGGATCTGCTGTTTATCACGGCGCATCATCTGATCATAGACGGCGTGTCCTGGCGGATCTTAACCTCCGATCTGGAGATGGCATACGACAGTCTGCTGCGCACGGGCAGCGCCAAACTGCCCGCGAAGACCAGCAGCTACCAGGCGTATGCGCAGGCCCTGCAGCAGTACCGCGACAGCGGCCGGCTGAGCCGCGAGATCCCATACTGGGACGATGTGCAGGCGCGCCTGCTGGCCATGCCCACATCTTCTATGAAAGATTATAACCGGAGCTTTTCCACCCTGTCGGTTTCCATGGACAGCGCATCCACCGCCGGGTTCATCCGTGCGGACCGGGAGAAGCTGCACCTGGAGATCAACGATATCCTGCTGGCCGCGGTGGCGCGGGCTTACTGCAGGCAAAAGGGCTGCGATGCCCTCTCCGTGCAGATGGAGGGCCACGGCCGCGAACCCTTCGCGGACGGCCTGCATCTGGATCGCACCATCGGGTGGTTCACTTCCATCTACCCCGTGGTCTTCACGGGCATCACGGCGAAAGAAGACCCGAAGGACGATGTGATCTGCGTGAAAGAAACCCTGCACCGCGTGCCGGGCAAGGGCATGGGCTACGGCGTGCTGCGCTATCTTGACGGCGAGCGGCAGACCGATTATTCCACAGAGCAGATCGCGCAGATCGGCTTCAACTACCTGGGCGAGATGGACGCGGAGCACACATCCAGCGGCCTGTTTTCGGTGGAGAGCAGCATTGATATCGGAACGGAAAAGGGCCCGCAGAAGAACCGCTTCTGCCCGGATCTGGATCTGAACAGCATGGTGACGGGCGGCAGGTTCACCCTGACCCTTGCCTACAACGAGGCAGTTTACACGGAGGCGGATGTGCGGAAGCTGGCGGAGGCGATCTTTGCCGAGCTGAAGGCCATCGCCGCGTATCTGGATTCCTGCGAGGAAACCATCGTCACGGCCACGGACTTCGGGGAGACCGAGTGGATCGAGGAAGAATTTGAAGCTGTGGCGGAGGAGTTCCGGCTGCGCAGAGAACAGATCTGCCGCATCTACCCCCTGCTTCCCATGCAGGAGGGGATGCTTTACAAACATATGGCAGACCCGGATTCCGGGGCGTACCGGCTGGTATATATATACGAAATGAGCGCGATCCCCACGGAGACGCAGCTTCGCCATACCCTGGAGAGACTGGGCAAAAAGTACGAGGCGCTGCGCACGGCGTTTATCTACGAGGGCGTTTCCGCGCCGCGGCAGGTGGTCACAGACCGGCTGCTGCCGTGCAGGATGCGGGATGTGTCTAATGAGGCCGATCCCTACAGGGCCGTGTGCGAGATCCGCAAAGAGATCATGCAAAAAGACTTCGACCTGGCGCACAAGCCGCTGTTTCGGCTGGACTGCGTGAAAAAAGACGAGAACAGCTGCTATCTGCTGGTGTCCACGCACCATATGATCGTGGACGGCTGGAGCCAGCAGAACTATCTGGCGGATCTGTTTACCTGGCTGTGCGATGAGATGGCGGGCCGCGATCCGAAGGAGCCGACAGGCACATTGGACGGCCTGTACGAGACCTATGTCCGCCAGGTGCTGGCAATGGATAAAAAAGAAGGGCTGGCCTACTGGAAGGATCTGCTGGAGGGCTACGACACCCGGACGGAGATCCCGTCTTACGGGAAGGTGCCGGAAGAAAAACAGAGCGCAGAGGATGAGTTTGTGCTGACAGTTGACGCGGACACCACCGAGGCGCTGGCCGCCCTCTGCAGAGAAGAAAAAGCAACTTTAAGCAACGCGGCGGAGCTGGCGTGGGGGCTGGTGCTTCAGACCTACAGCAACACCGAGGACGCGGTGTTTGCCAAGATCGTGTCGGGCCGCGACAAGGGCGACCTGGATGTGGGCGGCCTCACGGGGCTGTTCATCAACTCCGTGCCGGTGCGCGTAAAGACGGACGGGGAAGTGACCGCCCGGCAGATGATCGGCAGACTGCAGCGGCAGGCCACCGAGAGCAACGCTTACGATTACTGCCCGCTGTCCGAGATCCAGCAGCAGACGGAGCTGAAAAGCCAGCTGCTGCAGACGGTGTTCGCGTTCCAGAACTACAGCAGCGGGGCCGCGGCGGACGCCGAGAGCGCCGACGGGATCCAGATCACGCCGGTGCTGCAAAGAGAAGAAGTGTTTGACGGGCTGAACGTGGACGCGGCCGTCAATGAAAAGAAGGAACTGTGCCTGCACATCGCGTTCGACCGCTCTCTTTATACGGGTGAGGAGATCCGGCAGGTGATGCGCCTGTTCGGCAGATTCGCGGAAGCTATGGCCCTTGCGCCGGATGAGCCCCTGTGCCGTCTGGCCAGGGTGGACGAGGAAGAACTGCAGGCGGTGCGCACTGTGTCCAACGGCGAGCAGATCGTGTACCCACAGGATGAGACATGGATCGATCTGTTCCTGCGCACGGTGGAGAAATATCCGGACAGCATTGCGGTGACGGATGCCACTGGCAGCCTGACCTACCGTGAGCTGGATCGCTATTCCGACCTGGTGGCGGCGTCCCTGCTGTCCATCAACGTGGCGGCCAACGAATTTGTGGCCATCAAGATGAAGCGCGGCAAAGAATTTCCGGTGGCCGTGCTGGGCGTGCAGAAAGCGGGAGCGGCCTACGTGCCCATTGACGCGGACTACCCGGAAGACCGGATCAACTATATGCTGGAGGACTCCGAGGCGAAGGCCATTGTGACGGAGGATATCGTGCAGATCATGATGACGGGAAAAGAGGAGCCGGTGCCGGTGAACCTTGCGAAGCCCGGAAACTACGCGTACATGATCTACACTTCGGGTTCCACCGGGAGGCCGAAGGGCGTGATCCAGAGCCATCGATCCCTGCACCAGTTCGCGTGTTGGAGGATGGAAAAGCTGAACATCTGCGCCGGCAAACACTACGGCCACTTTAACAGCTTCTCCTTCGACGGGTCGCTGGACGACCTGATCTGTCCGCTGGCGGCGGGCGCCACGGTCCATATTTTCGACGAGGATCTGCGCAGGAGCCTGGTGGATATGGACGAGTACATCGCGAAGCACGCCATCAGCGGCATGACCACATCCACGCAGTTCGGCATGGAGCTGATGCGCTACAACCCGGAACTGAAACTGGATTATCTGATGATGGGCGGCGAGAAGCTGCTGCCCTGTGAACATAAAGGATTTGATGTGATAAACGGCTACGGCCCCACGGAATTTACCGTGTGCTCCTCCTACTATGTGGTGAAGGGCGGGGAGGAAAATATCCCCATCGGCCGGCCGGTGCCCAATACGGCAAGCTATATCTGCGATAAATACGGGAACCTTCTGCCGCGGGGCGTGGTGGGCGAGATCTGCCTGGCAGGCGCGCAGATGGCGGAGGGCTACTGGAAGCTCCCGGAGATGACGAAGGAGAAATTCACAGAGATCAAAGTGGGAGACGATCTGGTGAAGGTGTACCGCACAGGAGATCTTGGACGGTACAACGGGGACGGCCAGCTGGAGTACGCCGGCAGGACCGACAGCCAGGTGAAGCTGCGGGGCTACCGCATCGAGTTTGGCGAGATCGAGAGCCAGGCCGTGCAGTACCCACAGGTGCAGAAGACGGTGGCGGCCGTGAAGAACGACCAGCTGGTGCTGTACTACACCTTGAAAGACCCGGAGAGCGCCGACGCGCAGCAGATGGAAGAAATGGAGAAAGCGCTCCAGGCGTTCCTGGCGGAAAAACTCACCGAGTACATGGTGCCCTCGCACTATATGTGCATCGAGGAGATCCCGCTGACGCCGGGCGGAAAAGTGGACCACAACGCGCTGCCGGAGCCGATCCTGGCGGGCAGACACTATGTGGCCCCGGAGACAGAATACGAGAAGGCAGTTGCAGACTGCATACAGGATGTGCTGGGGATCAGCTACCAGGTGAGCGCCACCGACAATTTCTACGCTCTGGGCGGCGATTCCATCAAGGCCATGCGCATGATCAGTATTTTGCGCAAAAAGAACATCCGTCTGCAGGTATCGGATATCACAAAGCAAAACACAGTCCGCGAGATCGCGGCGATCGCGCAGGAAAACAGACAGACCGGCGCGGTCAGCCAGGAATCCATCAGCGGGCGTATCGAGGACAGCGCGATCACAGGGTTCTACCGGTTCCTGGATCTGCCGCGGCCATCGTACTTCACACAGTCGATGCTGCTGCGGGTGAACGGGAAGGCAGAGCCGGAAAAACTGCAGCAGGCGCTGAATGTAGTAACGCGGCAGCACGATATGCTGCGCGCCGTTGTGGAGGAGGGATGCTTATACATAAGAGACGAGAACGCGGCCATCGAACTTGAGAGGTACGAGGTTCCATCCGGGGACGAGAAGAAAGTCACAGAGCTGTGCGTGCAGATGAAGACCGGCATGGATATGGAAAAAGCGCTGTTTCGCGCGGCGCTGATCCGCCGGGGCGGGGAGGACCTGCTGTTTTTGCTGGCGCACCATCTGATCATAGACGGCGTTTCCTGGAGGGTGCTGCTGCCGGATCTGGAGGCGGCCTACACTGCCCTGCTTTTGGGGCAGACGCCGGTGCTGGAGGAAAAGACCAGCAACTACCGGGATTACGTGGAGGCCCTGAAGGCGTACCGGAACAGCGACAGGCTGCGCCGGGAGATCCCGTACTGGAACGATGTGCAGCAGAACCTGATGGCTTCGGACACGGCGGACATCCGGGATTACGGCAGGCATTTCGCCATGCTGGACGCCGCCATGGATGAGACGGCCACAGCCAGCCTTACCGGGGCAGACCGGCAGAAGATGAACCTGGACGCCAACGACATCCTGCTGACGGCAGTGGCGCGGGCGTTCTGCAGGGCGGAAAACACCGGCACTGTGTCGGTGCAGATGGAGGGCCACGGCCGCGAGGATATCGGGGAAGGGCTGCATCTGGACCGCACCGTGGGATGGTTCACATCCGTCTACCCGGTGGTGCTGCAGAATATCGGCGCGGGGGATGACATCCGCGCAGATCTGGTGCGGGTGAAAGAGACACTGCACAACATCCCGAACCGGGGCGTGGGCTACAACATCCTGCGCTATCTGGACGGGGAGGAAAAGGTGGACTACGCAAAAGACCGGATCGCCAAGATCAGCTTCAACTATCTGGGTGAGACAGCCGGAGGAGAGGCTCCAGACAGCCTGTTCGCCGTGGAGACGGCCATCGATACCGGCGCGGTGGGGCTGGAAGAAAACTGCTTCGGCTCGGATCTGAACATCAACTGTATGATCGAGAACGGCTGCTTTAAGCTGTCCATTTCCTACAACGCGGACAGCTATGGGCAGGAACAGGTGCAGGCGCTGGCGGATTCCATTCTGGAGGAGCTCCAGAAAGAGGCCGCGTATCTGGACGGGCTGGAGGGCAATGTGGCCACGGCCTGCGACTTTGGCGAGACCGCCTGGACCGAGGAAGAATTTGAGGCCGTATGGAGCGATATGCAGAGCAGAGGCGAGACCATAGAGGCCATTCGCCCCATCCGTGAGGAGCAGGCAGAACAGCTCGCCCAAAAGGCGGGAGAGTGGGAACAGAGCGGATACGAGTTCGTGGGCGTCTTTGCCATCGACGCCGTGCCCGCAAAGGCGGCAGCCGGCAAAGTGCTGCGCCGCATGTGCGAGAAGTACGATGTGCTGCGGTCGGCCATTGTGTACCGCGATGTGCCCGTGCCGCGCCAGGTGCTGGTGGACAGAGAGATCGCCTGCACGTATCAGAGCGCACAGGAAGCGGAGGATCCGGCGCGCATTGCACTGGATCTGCGGGAACAGCTGCTGCGGCAGCCCATAGATCTGCAGAAAGACCCGCTGTTCCGGATGTACTGCATCAAGAAGGACGCGGGGAGCAGCTATCTGGTGCTGGCCATGGCTCCCATGCTGTGCGACATCTGCGGGCTGTCCGAGTATCTGCTGTCCGCGCGGCTGATCGCGTTCCTGGCCGGGGAGATGGGGCGGAACTTCCGCATCACGGACGTTGTGGACGACCGGCAGAAGACCCTGTTTATGCGCGGGGACTACCGGGTGTGCGGACACTACAACGAGTTTGACGCGAGCAAGCCCACCTTCGTGTTCGTGTACGGCATCATCTTCCAGGCCAACATCCAGCATCTGCTGGACGACTGGAGCAGCAGGTTTAACATGATCGCGTTTGACACGGTGAACTTCCACTTCAAGGAGCTGTTTGACGGCGAGACCTTTGACGATGTGGCGGATCTGTATATGACCCTGCTGGAGTTCATGCTTCCGAAGGACGATCCGATCTTCGGGTTTGTGGGTTATTCCTTCGCCGGAGAGCTGGGCTTTGTGATGGCGGAGCGCACCAAGCGGATACGGGGCAGCGAGCCCATCGTATTCCTGGGCGATACGGATATGATCCCGTCCATGAGCACCGGGGCGGCAAAGACGCTTTCGATGGACGATCTGGACGAGTATCTGATCATGAAAGTGAAGGAGCACGACATACCGCAGGAGGGGATCCTGTTCGGATACAGTATGCTGAGCTACTTTAACTCCAAGGTAAAGACCGTGAAGCCGTATGACGGGCTTACGGTGCTGTTCCTTGCACTGCGCGACTGCAGCCAGGCCGCGGTAGAGGGAAGAATATTCCTGGCGAGAAAGGTGGCGAAGAATCTGGAAATTGTTGAGTTCCCGGAGTGGGATCATTTCACACTCCATACAGACACGAGCCTGCATGCGCGGTATCGGGAAGTGCTTGACAAGTACATCGAAGTATACCGGTCCGGGCGCGACTCATAAAATGTCTGTGAATACTTTAGCAAGGCATGAGGAAAAGAGAAAAAGAACACTCATGCGGTAAGGAGAGATTTATGGAAAGAAAAAGAAATTCTTATCTGGTTTCCGTATCCATGCGGAACTATCTGGTGGCAGCAGTTATATCGATGCTGATCCAGAACCTGAACACCATCATCGACGGCGTGCTGATGGGGCGGCTGCTGGGGGTTGAGGCTTTCTCGGCCATCAACCTGTGCCTGCCGGTGGTGGGGCTGGTGGCAACGCTGGGCCTGCTCTTATACGGCGGCGCCACAACCCTGGCTTCCATGGCTTTGGGAAGTCGGGAAGAAAAGAAGGCGAACCAGTACTATTCGGTCTCGCTGATAAGCGTAGTAGTGGTGGGCGTTGTGTTTACCGTGCTGACCATGGTCGGGCTGAACGCCATTGCGCGGATCGTCTGCCTGGAAGATTCTCTGAGAGGCTATGTGAAGGATTACATGCTGATCTCCTTTGTGGGAAGCACCATCACCATGCTGTCGGGCGCGCTGCTCTCATTCGCGGGCATCGCCGGCAGACCTAAGGTGGTAACGGTGGCCAGCCTCACCAACATCGTGGTCAATATCGCCTGCGATGTGATCTACGTGGCAGTATTCCATCTGGGTATCCGCGGCGCGGCCCTGGCTACCCTCACCGGTTCGCTCATCTCCATGCTGGCGATCATCGCGGACTTTAAGATGCACGGGAGCATGCTGAAACTGGAGCGCTCCGGAAAAGACGCCGGCTCCGCTTTAAAGGACATCCTGGTTTACGGTTTCCCGGTTACCCTGCAGTCTCTGGCTGTGGTGGTTTATTCCTACGTGTGCACGTTCTGCTCCCAGAAATTCGGCGGCGTGAACGGCGCTTTCGCGGGTTCTCTGCTGACCCAGGTGACCTCCCTGTGCCAGGGCGTGTCGGGCGGCGTGGAAAAGAGCTTCAACGCCATCGGCGGTCTGCTGGCCGGCCAGAAGGATTACAAGGGCGTGAACCTGCTGTTCAAAAAAGGTATTAAGATTTCGATCATCTTCTCCACAGCCTTTGCGCTGCTGGTGATGATCTTTGTGCCGGGCTTTGCGGCCATGATGGGCGCAACGTCCCCAGAAATGATCACTTATTCCACCAACGCGATCCGTATGGCGCTGCTGTTCGTGGTGCCCATTTCCATCGTGTGGATCATGCCCAGCATCTACGCCATCGCAGGCGCGCTGGCTATCCTGCCGGTGATCAGTATCGCGCAGCCGGTGTGCGTGGGGATCGGCCTGGTTTCCTGCGGAACACTGCTTGGCAACGATAGAATGTGGCTCGGCTATCCGCTTTCCGCCATCGTGATCCTGCTCATCCTGGTGCTGCTCACAGAGGGCGTGCGGAAGAAATCTCCGCAGAAGCGCAGCTTCTTCAGCCTGCTGCCCAACGAACAGGGCGAGCGCAACGTATACGATATCTCGGTGGCCTGCGACGAGGAGTCTCTGGTGGAGACACTGAAGGATTCCAACTCGTTCTTCGATGCGCAGAATATTGAAAACAGAGTGGCCATGCGTGTGCGTCTGTGCGTGGAGGAACTGATGAAGAACATCATCGAGTTCGCCAGCAAAGACACCAAAAAGCATTTCCTGGATCTGAAGATCGTGGTGAACGAGGAGAATATCCTGGCCATCATCAAAGACGACGGCGTGCAGTTCAACCCCATCACCGCGGAGGAAAAGGGCTACGGCCTGAAACTGATCCACGGCCTGTGCCCGAAGCTGGAGTACCAGTATTCCTACGGTCAGAACATGGTGTTTATGACCTGGGATAGAAAGTAAGCAAAAAAAATATTTATAATAAAAGGAGGAATTATTATGAAGAACCAACAGAATCAGTTCAATGGCTATGCTCCCATGGGAATGGGACAGCCGGGCGAGGCGAAGGCGCCGCAGATGCCGCCGATGCCCTATGCCTTCGGGCCGGGCATGAAGGCGGGTGAGGCGAAAGCGCCGCAGATGCCGCCGATGCCGTACGCGTTCGGCCAGATGCCGAAGCCGGGAGATGCAAAAGCACCTCAGAAACCCTATGCATTTGGGCCGGGCATGAAGGCGGGCGAGGCGAAAGCGCCGCAGATGCCGCCAATGCCGTATGCGTTCGGTCAGATGCCAAAGCCGGAAGCGGGGAAAGCACCGCAGATGCCGTATGCGTTTGGCCAGATGCCGAAGCCGGAAGCGGGGAAGGCACCGCAGATGCCGCCGATGCCGTATGCGTTCGGCCAGATGCCGAAGCCGGAAGCGGGGAAGGCACCGCAGATGCCGCCGATGCCGTATGCGTTCGGCCAGATGCCGAAGCCGGAAGCGGGGAAGGCACCGCAGATGCCGCAGATGCCGTATGCGTTCGGTCAGATGCCGAAGGCAGGTGAGGCAAAGGCACCGCAGATGCCGCCGATGCCGTATGCGTTCGGCCAGATGCCGAAGCCGGGTGAGGCAAAAGCGCCGCAGATGCCGCAGATGCCGTATGCGTTCGGTCAGATGCCGAAGGCGGGCGAGGCGAAGGCGCCGCAGATGCCGCCGATGCCGTATGCACCCGCACAGATGCCGAAGGCAGGCGAGGCGAAGGCGCCGCAGATGCCGCCAATGCCCTATGCACCCGCGCAGAAGGCGCCAGGCGCAGAGGACGCAAACGCGTAGCAGCCGGCATATTTCGGCGCTCCGATGAGAAAGAACGACGGATCGTAAGATCCGGTATCAAACATGAGAGAGGAGAGAAATATGAGTCCGATCAATGAAAACGATAGAACGAACGATGATGCGATGCAGGAAAACGTAAATGAAACGGTAATGCAGGAAGCAGCGGGCGGCGATGCCGTGCTCCAGGAGGCAGCGGAAAATACCGCGGCGCAGGAGACGGCGGAGCTTGCCGCGGAACCCGCCCAGAGCGCGGCCGCGGAAGATACAGCAGCGCAGGACACCGCTGCGGCGGAAAATACCGCGGCACCGGAAGATACAGCAGCAGCGCCGCGGGCGGCCAGAAAGACCGGCGGCAGGAAAGCGGCCGGCAGGAAAAAAGCAGCGGCAAAACCAGCGACAAAGACTGCGGCGAAGGCTGCGGCAAAAACTGCCGAGAAGGAGGAGACCAAAAAAACCGCGGGCAGACCCAGAGGAAGGGCCGCCTCCAGAAGGGCTGAGGCCACTTTGTCCATCCCAAGAGAAGTGATCCAGAAAAAGAGCTGGAAATATCTGGTGGACGCAAACTCGATGAGCGAGGAGCGGCTGGACAGGGTTGCCCTCATCGGCATGGACCGGAAATATACTTATCGGCAGATGTTCCGCACATGGGAGAGGTACGCGGAAGTATTTTCCGCTCTGAACATCACGGCGGAGAACCATTCCCGCCTGGCGATCTTTGACTGCACTTCGGTGGAGTCCTCCTTTGCCATCTACGCCGCAAACATGACGGGAGCTTCCATCGCGGGGCTTACGCCTTACAGCATTTCAGACAAATATCCGCTGGACAAAGTGATCCAGACGGAAAAGATCACCGACCTGTTCATCAACGACCTGGTGATCAACCGGAAGCTGCTGGTAAACATTCTGAGAAAGAAAACGGAGCTGGGTCTTCGCAACATCATTGTGGTCCGGGTTTCCCTGGAAAACGAGAACATGGAACCGGAACTTATCAGCATGAGCAACGACAACTATGCGCAGTTAAAGAAAGTGCAGGGCGCCCTGTTTATGGATGACCTGCTGGATGAATATGAGGCGACGCCGATCAAATACGGTCCGGATGTATTTGAAAATGATGCGTTCATCCTGCATACGTCCGGCACCACAAAGGGCATCAGCAAGCCTGCGCCCCTGTCGGATGTTGCGCTGAACGCCGCGGCGGAGAGCCTGAAGGCAAGCGGAAAGGTGAAACAGTTTGAGGACGGGGCAGTGTCCATGTGCTTCATGGTAGCCACATCGGTTTACGGGCTGGTAGACCAGCTGCACGCGCCGCTGGCTTTCGGCTGCAGCGTGCTGATCCCGGCCATGGCCACCAGCAATCCGTTCGCGCTGAAATCCATTGAATACTACAAGGCGAACGTGCTGTTTATCACGCCGTTCTACTTTGAGATCTGGGCCAAGATGCCGCCGGAATGTCTGCCGGATTTCTCATCCGTGAAGCTGATCGTGTTCGGCGGGTCCTACCTGTCCGCAGAGGCGCGCCAGCGCTACGATGAGATCGTGAAGGCAAAAGGCGGCAATGCGGAATTTATCAACGGCTACGGAATGTCCGAGACGGGCGGCGCCTGCATCATCCAGACCAATGATGTGGAGGACGACTCCATCGGCCTGCCGCTGCCGGGCGTGAAGATTAAGATCTTTGACGAAAACAACCAGAAATTCTATTCCATCAAAGACGGCCACACGGGCGTGCTCTATATCAGCTCCGATTCCATCAGCGAGGGAAAGATCGGCGATCTGTCCTTCTTCGAGCCGGAGATGATCGATGGGGTTCCCTACATCTGCACAAACGATGTGGTGGGGATCAACAAGGACGGCAGCCTGAGATGGCAGGGCCGCGCAAACCGCTTCTTCGTGAACAACGAGGGCATTAAATTCAACGCCGGACTGGTGGAGACCCAGGTGTCCGCCGAGCCGGGCATCGAGGCATGCGCGGTGGTTCCGTGGTTCGACAAACTGATGACCCACGATACCGTGCCGGTGCTTTACGTGCAGATCTCAGACAAAGACAAAGCGCCTGCGGACGTTGTGAAAGACGCGCTGGTGAATGTGTTCATCCACAACGGCAAGGCGGAGGAGACCAACCTTCCGGTGCAGTGCGTGATCGTAAATCAGATCCCGCACAACTCCAACGGCAAGGTGGATATCTACAAGATCACAGAGAATGGTATGGAGGGCGATCACTACGTGGTTCGTCCGATGAAGGAAAACGGCGTGCTGAAAGACGTTGTGCTGGAGTACGATGCGGATCTTTCCAGCTCGGTGGGAGACGGGGCGATCCCGGATGAGCTTTCCCAGATGGTGGAGAGCGTAAAGAGCACCACCGAGGACGAGACGGTGCTGAACGCCGCCGGAAGGATCGCAAATTCCAAGATCATGCTGGAAGTGTTCAACAAGAGCCAGCAGATGATGTATCAGCAGCCGGCACAAATGATGACACAGTTCTTTAACATGGCGCAGACGATGGGGATGCAGATTATGAACAGCATGATGCAGATGATGAACTACATCGCCCAGCAGGCGCAGATGATGCAGCAGTCGCCGCAGGTTCCGCAGATGCCGCTGCAGATGCCGCAGGTGCCGGAGATGCAGCAGCCGCAGCAGCCGTACACCATGCAGCAGGACGGCCAGGCGCAGATGCCGCAGATGCCGTACATGATGCAGCAGGACGGCCAGGCGCAGATGCCGCAGATGCCGTACATGATGCAGCAGAACGGTCAGCCGCAGATGCCGCAGATGCCGTACATGCCGCAGCAGAACGGGCAGGCGCAGATGCCGCAGATGCCGTA
>CANRKY010000211.1 GCA_947631355.1 uncultured Marvinbryantia sp.
GCTCGATGGCCATCTCCTTGGGCAGACCGCACTGGTAGATCTTCAGCTCCGGGCCCACCACGATAACGGAACGGCCCGAATAGTCCACACGTTTGCCCAGCAGGTTCTGACGGAACCGCCCGGATTTTCCCTTCAGCATATCGGAGAGGGATTTTAAGGGGCGGTTGCCCGGGCCCGTAACGGGACGGCCGCGGCGCCCGTTGTCGATCAGGGCGTCCACGGATTCCTGCAGCATACGTTTTTCATTGCGCACGATGATGTCCGGCGCGCCCAGCTCCAGCAGCCTTTTCAGGCGGTTGTTGCGGTTGATGATGCGCCTGTACTGGTCGTTCAGATCCGAGGTGGCAAAACGGCCGCCGTCCAGCTGCACCATGGGGCGGATATCCGGCGGGATCACGGGGATCACCGTGAGGATCATCCACTCCGGGCGGTTCCCGGATTCCCGGAACGCCTCCACCACTTCTAGGCGCTTGATGATGCGCGCCCGCTTCTGGCCGGTGGAATCGCGCAGGGCTGCCTGCAGTTCCTCCGCCTCTTTTTCCACATCAATTTCTTCCAGGAGCTCTTTGATGGCCTCTGCGCCCATGCCCACGCGGAACGCGTCGCCGTAGGTCTCCCTGGCTTCCTGGTATTCTTTCTCGGTGAGCACCTGCTTTTTCATCAGCGCGGTGTTTCCCGCATCCAATACGATATAGTTGGCAAAATACAGCACTTTTTCCAGAACTCTCTGGGACAGATCCAGGATCAGGCCCATGCGGGAGGGGATCCCCTTGAAATACCAGATATGGGATACCGGCGCCGCCAATTCAATATGCCCCATGCGCTCCCGGCGCACGCTGGACTTGGTCACTTCCACGCCGCAGCGGTCGCAGACCACGCCTTTATAGCGTATCTTTTTGTATTTTCCGCAGTGGCACTCCCAGTCTTTGCTCGGCCCGAAAATACGCTCGCAGAAAAGCCCGTTTTTCTCCGGCTTCAGAGTTCTGTAGTTGATGGTTTCCGGTTTTGTCACCTCACCGTGGGACCACTCTCTGATCTTGTCCGGAGACGCCAGACCGATCTTGATCGAATCAAATGTCATCGGCTGATACGTTTCATTATTGATAATTTCCGGCATAAATGGTTCCCTCCTTATTCGATATCGTCATCGTAGCTGTCGTCTGCATCGCCGTAGAAGTCGTCGTCCTCGTCTTCCTCCTCGGCGTCTTCTTCCACGTCCACCAGCTCGCCGTTGTCAAACTCCTGACGGGTGTAACCGTACGCCCCCAGGTTCTCCTCCTGGCGCGCGTAGCCGCGGTCGCCCTCGATGACGGCGCGGATATCGGTCTCGCCGTACTCGATGGTCTCCTTGATCTCCACTTCTTTCTGGTTCTCGCCCAGCACGCGCACATCCAGGCCAAGGGACTGCAGCTCTTTTAAGAGCACCTTGAAGGATTCCGGAATGCCCGGCTCGGGGATGTTGTCACCCTTGATGATGGCCTCGTACGTCTTTACACGCCCGATGATATCATCCGACTTCACCGTGAGGATCTCCTGCAGTGTGTAGGACGCGCCGTATGCTTCCAGCGCCCACACTTCCATTTCACCGAAGCGCTGCCCGCCGAACTGGGCCTTGCCGCCCAGAGGCTGCTGCGTGATCAGGGAGTACGGTCCGGTGGAGCGCGCGTGGATCTTGTCGTCCACCAGATGGTGCAGTTTCAGGTAGTGCATGTGTCCGATGGTGACAGGGCTGTCAAAGTATTCGCCGGTCCTGCCGTCGCGCAGGCGCACTTTCCCGTCGCGGGAGATGGGCACGCCTTTCCACTCCTCCCTGTGATCCCGGTTCTCATAGAGATAGTCCATGATCTCCGGAGCCAGTTCTTCCTCGTGTTTCGCTTTAAATTCTTCCCACTCCAGATTGACATAATCATTTGCCAGTTCCAGCGTGTCTGTGATGTCTTTCTCGTTGGCGCCGTCAAAGATCGGCGTGGATACGTTGAAGCCAAGGGCTTTCGCCGCCAGGCTCAGATGGATCTCCAGTACCTGTCCAATGTTCATACGGGAGGGCACGCCCAGGGGGTTCAGCACGATGTCCAGCGGACGCCCGTTGGGCAGAAACGGCATATCTTCCACCGGGAGCACGCGGGACACCACGCCCTTGTTGCCGTGGCGGCCTGCCATTTTATCGCCCACGGAGATCTTTCTCTTTTGCGCGATGTAAATGCGCACTGCCTCGTTCACGCCGGGGGACAGCTCGTCGCCGTTCTCTCTTGTGAACACCTTCGCGTCCACCACGATCCCGTATTCGCCGTGTGGCACTTTCAGGGAGGTGTCGCGCACCTCGCGGGCCTTCTCGCCGAAAATGGCGCGCAGCAGCCGTTCTTCCGCGGTCAGCTCCGTCTCGCCCTTCGGCGTCACTTTTCCTACCAGGATGTCTCCCGCGCGCACCTCCGCGCCGATGCGGATAATGCCGCGCTCATCCAGGTCTTTCAGGGCGTCATCGCCCACGCCGGGAACGTCCCGCGTGATCTCCTCCGGCCCCAGTTTGGTATCTCTGGCCTCCGCCTCATATTCCTCGATATGGATGGAGGTGTATACGTCGTCCATAACCAGACGCTCGCTCAAAAGCACGGCGTCCTCGTAGTTGTAGCCCTCCCAGGTCATAAACCCGATCAGCGGGTTTTTGCCCAGCGCGATCTCGCCGTTTGCCGTGGACGGGCCGTCCGCGATCACCTGGCCTTCTTCCACATGATCGCCCTTATTTACGATGGGCTTCTGGTTGTAGCAGTTGCTCTGATTGCTTCTCAAAAACTTTGTGAGACGGTACTCATCCCGTTTTCCGTCTTTGGTGCGGATCACAATTTCGCGGGAGGTCACGCGCTCCACGGTGCCCGCGTTTT
The DNA here is from genome assembly GCA_947631355.1 of uncultured Marvinbryantia sp. GTDB lineage: Bacteria > Bacillota > Clostridia > Lachnospirales > Lachnospiraceae > Marvinbryantia. Next base: position 2,880 of record CANRKY010000211.1, read on the forward strand.
TCGCCAGCACGCACACGCCGGAGTCCACCGCTGCCTTCGTCTCCATACCGGTGCCCACCACGGGAGCCTCGGTAGTTAAAAGCGGCACCGCCTGGCGCTGCATGTTGGAACCCATCAGGGCGCGGTTCGCGTCGTCGTTCTCCAGGAACGGGATCAGCGCGGTGGCCACGGAGAACACCATCTTCGGGGACACGTCCATGTAGTCGAACATGGAGCGGTCGTACTCCTGCGTCTCCTCGCGGTAACGGCCGGAAACGTTCTTCCTCACAAAGTATCCGTTGGCGTCCAGCGCCTCGTTCGCCTGCGCCACATGGTAGTTGTCTTCCTCGTCCGCCGTCATGTATACCACCTCGTCTGTCACGCGGGGGTTGGCGGGATCGGATTTATCGATCTTGCGGTACGGCGCCTCCACGAAGCCGTACTGGTTGATCCTGGCGTAGGTGGCCAGGGAGTTGATCAGGCCGATGTTGGGGCCTTCAGGCGTCTCGATGGGGCACATTCTTCCGTAGTGGGAATAGTGCACATCACGCACCTCGAACCCGGCCCTGTCGCGGGACAGACCGCCCGGGCCCAGGGCGGAGAGACGTCTCTTGTGGGTCAGCTCGCCCAGGGGGTTGTTCTGGTCCATGAACTGACAGCTGGGA
>CANRKY010000212.1 GCA_947631355.1 uncultured Marvinbryantia sp.
TGTTCACATTCAGCACCAGGCTGGGCAGCAGATAATCGTTCCACACCCACATTGCTTCCAGAATGGCGATCGTCACCGTGGTGGGCTTCAGGATGGGGAAGATTACCAGAAAGAATGTCTGCAGCGGCGTACAGCCGTCTATCGTGGCAGCCTCCTCAATCTCCAGAGAGATGCTGCGCACAAAGCCGCTGAACATAAACACCGCCAGCCCCGCGCCAAACCCCAGATAGACCACAATGATGCCCAGTGGGTTTGCCAGATTTAACATGTTGGCAAATTTGGACAGTGTAAACATCACCATCTGGAACGGCACGATCATGGAAAACAGGCAGAGAAGATAAATCGCCTTTGTCACCTTTGTATGCACACGGGTAACATACCACGCGCACATGGAACAGCAAAGGATGATCGCCAGCACAGATCCTATGGTGATAAACAGCGAGTAGCCAAAGCAGGAAAAGAAATCCGTTGCTTTCAGCCCGTTGCTGTAGTTCAGGAAGCCGCACATTACCTTGTTTACGCCGGCCTTCCACCTGTCAAAGCCATCCAGCAGGGACGCCGCGCTGATGCCGAACGGGTTGCGGAAAATATAGGCTTTTCGTTTGAAAGAGTTCAAAACCACCACCAGGATCGGAGCGATCCACGCAATGCTCAGAAATGTAAAAACAAGGGTGAGGATCCCACCGTGTTTTGCGCGCCTTACCGCGCTCACCTGTTCATTCTGCTTTGCCATCACTGCACCTCCTTACTGGTTGTGAGTTTGTTCTGAGCCACCGCGATCACGGCCACCAGAATAAAGAAGATCACCGCTTTTGCCTGGCCTACGCCCTGCCATCCCGTTGTGCCGTACATGGTATCGTAAATATTCAGCGCAAGCAGCTGCGACAGTTTTCCGGGATTGCCGCCCGTCAGCGCCAGGTTCTGGTCGAACAGCTTGAATCCATTGGTGAGTGTCAAAAACGTACAGGTACTAATGGTGGGCATCAGCATGGGAATGATCACATAGCGCAGCCTCTGCGCACTGTTTGCCCCATCGATCATGGCCGCCTCGATGAGGTCGCCCGGCACATTCTGGATGCCCGCCACGTAGATGATCATCATATAACCGATCTGCTGCCAGCAGACCACAATGATCATGCCCCAGAACGCATACCACTGCGTAGAGATAATAGTTTTGGAATAGCTGCTCAGAACCGCGTTGAAGATCATCAGCCAGATATAGCTGAGCACGATACCGCCGATCAGGTTCGGCATGAAAAATACGGTGCGGAACAGATTGGTTCCCTTTATGCCTTTGGTGAGCAGCATAGCGATCGCAAAGGACACCACATTGATGATCAGCATGGACACAATGGTGAAAAGTGCCGTATACCACAGGGAATGGATAAAGGTGGTATCCAGTTTCCCGTTCACAAAAAAGATGCGCGTATAATTCCGCAGTCCCAGCCAGGACCAGTCTGTCACCGTTGTAAATTTGCAGAAAGATAAAAAGATCCCATACGCAAACGGTACGATAAATCCAATCGTAAATGCAACCATCGTGGGCAGCACGAAGATCGGAAAATATTTTTTCATTGATTTCCCATTCATAGATTTTCCCTCTTTTTAGAAAAGGGCAAGTATAAGAACCTTGCCCTTTTCCGTACTTACTTATCTTATTTCAGGCCGCAGCCTGTCTTGCTCTTTATTACTCCTCGTGAGCCAGTGTCCACTGGTTTGCCCAGCCGTCCACAAATGCGGTCTTCACAGCATCCCAGTCGCCGCTGCCATCGGTATATGCGGTCAGAGCGGATACAACGTCTGCTCTCCAGTCGTCTACGTTGGGGGTAGCATTGAAGCTCCATGCCACAGATGTCTTACCTGCTGCCGCGTATTCGTTTGCCGCTCTCGCCAGAAGGTTTGCGGTAGCGAAGTCGCCCTCAAAGGTGTCATACGGAGCGGTAAGGCCCATCACGTTGTTTACGGAATCGCGGCCTTCGTCAGATGTGATCACCCACTCCAGGAAGTCAAGGGAAGCCTGGATGTCCGCCTCAGATGCCTGGCTGTTTACTGCCCAGTAGTTTTCTGTGCCGACTGCAAGACCTTCGTTCTCATCGTCTACACCAAAGTAGATCGGCATCATTCCGATGTCATCGCCAGTCACTTCATAGCCGTTGTCCGGATTTGTAAATGCGGAGTATTCCCAGTCGCCGTTCTGATAGAACACAGCCTCACCCATGCCGAACTCCGCCTCCGCGTTCAGAGCGCCGGATGCCAGTGTGGCCGGGTCTGCGGAAGATGTACCTACGTACATATCCCAAACTGCTTTGTACTGATCCAGATAGGTACCATCAATCTCGCCTTCGCCTGCCACCAGGTCGCAGCCGTCATCTTTGAACTCGTAGTACAGCGGAAGTCCTGCCAGATGTCCGGAGAATCTCCAGGAAGAACCATCGTCCAGACCTGCGGATGCAAATGCGCCGGTGAGGAACGTTCCCAGTTCATCGTTGATCTCGTCCACGCGGGAGTTGATATCTTCCGCAACTGCTTTCAGCGTCTCAAAGTTATTGATCTCATCGATAGAGGAAACAACCGCGCTGTCCATTGCGCAGTACTGCTCCAGGATCGTCTTGTTATAGATGATGCCGTAGCACTCGATAAAGCTGGCAACGCCGGATACCTTGTCGTTGTAGCTTACAACCAGAGACTTGTCTGTCAGGTGATCATAAAGAGTGGTGCCGGACATATCATAGGTGTAGTTGTCCCATGTATTCGCCGCATCATTGTTGCCTACATTGAAGATGGTGGGCATTTCAGACTTTGCCATCTCAGACTGCAGGGTGGTGTTGTACTGCCCGGACGCCGCCGTAAGAACGGTTACCGGAACTCCGGTCTGCTCCGTGTAAAGCGCCGCCAGATCCTGCCATGCCTGGTCCGCTTCCGGTTTGAAGTTCAGATAATAAACTTTTCCGGTTTCTTCCGCGCTTGCCGGCATTGCGAATACGCTTGCGATCATTGCTGCAGATAATGCCAGTGATACTGCTTTTCTCATTTTCATACTGTTCTCCTTTTCTTTTTTGAGACTTGGTTGATGTGTTTTCTTTTTCGGAAACGTTTTCGGTATCGTTATCGGTAACGTTTCCAATTTCTGAGAACATAGTATCACGGCAATCAAAAAAATACAAGTTATTTTTTTGCCGTTTCAGCATTTCGTCATATTCTAACAAATTTTTGTATTGGAATTTGTGCAATCATTACATGATTTTTGTTTTCCGACTGCATGATGGCAATAGTTAACACGTCACCATAAATCTGTGCGGATGCACCCGCTGAGTGATACATCCGCTTGTTTGAGTTTCATACCTTTTACATCATTTTTAAATCTGCCTCGGCTCTTGCACAATGCCAAAGCATTTGCGTACCATACATTTTACATCATTCTCAAATCTACCAACGCTTTTGCGTTCCAAATAATTGACGTTCTTTGTTACATTATTCTCCGGCTCTATTGCTGCGTCCGGCGGACACGGTTTGACTGCTATAACATTTTTACATCATTCTCAAACTCAATAGTTTTGCGACAAGTTTTTGAAAAGCTTGAGTACCATGCATTTTTACATCATTCTCAAACCTTGCACCACAGGGCAATCGCGCCATAAAGGCTTGAGTACCATACATTTTTACATCATTCTCAAACCGGTATTGGTTTTAACGGCATGATAGATGGGCTTGAGTACCATACATTTTTACATCATTCTCAAACTATTCCTCAACAACTTCATCCAATGGACGGCTTGAGTACCATACATTTTTACATCATTCTCAAACGCTGTTCGTCCGCGGGTTGTTCAAGTTCAAGCTTGAGTACCATACATTTTTACATCATTCTCAAACATAGAGTATCAAGATACTCGTATCCGGAGAGCTTGAGTACCATACATTTTTACATCATTCTCAAACAGATATAAATGCGATTTCTGCCAGAAACTGGCTTGAGTACCATACATTTTTACATCATTCTCAAACTCACAGACATGCGCCGCATATTTCTTGTGGAGCTTGAGTACCATACATTTTTACATCATTCTCAAACTATATCAATGTACTTGGCGTACCCCGGTTTGGCTTGAGTACCATACATTTTTACATCATTCTCAAACTCGCAGTCAGGATAAAACAAACCGGATTTAGCTTGAGTACCATACATTTTTACATCATTCTCAAACTCGCACTCTCAATTCTTGTATATCTATTCTGCTTGAGTACCATACATTTTTACATCATTCTCAAACCCAGCATATCAATTCCCGGTAGTATCCCATGCTTGAGTACCATACATTTTTACATCATTCTCAAACGGCGGTTTAGAGGTATAGGCTGTCCGGCGTGCTTGAGTACCATACATTTTTACATCATTCTCAAACCTTGAATTTCGTTCAAAGCATCGTCCATATGCTTGAGTACCATACATTTTTACATCATTCTCAAACTTCTTTTTCATCTCTTCGCGCGGGCTAAAAGCTTGAGTACCATACATTTTTACATCATTCTCAAACGGCGCATATACCGGATTTTCTTTCCCTTTGGCTTGAGTACCATACATTTTTACATCATTCTCAAACATGTATCATGTAGCTGTCGTCCATGTATCGCTTGAGTACCATACATTTTTACATCATTCTCAAACCACTGACATTCATTCCATACGGCTTCATTGGCTTGAGTACCATACATTTTTACATCATTCTCAAACGCATCGTGGTTTATTGAAAAAGTCATTTCGCTTGAGTACCATACATTTTTACATCATTCTCAAACGCTCATGCTCCTGTCCTCCTTTTTCTTTGTGCTTGAGTACCATACATTTTTACATCATTCTCAAACCTCCTGCAAGTCTTCGATCGCCTTCACTCGGCTTGAGTACCATACATTTTTACATCATTCTCAAACGCCTTCAGGCAATTTTCGTATGTGCTTTATCGCTTGAGTACCATACATTTTTACATCATTCTCAAACTATGCTCATGCTTTCCCCTTTCTATGCGGTGCTTGAGTACCATACATTTTTACATCATTCTCAAACATACTACACTAGGATGATTCATACCAGCAAGCTTGAGTACCATACATTTTTACATCATTCTCAAACGCCAACACTTCCTCAATCAGGGCCGTCTGGGCTTGAGTACCATACATTTTTACATCATTCTCAAACCCTTTCCTTACCATCTTCCGCAGTTTCTTCGCTTGAGTACCATACATTTTTACATCATTCTCAAACTGGTTTCTTTCGATATTGGGTGTCTATCAGCTTGAGTACCATACATTTTTACATCATTCTCAAACTTTCTCAGACTGCTTGTAATCCAGTTTATGGCTTGAGTACCATACATTTTTACATCATTCTCAAACGTGTTATTGCTGGTTCATGTATTATCTGTGGCTTGAGTACCATACATTTTTACATCATTCTCAAACAATGAGTGCAGAAGATTATCAGATTGTAGCGCTTGAGTACCATACATTTTTACATCATTCTCAAACAGCTTTTTTCTGCTGAAGCGAAAGCACCGCGCTTGAGTACCATACATTTTTACATCATTCTCAAACGGAGCGATTCTCCGTAACCATTCCGATGCTGCTTGAGTACCATACATTTTTACATCATTCTCAAACCACGACAGGATTTAAGGCGGGCGGTAAGGGCTTGAGTACCATACATTTTTACATCATTCTCAAACGATAGGATCGGCTGACATGATCCCGGCAGAGCTTGAGTACCATACATTTTTACATCATTCTCAAACTATCCAAAGGGTTATCGGATGAGGGTCACGGCTTGAGTACCATACATTTTTACATCATTCTCAAACTAAATTCTTTATCAGTAATAACAGTACCATGCTTGAGTACCATACATTTTTACATCATTCTCAAACTTATCCTCTTACATTTGAGAAAACTGCTCCGCTTGAGTACCATACATTTTTACATCATTCTCAAACGGCTAACTATGATAAGTGTAATGCTCCAAGGCTTGAGTACCATACATTTTTACATCATTCTCAAACACGGGAAACCTTCATGGACTCCGACCCTATTGCTTGAGTACCATACATTTTTACATCATTCTCAAACAATGCACTGTCAAAATACAATGAAGTACACAGCTTGAGTACCATACATTTTTACATCATTCTCAAACCCGATTCCGCAAGCACACCTGGCACAGGTAGCTTGAGTACCATACATTTTTACATCATTCTCAAACATCTTTTGACATCTTTTGTGAGGCGATCAATGCTTGAGTACCATACATTTTTACATCATTCTCAAACATTGGGCTTGATAATCCGGGAGATTTTACAGCTTGAGTACCATACATTTTTACATCATTCTCAAACATATCTAAACGTCTATCAATAAAGTCATTAGCTTGAGTACCATACATTTTTACATCATTCTCAAACAATGCTTTCAATAAATGCAGGATAAACTAGCTTGAGTACCATACATTTTTACATCATTCTCAAACAAGATATGATATGAACTGTCTGTACTCAAAGCTTGAGTACCATACATTTTTACATCATTCTCAAACTAACTCATGGTTGAATTCCTCTCCGTATGCAGCTTGAGTACCATACATTTTTACATCATTCTCAAACGCACTTTGCTGCGAGGTATCTGCCTGCCGGCTTGAGTACCATACATTTTTACATCATTCTCAAACAATAATTAAGAGTTGGAGCAAGATGCGCTGGCTTGAGTACCATACATTTTTACATCATTCTCAAACGATCACGGAAAAGAGCAACAATACCACGCTGCTTGAGTACCATACATTTTTACATCATTCTCAAACCGGCGGGTCTTAAACTGAACGCAAATGCAGCTTGAGTACCATACATTTTTACATCATTCTCAAACAGAATTTATGAAGAGCTCGGAAAGGGTTGTGCTTGAGTACCATACATTTTTACATCATTCTCAAACAAAGTGCTGTCTCTGATGCAGAATCGAATTGCTTGAGTACCATACATTTTTACATCATTCTCAAACATAAGATCCAGAATAAGAGAATGTCTCACCGCTTGAGTACCATACATTTTTACATCATTCTCAAACCCCCTTTACCACCTGCGCGTCGATAATACGGCTTGAGTACCATACATTTTTACATCATTCTCAAACATATTAAGTATTTCTGGCACACAATTAATAGCTTGAGTACCATACATTTTTACATCATTCTCAAACGCCCTTGCCGCTGTCGTCCCAGTCGTAGAAGCTTGAGTACCATACATTTTTACATCATTCTCAAACAATATTAGCGTGCTGCAGGTATGGTGTTGCGCTTGAGTACCATACATTTTTACATCATTCTCAAACAAGTGCGCAGCCAGTAGTACCCTGAATGCAGCTTGAGTACCATACATTTTTACATCATTCTCAAACGTGGTTTCTTTCTTTGTCATAGTGTTATCCTGCTTGAGTACCATACATTTTTACATCATTCTCAAACCATACTATAGGCATATTCTCTTTTGTTGGAGCTTGAGTACCATACATTTTTACATCATTCTCAAACTATCTCAACTTCTTTTAATACTGCACCAGTAGCTTGAGTACCATACATTTTTACATCATTCTCAAACCTTTATTGAGATCTTAAGAGTGCCATCTATGCTTGAGTACCATACATTTTTACATCATTCTCAAACCCTTTTTGGGGACGTATATCTGAATAGTCTGCTTGAGTACCATACATTTTTACATCATTCTCAAACATCCCTCTGGAATGTATAAGGGCGCTCGCGGCTTGAGTACCATACATTTTTACATCATTCTCAAACGCACAGGTCCGCAATTCCTGCGGGGCTGTGCTTGAGTACCATACATTTTTACATCATTCTCAAACACAGCCCCTATTCTGGTGGATGAAAATAAGCTTGAGTACCATACATTTTTACATCATTCTCAAACTGCGGTTTCCCTGCTTCCACAGACGGATCAGCTTGAGTACCATACATTTTTACATCATTCTCAAACGATGACATTATCGGGCAGTTGGGCGGTATGGCTTGAGTACCATACATTTTTACATCATTCTCAAACGGCGAGTTCCTGAGCGACTTCAAGTGCTGCGCTTGAGTACCATACATTTTTACATCATTCTCAAACATCATCTTACTCGCCCTCCTTGTCTGCGTAGCTTGAGTACCATACATTTTTACATCATTCTCAAACGATTATGAAGTCGCGAAGAATACTGGAGTTGCTTGAGTACCATACATTTTTACATCATTCTCAAACCTCAAATTTAAAAATGATATGCCATCATCCGCATAAAAGTGATACTCAAACACCTTAAAACTAAAATATTTCGCACTGATCACCATCTATTATATATCGAAAAACTCCTTCTGGCAATTTCCGCTCCATATTTTCTATAAAAAAAAGTGCAATTTCTTTATAGCGAACATTCTTAATCAATTGTCTTAATTGATCGTCATTGATATAACTCCGAATGTTTACCAAAATCACCAATTTTTTTCTCAGCAAAGATGCCGTAAGTGCAATATACTGACAGAGATTTTCCATAAAATCATCCGCGCAATTTTGAACTTTTATGCCTGCTGCCTTAAAAACCGCCACAACATCTATTTCCTGATCTGTCTCAAGAAAATAGTCACTGGCGTGTTCCAGCTTCAAAAAATATGTCCGAAGTTCCGCCAGTATTTTCTGTGTTTCCAAATACAGTTCTTCTCCAAATGCCAGTTCCGACAACACTGCATACAATTTATTCAGCACCTTCCGGTCATTAACATTTACATCCAGAGGATTGGCAATCATCTCCGCATATTTTGACAGACTGATCTCTTTCCCGTCTGATAACACGAATCTTCCTTCCTGACCATCCACCTGGGAGCGCAGTCCCTGCACGAATTTTAAAAAAATATCCGGTGACTCTATGATCCACTCACATGGTCTTTGAACGTCAAGCAAAATCTGTCCCTCCAGTTCCGGATGCACAAGTTTCATAGAATCACCAGCCTTTCATCATTGTCCAGCACCTCGCTTTTCACCTCTCCAATAATCAGTTCCATCTTTGCATACTGTTTTTCCGTGACTGTCAAGAGCTGCACCAGGCCCTCCTTCGGACTGTTTTTATGCACGCCGTCCACAATTCCTCTCACCACTGTCCCATTTAAGGCCAGTTTACAGTAAACGGACTCCTGGAGCATCATAAAGCCACTTTTTAAAAGGAACTTTCTAAACCTTGTATACTCTCTCCTCTGTTCACCGGAAAGCACCGGCAAGTCAAAAAACACTAATACTCTCATATACCTATAACTCAATTTTGTAAAATCGAATCAGAGAACTGTCATTTTCATTCAGGGCATCAAACACACTTTTACAATATATTTTTACCGCATTGTTTACATACTGCGTTTTCCCGTCAATCCAGACTTCGTGGTTTAAAATATCCACCAGTTTCATTTTCTCCGGATGGCCAAACTCCTCCATCTGCATACTTACTACTTGTCGGTCAACCAGCACTCGAAAGGGCTCCATCAGATCGGAGGCCAGATTAAACTGATTAAACATATTATCATGGAACAGTCCAAGTTGCGTTATGTAACCATTTGACACAATTTCTCTTGTAAACGCAGACAGAACAATGGCATATCCATAATTCAGCGCAGCATTTTCAACATTATCCGCCGTTCTGGTAAAATCCAGTCCAAACAGCGCATTAAAATAAACTTTCGCCGCGTGCCCTTCTCGGTTCGTCTCATCATTCCAGCGAATTTCCCTGATGTACGAATCTAACAGTTTGGATTCATCCCTTCCTAAAGATTCAAGCAATTCTTTTTGTTTTCTAATTTTCTCTGTTACAATTTCCGTCCAGACTGCCTCTTTTACATTCTGTCTCCACTGAATCTGCTTTCGTATTTTATTGCTCGTATCATGGCTGCCATAATAACTGACCAGTTCCGATGAAGGGTTTCTTTTTTCGTCACAAAAAATCACCTTTATTTTCCGTTTTGACAGCTCACAGAGCAAACTTGTTGTGAGAGAGACAGCCGTGGACTCAATCATAACTGTGGATATCTCGCCTAAATGTATTTTAGTGGTCTCCTCGCCTCTGACTACCAAAAATCCCAGCTGATAGTCCAATTTCGCCCGCTTTGTTATGACCACGACACGCCAGCTCATACTTTTTTCAGATCAATCTCATGCTCATAAATTCCTGCCGGAGACTGATGAATAATGGATATCTGATCACACTTGGAAATAACGTTGTTCAATACAAGAATCCCTGCACTGCCCGGTCCTCCGATCAGCTTCAGATTCGCAGCGCCGCTCTGGCATTGAAACATATGTAATATTTCGGATAAGACAATACATTTGTCTTCCTCTGTCAGACGGATAAATTTCTCCCGATTGTCCCTCAGGGTTGCAACCTGTGCGCTCAGCCGGATATGATAGACCGTATTTTCCACTTTATCCAGGAAAACATCATAGAGCCTCAGCAGATCTCCCGGCTCCAATTCATCCTGTTTTACAATCCTGACATTCTTATTTTCTTTCTTTCGATTTACAAATTTTATAACCTTTTTTAATGTCCTGGTATCTTTCTCCGAGAGGAGCAGCTGATTTGCCCCTTTAAAAATCAATCGATTTTCTGTCCTTCCGGACAGCCACATATAAAATCCATCTACTTTAAAAAGTGTATCAATTTTAATTTTCTTTAAACATATCCTGGGATTCCTTAATCCATGGTCTTCTTCCAGATATTTCAGCGCCTCCCTTTCATTTTTCTCAAGGACATCACACAGATACAGCGGAATATATTCTATGCTCCTTATTTTATTTCCCTTTTTATCTTCCGACTCGACAAGCATAAAATATGTCCCGGCAGCCTTATTATATCCACCGTACTTTTCAATATCGCAGAGTCTTACATCACTTCCCTTGATCGGCACTTGCCCCTTTCCCTTTTTCATCAGCTGCTGATCGAACAGCCCGCCTTTGACTTCATAGGAACGTCTGGTCACAATGATATTGTTCTTGCTCATAACCTTTCGCACCGTAACGATTGACCCCGCATCCCCCGCTCTCCAGGCAACTTCACCATCTCGTTCCACATCCCATTTAGAAATGAACATTTTCTCCAGGTTGTAGCTTCTCCCCGGATACTGCCGGACATACCATGCCGCATTCTTCGTAAATTTTGTATAATATACATTTCCGACCACAATATTAATATATGCGTCCTTTGCATGGTGAAGGTCGTTCAGCTCCCTCACCTTGATCAGGTCAAATTCCTGCCTGAACTGGGAGGCAACCTTCGCTTTAGAATAAACAATCTCCGTATCTGGGAGAATCTGTTTTAAAAAGGCTGTTACCGCTTTTGTTCCCTGGCGGGTCTCCACCAGCTGGCGGGCAATAAACCCTGCCAGCTCCTCCGGTTCAAATTCTTCTGTGCGTACAAGGCGTTTGTATTTTTCTTTTGAAATGAAACCTCCGTCCAGCAAGGTCTTCCAAAAGATTCTCATGTTATCGCGAATATCTTTTCTGATAGGATATATATCCGTCTTTGCTGCATTATACGTTTTTTTCACCAGCACGCGATTATCTATGCTGTCATCCATCACTTTTGACTGCGGATAAATATGATCGATGTCATATTTTGTATTATCCCACAATTCATTCAGATCAATTCTTTTTCCAGAATACATGCAGCGTCCTTTTTGAATATAATAAAGATATAACTTGTCCCCCCGCAGATTAGTCTCTTCTGTCCCGGCAAGATCGTCTGCCAACTCCCGCTCGTCTGCTTTACATTGTTTGTATAAATCCAAAAGTTTCTTCTTGCGAGATTCTGTTCGCACACTCTGCTTTTTTTCTCTGGCCATCTCAACAAAAACTCTCTTGGGCGGCTGTCCCATCACCTTGCAGACTTCTCGAATCACCTGCAAAGTCTGCCATATCTGCCGTTTTACTGCCGGTGATACATGCAGCTGATCCACATTTTCATAAGAAAATGCTTTTTCCACTTCTGTTTCGTTTTCTGCATCAACCGCTTTTGCAAATTCATATTTTTCACTCAGAATCTGCATCAGATTATCTGTTGTCTCCCAAAGCGCGCGAATAACAGTCCATACTTCGCCGGTTTCCGGCGCCGGCGCTGTGATCCCATCCAAAAATTTCTCAGACAGTCTCCCCCACCCCGTGTAAGATAGTGTACACAATGCCTTTCTCTGCGTTTCTGTCAAAGACGGATACAATTTTGTAAGCCTTTTCATCAGCAGTTTTTTGTCTTCTCCAAACAGCGTGATATTTAAAATAATGTTTTCTTTTTCTTTCTGAGTCAGATCACATCCCGTCAGTTTCTCCTTAAAATCATGGTATGCCGTCAGTGAGCTCTTAAAATCTCCGTCAACCCCCGTGATAATAACATCTCTATCTGCAATTCCTTCTCTCACCAGAAAATCCCGCAGCTTTTTCTGCGTTACCTTCCTTCGCCGCTGAAATACTTCCGTATATATTTTCTGTTTCAGTTCCACACTCAGCAATTCCCCGTTGAGACGCACATTGTTCAGCTCATTCAGCACCATAAATTTGCTGTACAACATAGAATTTTTGGGCAGCACATCCTCATGCATCAGATACGTGCACTTATTGGTCATTCTGCGAATGAAGCCCTCCGCGCTCGCCTCTGTATCTACAATTTCCTCAAAGTTCCACGGATAAATCTTTCCCTCTTTTTTCCTGATCAGCCAGTTTGTAGGATTTCCCACTTTTGTGATCCCATTTAAAGGACCAACATAATAGGGGATCCGGAATGTAAAAATTTGACGTATCTTTTCTGCATTTTCATCCAGCACCGGCACCCTTTGGCGCAGATGCGCAATGATCCTGTCCAATTCAAACAAATGCACCTGGTACGGAATGACCCCATTGTCCTTTGTTACTTGTCTTGGCAGGAAGTTCTCTTTTTCCATCTCCCCGCTCAGATATTGTGCCTCCTCCTCCGGGATCCTGCTCAGCACATGTTTTTTCAGGAAATCATAAAAGTCATTTCGTTCACACCGCTTTCCGTCAAGCGCAGTCTTTTTTCCATTTTTCTTTGTCATCCCTATGTATGCAGCATAATTGGAAAGTTTGCTGTCCGTCTTTACAAAAATATCCTGATACGCCTCTCTGTCCAGATATGTTCTGACCAGTTTTTTCAGATATGCGAGATCTTTTTTATGCTTTTCAAAAACAGCAGTCTTTGCCTCTGAGAGGGAATCATACTCTCCCAGAATATCCGCCAGCACCGCCCAGTCATACACCATCTTTGCCTTTGCGATTATTAGAAACTGTTCGCCAAGATCCGCCTCCACGATGCCCGCATAATCGTCGTAAGTGGAATCTGCAAAAGAGATCTTCGGTTTTTCACACGCATCCAATTCTCTGTTGCCAAAAATATCACTTAGCTTCACCGTACCGCCGGAAATTAAACTCAAAACTGCTTTCTCGCATGCGCTGCGTGCGTCAAGCAGCTTGATCAGCTGTGTTTTTCTGCCTGATCTTGTAAGATTTTTATCTTTCAGGATCTCTTCCACCTTGCAGAATTCCTCATCTTCTATACTCAGATTAAAGTCAAGTTCCTCGTCTTTGACACTCTGGATAAACTGCCGGAAGGTTTCCTTAAACTCCTTAATATTTTCAATATTCCCCGAAAAAAGGAAATGTCCTCTGTGCTTCATCATATGATGCAGCGCCAGATAGATCAGCCGAATATCCGGAGTCTCATCGGTATCCATCAGCCATTTTCTCAAATGATATATGGTGGGGAACTGCCTGTGATAATCTTTGTCCGTGTAATCCGGATCCACGAACAGCGCGTAGGGCAGATCCGGGCAGTTTCCGTTTTCATCCCGTTTGTCCTCCGGTGTATATTTACTCTCTTTCATGCGCCGGTAAAATCCGGGATCCACCTTATTTATTTCTTCCGCGAATATTCCCTGCAGAAGTTCCAGCCGCCAGTTTCTTCGGTCAAGCCGTCGTCTGGCCGACCGAAACATTCTGCGCTCCTCCGCAGTACTCGCACTCTCGAAAAGCCGAACACCCCACAGCGCTTTCCCGTGTGCCCTTACAATGTTATATGCCTCATCTGTTACCGCCCATCCAACAGACCCCGTTCCCATATCGAGGCCCAGATAATAATTTTGATTCATTTCCCATCCTCCAATTAATTTTTTTGTTTTATGAAACCAATACCAGGCATCATCAAAATACTCTTCCGCATCCAAAGCCAATACTTCTATTCCCAATATCTCAAAATCATTGTTTACACCGGAAGTTTGAATTGGCTAAAATCAAACATATCCCCAATAGATGTATTCAAAGGCTTTGTATGTAAATCATCGATGACCTTGTCCAACGCTATCCTGCGAAGTTCTGGTATACGTACCGTTTTCAGCAATACCGCTGTATTTCTTGCATCGTATAGCGCATCATGTTCTCTGCCTACATAATCTACGCCAGCATACATCAGGGCATTTTTCAAAGATACATTTTTTTCCAGCTCAAGTTTCTCCCCATATTCCTTCTGTAAATCGTACCACTCGTTAATCAATTTCTCTTGTGAATCCGTCAAATGAACATTTTTTAAAAGCATTTCCCGTGTGAACTGCTCCCGATCACAGCCGCTCCACTGAATCAGCTGTAAATCATCTTCAAGTCCATCACACCATTCTAAAAATTTTTCTACTGCTTCCCAAAAATATGGTTCTGATTCAACCATTTCTGTCTTTATACCGGTCAATGTCTCAATCTGTTTTTCGATCACCTCATTCAGCTGCGGCTTGACCAATGTGACAAAGGTGCCAAGCTCATTATAAGCTTCATCCAAAGCAACTGCCCCTATTTCGATGATTTCACTTTTACAAATATCACCTTCCGCTTTATGATCTTTCCCCAGCGGATTCATCTCCAAATCTATTACCACGTACTTCATAGCTGGTCTCCTTTAATTCCTTTTACTCTTTCGCGCGTTGTTTCCGGCTGTTTCATGTCAAATATGTTTATTCTGCCATTAGCAGCGCAGCACAATTCTTATACAAAAAATTAACACATATCTTCTGATACATTTTGTGTTTTATAACACCAAATTCTTTATTTTATTCAATTTTCATTAAAATTGCTTTGTATTGCATATGTCTACTTATTTATCAATTTTATAGCTTATTATTGTCTGTAAATTATTTTTAGCGTTGATAGAAAAACACATTTATACAGATACCCAAAATTGCATCTATTTATTTATGATTTTAATTACAAAATTGCCTTTTGTCAAGTATATTTATCATTTTCTCTATTTTTCCGAAAACCCT
Source organism: uncultured Marvinbryantia sp. (assembly GCA_947631355.1). Classification (GTDB taxonomy): domain Bacteria; phylum Bacillota; class Clostridia; order Lachnospirales; family Lachnospiraceae; genus Marvinbryantia. Next base: position 15,375 of record CANRKY010000212.1, read on the forward strand.
TTTTGGTTTCTGAGACTTCTGTACTGCTACTTGGATAGACAAAAGTCCCTGGAGGATGGCGTTTCGCCATCGCTCCAAGGTCTTTGTGCTGTTCATTAATGCAATATTCTATTATGCCATTTTCGGTAATTCCTGTTTACTTCGAAATAATTCCGTTATTCCAGTTCTATTGTACCTGGTGGCTTGCTGGTCACATCATATAGCACGCGGTTTACATGCCCCACCTCATTGATGATCCTGCTGGTCACTTTGTGCAACACTTCCCACGGAAGATCCACAGCCTCCGCAGTCATAAAGTCAATGGTATTCACCGCGCGCAGTGCAATGGCGTAATCGTAAGTGCGCTCATCTCCCATCACACCCACGCTTCTCATATTGGTCAGCGCCGCGAAGTACTGGCCAATGCCATCCGCGATACCGGCCTTTGCGATTTCTTCCCGGTAGATTGCGTCTGCATCCTGCACAATCCGCACTTTTTCCGGAGTCACTTCGCCAATAATGCGAATCCCAAGACCCGGTCCCGGGAACGGCTGACGGAATACCAGATTCTCCGGGATTCCCAGTTCCAGCCCCGCCTTTCTCACCTCGTCTTTGAACAGATTCCGCAGCGGTTCGATGATTTCTTTGAAATCAACGTGCTTCGGCAAACCTCCCACATTATGATGTGACTTGATGGTCTCTGATTCTCCGCCCTTGCCACTCTCCACCACATCCGGATAGATCGTACCCTGCACAAAGAAATCAACCGCACCGATTTTTTTCGCTTCTTCCTCAAATACGCGAATGAACTCCTCCCCGATAATTTTTCGCTTCTTTTCTGGTTCAGTCACGCCAGCCAGTTTGCTGAAAAAACGATCCTGCGCATTTACACGGATAAAGTTCAGATCATATGGGCCGTCCGGTCCGAACACGACGGCCACCTCATCTCCCTCGTCCTTCCGCAGCAGGCCATGATCCACAAAAACACAGGTGAGCTGTTCTCCCACCGCCTTTGAGAGCATAACCGCGGCCACCGAGGAATCCACGCCGCCGGACAGCGCACAGAGCACCTTGCCTTTTCCCACTTTTTCCCGGATTGCTTTTACAGATTCCTCCACAAAAGAGTCCATGCGCCAGTCGCCCGCGCAGCCGCACACATTCATCACAAAATTTTTCAGCATCTTTGTGCCTTCCTGCGTGTGCAGCACTTCCGGATGGAATTGGATCGCGTACAGCTTTTCCGCCTCATTTTCTGCGGCAGCCACCGGGCAGTCCGCACTGTGCGCAGTTATGCGAAAGCCCGGAGCAATCTTCGCAATGTAATCATTGTGGCTCATCCAGCAGATTGTTTTTTCTAATACATTTTCAAAAAGCCTGGACGACCGGTCCACAAATACTTCAATCTTTCCATATTCCCGGACATCCGCCCGCTTCACTTCGCCTCCGAGCAAAAACTGCATTAATTGGGCACCATAGCACAACCCAAGAACCGGGATACCCAGCTTAAAAAGTTCCACAGTATATGTAGGAGAATCTGACTCGTAACAGCTGTTTGGTCCGCCAGTCAATATGATACCTTTTGGATTCATCGCCTTTATTTCTTCCAGCGCAGTTTTGTAAGAATATATCTCACAGTATACGTTGCATTCCCGCACCCTGCGCGCCACAAGCTGATTGTATTGTCCGCCAAAATCCAGTACGATCACTAAATCTCTGTTCACAAAGATACCTCCTGCTTTCTGTTTATTTTATCACTGCTTCTCTGTATTTTTTTGCGGCTTCCGATGTTACTTTTTTATTTTTTTACTTTTTCATATTTTTGCATTTTTATATTTTTGCATTTTCATGTTTTTGCATTTTTATATTTTTACATTTTTATATTTTTACATTTTCATCTTTTTACATTTTCATCTTTTTACATTTTCATGTTTTTGCATTTTTATATTTTTGTGTTTTTATATTTTGGCGTTTTTATGTTGTAAGCCCCAGGCTTCTTCGAACCTTGTCCAGCGCTTCTTCCTGCGCTTCAATGATTTTGTCGCACCATGCATCAAATTCTGGATCTTCTATCTGGCACTTCGGATGTGACATCACATAGGCTACTGCTTCCCACACTCCCTGATCCAAACGTATCGTTGCTGTAAAGTCTGGCACCAGCCGTTTTAATTTTGAATTGTCAAATACCACACTGTTGGACTTGTCTCCCAGCAAGTTCCCCAACAGATCTCCGTCATCGCACGCCGCCAGGAATGTAGAGGAAACATAATATGGTTTGTATTCCACTCCCAGGGCGTCCGCGATCGCAGAATAAATCTGATTCCAGGTGAGTGTCTCGTCACTGGTTATCTGAACTGCTTCCCCAATGGCGTGAACGTTTCCCATCAATCCCACAAATCCTTTGGCAAAATCGCGGTTCATGGTCATTGTCCAAAGGGAGCTTCCATCTCCGTGAACGATCACGGGTTTGCCGTCCAACATTCTTTTTAGCACCTGGTAACTGCCATTTTTCCCATGAATCCCTGCCGGTACACTTCTCTCACTGTATGTGTGACTCGGACGAACGATCGTAACCGGGAACCCATTCTCCCGGTATAATCTCATCAGCAATTCTTCCCCAGCAATCTTGTTGCGTGAATATTCCCAGTAGGGATTTGCCAGCGGCGTGCCCTCATTGACCCGATAATCGGACAGCGGTTTCTGATATGCAGACGCCGAGCTGATATAAATAAACTGCTTCGTTTTGTCATGGAACAGCCGGTAATCCCGCTCAAGCTGTTCCGGCACGAACGCGATAAAATCCGCCACCACATCATACTTTTGTCCGGCCAGCTGCTTTGCAACATAATCTTCGTCATTGATGTCCGCTTGAATAATATGTGCTCCTTTCGGAAGCGCATCATTGCGGTTTCCGCGATTGATCAGCCACAGCTCATGTCCTTCCTGCAGCAATTTTTCTGAAATCGCAGTACTGATTGTTCCCGTTCCACCAATAAAAAGTGCTTTCATGGCATACCCTCCTTTTTTGACATTCTAGCATACATCTTATGTAATTTCTATAAAAATCTGCGACCTGCGTCACATCCCGCTTTGTGACTATTTGCATTTTGCTTTGTGGCTGTTTGCATTTCACCTTGTGACTGTTCGCATTTTGCTTTGTGACTGTTTGCATTTCATTTTGTGACTATTCATATTTTGCTTTGTGACTGCTTATATTTCACCTTGTGACTGTTCGCATTTTGCTTTGTGACTGTTTATATTTCATTTTGCAACTGCTCGCATTTTGCTTTGTGACCGTTCGCATTTCACTTTGTGACTATTCTCATTTTGCTTTGTGATCGCATGCATCCTATGTTTACAGCCATCTTTGTATCACACTCCATTGCTCTATCAGCTTATTTAGACCAAATGCTGCGTTTGCAGGACTGGTGGACGGAAGTTTTATGATATCCCGCTGTGTTCCCGCCGCGGAATATTTTTGATAGAGCTCATATGCTTTCCCGCCATTAGCAAAGATCTGACGCACCGGCGCCCGCTCCAAAATGATATTTAGGTCATTCGGCACTACATTGCGAATGGAACTGTCACTGGATCCTACGATGTCACATCCCGCGATCACATCCCATATTGCTATGTGATGTTTTATGAGAAATTCTTTTTTCTCCTCTATTGTTTCCGGTACAAAATATGTATCGGCTGTCTCTTTCTCCGCCATTGGCGCGTTTACCACACCAGCAAGCACTTTCCAGAAACGGTTTTGCGGGTGTCCGTAATAAAACTGGTTTTCCCTGGATTTTACGGAAGGAAACGTTCCAAGAATCAGAATCCGGGAATGTTCATCGTAAATTGGTTCAAAGGTATGTGTGACATGTTCATAAGTCTGTGTTGTCATCTTTTCTCTCACAATAACTTAAAATAATCTGCAGGGCGATCTTCTGCCCTGTGCGTATGCTTTCTATATCTACCCACTCCCGGCGGGTGTGCGTTCCCTCTCCGTAAGCCGTTCCCACCGTAACAGCCGGGATGCCCACAGATAAGGGAATGTTGCAGTCTGTGGAACCCGCAGCGCAAGTCACTTTTCCTTTATAATACATGGAAACTGCACGCAGACACCGTTCTTCCAGCGCCTTTTGTTTTTCTGCACAAACCTGTCCATTTCCCGGACGGATTCCCAGAATTTCTTCTGTGATACCCATTCCATTCATTCTCTGTCTGTACACAATCTCATGGAAGCGCCTGTCCATTTCATTCAGAATGTTTTCTCCCTCTGCACGTATTTCATAAAGGAAAGAAGCCTCCTGCGCAATGGTATTCACAGAAGTACCGCCCTCAATCTTTCCCACATTATAAGTTGCTTTTGACGATTTCTTCTCTCCCTGCGCCTCCGGCATCTCCATCTTATACAGGTCGCAGATAAGTTCTGCTGCCTGTGCGATCGCGTTCTCTGACCCGAAATCATGGTAGGAGTGGCCGCCTTTTGTATGCACCGTGATACGGTATCTCCGAGAACCCACCGCACGAGTATAAATCGTGTCATAGTTCAGATCAAACGATATCCATTCTCGTATCCGTTTCCCATAGGTCTGTAAGATCTGGCGGCTTCCTTTCAGATTCCCAAGGCCTTCTTCTCCCACATCCGCCACAAACAGGATCCCCGTCTGCGGCTTATATTCCGTATGCTGCAGCAAAAATTTCACCGCCATCATCATATTTACCAGATTTGCGGTATCGTCCCGCACGCCAGGGCCGATCAGACGCCCTTCTGTTTCTTCCAGCGGAAGGGATTCCGTATCCGGACATACCACATCCATATGTGACATTACCACTATGCAGCTTTCAAATGTATCACACTGATATGGATACACCACATTTCCAGTCTCATCTATAAAAGCCTCCCTCGCCCCCGCTTCGTGCAGCCACTTTATTATAGCACCTGCGCGCTTTTCTTCCTGACAGGAGGGGGCAGGAATGACTGCAAGTTCTTTTAGCAGAGCGATTGTTTCCTGATGATGCGCTTCCACATATTCCTGGATTTTCTTGTCTATAGAACACTTCTTGTCTGTAGGATACTTCTTGTCCGTGGAACACCTCTCGTCTGCAAGATACCTCTTGTCTGTATGCATAAGACGCCTCTGTTCTTCCTTTGCTACTTCTTCTCGCTTCCCACTCTTTAGCGATCTACTTTATACCAACTTCTTTTTACCGCATTTTTCAAGCATCCATTTTCCTCTTTCAATTTAAATGTTTGCCAATTTAAGCATTTGATGTTTTAAATACTTGATGCTTTTAGTATCTGATGATTTAAATATTTAATGTTTTTAGTATCTAATGTTTTTAGTATTTGATGTTTCCAGTACTTGATGATTTAAATATTTGTTGCTTTAACCGCTTGTTGCTTTCAGCATCTATTTTGTCAGCCCTGGCTTTTTGCGGCAGATGTGTGTGCCCGCCTCATAAGCTGAACTTTTTCATATATGGTAAACAAAATCCCCAGCCAAATAAAGCAAAACGCGATCAGGCGGTGCGTATCCAGCGCTTCGTGGAAATAGAGCAGGCCTGTGAGAAACTGCAGTGTGGGATTGATGTACATCAATATGCCGGAAAGATAATAAGGGATTTCCCGCACACCCATATTAAAGAGTAACAATGGAACAGATGTGATCACGCCGCACGCAGGAAGGAGCAAAAGCTGCGCACCATGAAGCACACCCCGGGCGCCCATGCCATGCATTTCCGCGTAAATCGCAAACACCACCGCAAAAGGCATCATACAAAATGTCTCCATAAAAAGAGAGGCTTCCGGTGTGATCTTCAGTCTTTTTTTGACTCCCCCATAAATGGCGAAAGAACCGGCGATCAAAATAGCCATCACCGGAAATGTTCTTTTCGTGATGATCATATACAGCAGACCGGCTGCCGCAAACAGAAACGTGATCTTTTCCATTCTACTTGGCGTTTCGCGGAAAACCAGCAGCCCGATCAGCGCCACCAGCACAGGTTCGATAAAGTACCCCATGCTGGCGTCCAGAACATGCCCACTGTTAACCGCGAAAATATAAACGCCCCAGTTGATCGTTATCAAAATGCCACATAAAAAGCATGTGGCAATTATCTTCTTGTCTCTAAAGATACTGGCAATTTCTTTCCATTTTCCGAAAGCCAGCATATAAATCCCCATAAAGACCATAGACCAGATGATCCGTTGGGCCAGGATATATACGGAGTTTACTTCCTCCAGCAGATTCCAGAAGATTGTTAAAATTCCCCAGCTGGCATAGGCGGCCGCGACCGCCGGGGCGCCCCATGTATTTTTCTTTTTCATCTTTTCTTTCGCTTTGCGTCTCATATTACTATGTAGCTTGTCACATAAGACGCCCGCTCCTTATCCGAAATTTTCTACGGATAATTCTAACACGACTGCGCAAACCATACAATACATAATTTCCAGGCAGAGTACATCCAAATTTCAGAGCATAGCGTAGCCATGTTTCAAGGCATAGCGCATCCTTGTTTCAAAGCATAGCACATCCATGTTTCAGAGCATAGTGCATTCATGTTTCAAAGCATAGTGCATTCATGCTTCAAAGCATCATGCAGCCATGTTTCAAAGCATCATGCAGCCATGTTTCAAAGCATCATGCAGCCATGTTTCAAAGC